>JBEKJJ010000295.1:0-9747 GCA_050011295.1 Bryobacteraceae bacterium
ACATTCATGATGAATGTCACTTTCGTCGGATCGTCGTAGCTGACGAATGCAAAAAAGTCGGTGATGTTCGCTTTTTGATCGAGCGACACAATGGGCGCATCCCGATGGCCTGCTTCGAGGGTGGTAACGGGAGCCGCCATTAATACAGCGAGGATGGTGCTGACAATCGATTTCCCACGAGTCATGGATGGTTCTCCTATGGGTTAAAGAACGAGTTTGGTTATTTAGCGGCGCTTGCAGGCTGCCGCTAGAGCGAGTACAAGCGCGCCGAGCAATACAGTCAATTTCGGTTCCGGCACTGTCGTGCGCGCTGTGAATTGGTCGGTGAAGACTCCACCCGCGGCTGATCCGGCTGGGCCTGGGTCCAACGTGAAGTCGTCGGTGACGCTGAGAAACGAGAGCGCGGATAAGGGAGTATTGTCGGTGTTCTGGATACCATCTAACGTAAGCAGCGAATCGGATACTCCGGGACAACCATCCACTCCGTCCGAGCCGAAGCTGCCGTCCTCGCAAATATTCTGAAGGTCGGTGACCGCTCCCTCTCCGGTCTCCGACGAATTCGACAGATTAATTTCGCTTTGAGTATAAGGATTGCCTGCGATCCGATAGGTAAAGATGGTTTCCAATGCCGGCGAAGCATCGACGGAATCATTGACGGTGAATTCCAGCTCGGGATCGGAGGACCCTCCCAGCGGCGTGATCGAAACCGTGCCCGGAGACAGCTCCGTAGCCCCCGTAAATCCGGTCAACACGCTAAACGATGACACCACGTTGGTGCCAATGGTGCAGCCGGTGGTGCCCAAACTTACATATGACGCCAGGGATCCCGCGACGCATGGGTCGGCCTGAACATCCAGGGTTAGACAACCCGCGCAAAAAGCCAGCATAACAGCCAGTCTCATCACACCTCCGAGTATCCTAGTGATGTTCGCACAGGACTCAGTGGTTTTCAATGCTGGAGCTTTCCGATCGGTACTAGTAGTTTGAGCGTAAGGCAACGTCCATCGTATAAGTTCTTCACGTTGTGGAAAGACGCTGAGCAGGATGTCCCAGTGCTGAAGAAGGCGCGCGGCGAGTACAGCCGGCTGGGCAAGATGCGATAGAAGAAACCAAGCACCGCGAACCCGAGAATGATGAGCATCGTTAGCTTGGGTTCCGGGACGGGGGAGGCAGACGCGTTGATCGTAAACGCGGGCGCGCTCCCGTTCGAATCGAACAATTGCAGGGTATCGATGTAGCAAGATCCGCAGGTATTCGGATCGGCGGAGAACTCGTCGTAAAAGATTACGAAGTCGCCACTGTCGGAGGCGCCGGGTGGAGTACCGGGATCAATCGAATACTGGCCAAGGCCGGTGCCTGGACTACCCGGCGAGAAGTCCAACGTCCAGGTTTTGCCCGGAGGGGTTACTCCGTTCGATAGTCCGCCCAGCAGGTCCATATAGGATGTGAATCCCCCAGACACGCCGCCCAAGGGACTGGTTTCATTTTCGGTGGTGACCGAGTCAATTGAGACCCAGTCGGCGCCGTTGGTTAGAGAGAAGCCCCATCCCACGGTAGAGCCGGGAGCGCCGGGAATCACGCCATCGGGAGGAGTCAACGCTATCACCGCCGACGCGCGAGCAACGGCCGACGACGCTAGCAGCATAACGGCCACGGTGGTCAGGCGCTTCCATATTCCCGATCGGTACATACTTTTCCTCCTGATTGTCCTATCGAAAGAGCGTCACGGTTTGAGTTGCGGAATAATTATTGCCACTTGCATCGGTCGCGATCAGTTCAAACTTCAGCGATACGCGGGTGGCTGAGAGTGGCCAGTCAAACACCAGCGGGAGAGTAGTGGACGCTCCCGGCGCTAGCGTTACAGGCGTGGATGGAACACCGCTCGCTAGCGTCACTCTTAGGCCTCCGCTCACGACCGTCGCCGTGACCGAGGAGATCTGCGCATTCAGCGCCGCGCCTAGCCCCGCATTGGTGATGGTCACCGGAACGTTGCGCGTACCCGGTACCGGGCCATCGGTGCGAGCACCGGTCACGGCGGCCCGGAGTACCGGCTCGAGCGGCGTAAAGTTGGCCACGATGGTCAGCGGCTGGTTTACAGTCAGGATGAGCGGGTTGGACGAAGTGGTGGGCACGCTGCCGCTGAAGTTTGCGAAAACAAAATTGGGATTCGGCGTAGCTGTGATTGTGGCCGTTGCGCCCGGGGGGTACTGCCCGAAGAGTCCGCCGCCCGTCGTCACCGTTCCGGATAAGGGCGGATTGACGCTCACCTTCACCGGCTGGAATGGCAGGATGAGGCTATCGTTGACGTGAATGGTTTCGTTGTCGACATACTGCAGAGAGAGCTGCAGGAAGAGGGTATCGGTAACGTGAATCGGTTCTGAATCCTTGAATACCGGCGCGGTGCATTTGGAGGCGCCGTAGATGGCGCTGACTTGTGTGGCCGTCAGCGCGGTATTCCACACGGTCACTTCGTCGATACCGCCATCGAAGTTGCGCCCGCTGAAAACATTGCTAGCACCGATCGCGAACTGCGCGGTCTTGTTGGTAATAACTGTGTTGTTGGCCGTGGCTACCAGTTTCCCATCCCAGTAGAGATTCTCAGTATTGGTGCTGGAATCGAAGGTGGCTACGATCATATGCCACTGCCCCACCAGCGTGGTTGAATTGGGTTGATATCCGACATTGATTCCGTCATCGCTGACGTAGAAGCGAACAAAATTATCGGTCGTAAATTGCAAGTCGAAGTCATTCGCAAGATGCGATTCGCCCGCGATGTAAAGCAAACGGTTGAAGGCGGAAGGCAATGCAGCCAGATTCACCCAGGCCGCTATGCTTCCGGCGGTGGTAACGCCACCGGAGAGCGATGTATTCACGATGCTATTTGTAGCGCCGTTGAGCGAGACGTTGTGATTATTGGCCTCGCAGATGGGTGCGCCGGGCGTTGCCAGGGTTGCGCCGCCCTGGAACGTGGAAGTGTAGCCGTTGACTTGGCTGGTGTCGTTGGCCGCTTCCAGGCGGAAGTACGCGATGGGAGTGGTGGAGAGCACGACGGAGATGTAGTCTGTGGGCGGCGGGAGTAGGATGGCTTTGTTACCTGCGATCGTGGCGCTCGCGAATTTCGCAGCTGTCACTCGAAGCGGATCGGAAGTTGCCGCGATTCTGGAAATCGCGGTGTCGGCGGCGGCAATGGTGTAGGTGCCGGATGTCTTGAAGGTAATGGGGAACGTGCCGACGCCATCGATAAGCGGTGCATCATTCGGCACTTCCGCGTCTCGATCGGTGCTACTGAAATGAAGCGTTCCCGCGTAGCGCGAAACCGTATTGCCATTATCGTCCACGGCCTTCACCGTGAACGTAACGGGATTTCCGGGTGATGCGGAGGCAGGTGCAGAAATCACCAGCGTGGGATCGGCGAAAGTCCAGACGGCGCCCTCCGATGCGTTATCGAGGGCACCTCCGAGAACCGCCGTTCCGCCCGAGATCGCCACTGCATAACCTTGCTGTGCCTTGCCGGAGGCGCCCAGTCCAAGCAGCTTTCCCACTCGTATCCACTCGCCATTTGAGCGGCGATACTCCCACGCCGCGCCGGCGCCCTCAGCATCGTTCGGGGCGCCGAGAAGCAGCCGGTTGCCGTCGGTTGAGAGGGCTATTGAGAATCCCTGCTCAGCAGCGTCGGCGCTCGAGAGCTTCCCGCCTGTCTGTAGCCAGTGATCGCCCGACCGCGTAAAAACCCAGGCTGCGCCGGCATTGTAATCGTCGCCGTGGCCACCGATCACCGCCATATCGCCGTCGCCGGAAAGTGCCACAGCGTATCCTTGATACACCACAGGTCCAACGCTACCGCTTCCGATCAACTTGCCGCCGGCTCGAGTCCAAACTTGGCCCGAGCGCGTGAAAATCCATGCCGCGCCCTGGTTGTTGTCATCCGTCGATCCTCCCACCAGTGCGGTATCGCCATCCGCGGAGAGCGCCACCGAACGGCCTTCGGAGGCGGCGCCAACCGCTCCGCTGCCTACCAGCTTTGCGCCCTGTTGGGTCCAGACTCCACCTGCCCTGGTAAAGACCCACGCCGCACCGATCCCGTTGTCATCGGATGTCCCGCCGAGGATGGCTGTGTTTCCATCGGAGGAGAGCGCCACCGCCGAACCTTGGTGTGCTTTGCCTGTCGCGCTGCTGCCGGTCAGCTTGGCCTGCTCGGTCCAAAGACCGTCCACGCGTGTAAATACCCATGCCGCGCCGGCTTCTTCGTTATCGCCGTCACCACCGATCAGAGCCGTGTTGCCATCCGCGGAAAGTGCCACGGAACGGCCCTGGAAGACGTTCGCTCCGATGGCATCCGTTGCCCGAAGCTTCTCACCCTCCTCGATCCAAGCTTTGCCGGACCACCTGAATACCCAAGCTGCGCCCCGACCGTGGCCGTCGTACGGGCCGCCCTCAATCAGCGTGGTTCCCTCGGTCGAAAGCGCAACCGAAGTGCCCTGGCGCGCGCTATCCGATTGCGATGCGCCGGTTCCAGAGATCTTCGCCCCCCGTTCGACGAGCTGGGCGTTCGCTAACGACGCAGATAGCGCGCACACCACGAGCAGGCGCGAGAAGAGGTACTGGTGCTGGAGAGAAGGCATCTTTGACTCGCCTTTTACGAGAAGCTGAAGATGACGGTTATCGTGATCAACTGACCCGCCTGGACGAGCAAGTTCGTGGTGGCAGACGTAAACGGCCACGTCGCGCACGTAGTTTGCGTCGTAGAGTTGCACGTCACCAAACCGCTAGAGACCATGTTGAGCGTGAGAGGAGTGCCTATCGGTGAGCTGGTGCCTTGGAGGATGACCTGGCTTCCCCCGGCGCCCGACTGGACAGTAAGCGAAGTGTTGCAATACTGTTGGAAATTAAAACAAGTGGTCTGCTGGATGGATGGAGTAGTGCCGAATGGGAAGCCGTTGGCAGCGGTCAATCCTAGCGCAATATTCCAGCTCGACGTGAAGGATCCCGGCAGCAGAAGTGTGGCTAGCGCGGCCTGACCGCCCGGGACAAGCGCATTCTCCAATTCATGCCGCGAAGCCAGCGAGCCATCCGGATTGCGAATCTCGATCACCCAGTGCCCGTGCACCTTGATCCCCTCGCTCTTCGCCCGCACTTCCGGCTTGGCTTGTTTCTCTTCTCCAAACCCTAGCCCGGCCCAAGCCAGGGTGAGTAAGGCAACCGTCGTGAATCTCATCTTCCCCTCCATGTTTGATGTACCCTCGCGCGGCATATTGCGGGTTGACCGCTTAGTATCGTTTTCATATCTCTCACACTGGAGATAGGCGTCGGTTGTGCTGGAAAACTATCATCCGAGGATTGGCTCCCATTCGGTGCACGGATTCAAAGTGAATGCGGAAAGCAAACTGTGCCACCCTCAAAGGAATTATTCTTTGATCCGTCATATGAGTTTCAGGTCTATCATCGTCTTTCGGAGTCTGATTCTCAATTCCCAGGCCGTGGATTTCAGCATCCCCACGCATGGACTTCGGGTTCCGCGATAGTGAGCTGAGAAATAAGGTCTTAGATGCCCGCCTTCCCGGAGGTGAGCGCGGGCTCGACCGCTCGCGTCCCGATACTGTTGCGCGCCGCGCGCTTAACTGGCTACTTTGAGCGGCTGCGAAGTCCGTTCGAAGTAGTCAATCGCGTCGGCTAGAGATATTAATATGCGATCCGGACGAGGGTGCTCAAACCGGTCGAGGGCCTGTTGGATATCGCCCGTGAAGCCCCACACACCAACAACTACTTTCGCCTTCGGAAATTTCATTTTTAGCTGCCTAGCTGAGGCCCGGGCTTGTGAAAACGCGAAGGGGGGCAGGGCTGAAAGACAAATCACATCCTGGGATTGAGGTTGGATATGAGTGAACATGGAATGGATGGCCTCGCCGATCGGAAATGCGATCGCAGGTATCCCATGCCGCTCCAAGAGCTGTGCCAGCATTGAGGCGGTGATCTCATCGGCTTCGTCAACGGCTGGTATACAAAACACTCGACCCTCGAAGGCCGGCTTCTGTGTCTCAGGAGGCGCGGTTGCAGCCCCATTGTCCTCAGCGGCTGGAGCGGCTGGCTCTGGCGCAAAGTTCCAATACTCAACAATCATTTCCTTCATGCTGAGAAAAATGTACCTCTCGCGCGTTTCGTCGAGAGCGCCCTTGTGGCGATGCTGCTCAGCCAATGTGAGAGCCGGCACAAACACACGATCATACAGTTCCAAAAGAGATTGCTGCTTCAAAAAGAGATCGGCAACGTCTCGCGCTTCCTCGCGGTCCATGGCGAGCAGGCGCTGATAAACCTGCGTTTCAACAGTGAGGACCGGCTCATCCCCGAGCAGGATGTGCAAAAACGAAAATTGGGGAACGTAGCGCCCCAGGACGGCCACGCACACGGTGAGCGGCATAGATAAGATGAGGCCCGCTGGTCCCCAGAGGATAGTCCAAAATACGGTTGTGACGAGGATTGCCAGGGAAGAAACACCAGTGTGTGCTCCATAAAGCCGGGGTTCCACCCAATTGCCAATTACCAACTCCAAGCTGACGAATAATACGAGTACCAGAATGGGAGCCCGCCAAGTGTTGAAAACTGCGAAGGAAAGCAAGAGCGGCAAGGCCCCAGCGAACATTGTGCCGACGTAAGGCACGATTCGCAGAACGGCCGCGACCGTCCCCCACAGGGCAGCGTAGGGTAGCCCCATAAAATACAACCCGACTCCGATCAACAGCCCAAACCCGGCGTTGACGGCGAATTGCAGCAGAAGATAGCGGCTCACTCTCTGCGCGGCATCATCGAGTGCCTGGGTCATCAGGTTCAACTGACCCAATCCGGCCAATCTCAGAAGACGGTTCCGCACGTCTTGCCGCTCAATCAGCAGGAACACACTAAAGATCAGAACGATACCGGTAATGCCCAGGGGCCGGACAAATCGACGGGCCAAGTCGCTCACGTAATCGAAAGTGTTGGCGGGTTTTTCGACGACCTGCACTGGAATTGGTCCCCCGGCGGGTTGGAGCCGCGTGGTGGCGCGAGTCCGGTCATTTTCAATCCGCGCAGCCGATCCAGTGGATGGAGCCGGAGCCGTGGATAGTTCCTTGCCAAGCCGTTCGACACTTTCAGCCGCCTTCCCTAGCGAACCCTTGCCGGAACTCCGGAGACTTGTCATCTTTTCGTGAATGTTCTGCTGATAGTTGGGGAGCTCGTTTACAACTGCGATGAGTTGGTTCAAGATTATCCATCCGACATCACCGGCGACGGCGAGCGAAAGGACAACCACGACCAGGACGGCGGGGGCGCGCCTGAGGCGGAGCTTCTGCAACCAATTGACGGGCGGAGTCCAGATGAGACTCAAGACGAGGGCAAAGGCAAGAGGAATCAGCACCTCTCGGGCGAGATACATTACCACAACTACCGCCGCTACGATGACCAGCGGCCGCGCACTCCAGCGGCCGGTTACGGTGGAATCGGATAGGCGTTCTATTTTCACGATTTGTTGGGAGGATTCCGATCGAACAAGCGCAGGCGATGATTGCGACTTTGAACCAGAACCATCGCCTGCGGGCGAGCTACGCCGCTGCGGCTGCGCCTTTGATTAAGCCACTTGCGATTTTTCGCAAGGTGTGTTCCGCGGCCTGCTCTTCTTTGAGCGATTGCTGAAGTAAACCTACCACTTCGTGGGCGTCCATGCGCTGGGCCAGGCTGATGGCGGTGAGATAGCCCGCCATTTCGTAATGCTCAACACGGCTGCCGGCACCGATGATCCCAAGATCCAGAATCGTATCGTCACCATCCTCCGCGAGAGCTTCGGCTCCTTCTTTAATGACACCCTCCATACCCTCGCACTTCTTGCCGCTGGGCTTGATATCCAGAAGCTTGCCCACTTCTTCCAGCCGGGCCACTTGTCCTTCCGTCTCTTTGAGGTGGTTCTTGAATGCCGTGGCTAGGGCAGCATCATGCGAACCTTTGGCCATCTTCGGGATCGCCTTGGTCAGCTGCTTTTCAGCTGAGTACAAGTCCTTGATTTCGTCTTCCAACAGGTCTTTGACCGTCTTTTTCTCTGCCATGTCCAATGCTCCTTCTTTCTTTATGTATTTTTTTTGTTGCTCTCAACTCTTAATTTGACGCGCTGACGATCAATTTTTTTCCTTCGGAGGAGGCTTCGACTCCGTGCGGCTCGCTGGGCGTTGCTTCTCTTGCAGCTTCTGCTGCTCGGCGGTGTGTTTTTGCTGCAATTGTTGCGTCTGTTGCTGGTGTTTCTGTTCAACCTGCTGCTTGGCTGGTTCATCGGCTTTGCGTTGTGCAAGCCGTTGGTGGTCCTGCTCCTGACTCTTTTGCAGCTTCTGCCGCTCCTGATCCTGCTTGGCGTTTAGAGCGTTTTGTTGTTTTTGGTAACTCTGGTCGAGCTGAGGCTTGCCTGTATTCGGAGCCGGCGGACGTGTGGGAGAAATTTCGTTGGCATGGACCGGCGTGTTGGGACGCGCAGCGGTTGGGTTTCCCGAGGCGCGAGTTGCCGAACGATCGGTCGCGGGTTTGTAGGATGGCGCGGCCGCTTTGGCTGCTACGACATTCCCGCGAAATTCCGCAGGCTTCGCCGTAGCAGCGATGGCCGGCTTGCCATGATTCTGCGATTCAAAGAGCTGGCGATTGGTGCTGGCCGTCTGCACATGGCTTCTTTGCGCGGCCGTGGGCGGGACGTGTCTCGCATTCGCAGCCGCTTCCTCTTGCTGCGTTGGGCGAGCCGTGAGGCCACCCGCGCCGCCGTTGTAGCTCACGCTGATGTTATTCACGACTACTGTTTTGTTGTAGACATTCGTTACGCTGCCCACGTTGTTCACGGAGCGATTGTAGAAGAAGGCCCCGTTGTTCCAATAGCCGCCGGCGTAGCCGACACCGACATAGCCAAACCCATAGTTGATGCCCCCATAGAATCCGACCTGAGGACCCCAATAGCCTTCATGGAAAACAAAAGCACCATCGCCCCAGCCCCAATAACCCGGGGTCCATAGGAAACCAGGCTCCGGAGCCTGAACCCATGTGGCAGGCACCCAGAAATAGCCGTCGGTGTCGTCGTATGCCCAATATCCCGGTGTCCAAATGTAGCCGTCGCCGGGGCAAAGAGGTTGATCGTAAACAGGCAGCGGCGGCGGGGCGATGCCAATTGAAAGGATGATACCCGCGGACGAGGTGAATGGCATAGCCAGCACCATCACGAGCACAAGAAAAAGTGAGCTGAACGTAAATTTAAAATTCATAGTATCTCCGGCAAACCAACGAGCCGCGCATGATACGCGGCCCGTTCCTTCCACGCAGTTCTTCGACGGTTAGACCTTGCTCGACACTGCATCCTTCTCGACTCCGCTTCAACAGTTCTTTCGCCCTGGTGATCTCGTCAGAAGTATCGCAATGCACAGATAACAGGACGCCACCATTTTTGATGCGACCTTCGTAACGTTTAGCCTCATATTCAGGCATGCCGATGCCGACCAGTGCACCGATCAATCCGCCGACGGCTCCCCCAACTCCCAGGCCGGCTAAAGCGCCCATGATTGGACCCGCCGCTATGAACGGACCGACACCCGGGATAGCCAAAGCTCCGATGCCAGCCAGTAGTCCGAGGGTTCCGCCAACGGCTCCGCCTGTCGTGACTCCCGCGGTGGTGCCTTCGGGCGCTTTGGTATTCTTCTCATGCGCGAACTCTTTCGAGCTCTGGTTGTCCGGTAGCAACACCGAAATGTCATT
>JBEKJJ010000296.1:0-9313 GCA_050011295.1 Bryobacteraceae bacterium
ATGAACCTGACAGGCGCCTTGGATCAGGCGCACTACTGCATCAAGTGCCACAACCAATCCAAGGACAGTTGCTCCTCCGGCTTGAAAGAAAAAACTGGCGAATTCAAAAAGAGCGCCTTCAATGTCACCTTGGCCGGCTGCCCACTCGACGAAAAGATCTCCGAGCTCAACCTCGTAAAGCAAAACGGCGCGAGCGTGGGCGCGCTCGCCATCGTCACCATCGACAACCCTATGGCCGCGGCCACCGGTCATCGCATCTGCAACGACTGCATGAAAGCCTGCATTTATCAGAAGCAGGAACCGGTGGACATCCCGCAGATCGAAACGCGCACCCTGAAAGATGTTTTGGAGCTTCCCTGGGGCTTCGAAATTTACAGCCTTCTCACGCGTTGGAACCCGCTGAATTTCGAGCGTCCCGTGCCGCTCCCTTCCACCGGTTACAAAGTCCTGGTGGTTGGCCTCGGCCCCGCCGGCTTCACCCTCGCGCATTACCTGATGAACGACGGCCACGCCGTGATTGGCGTAGACGGGCTGAAGATTGAACCCCTGCCCGAACAGCTTTCAGGCGTAGACGCATTCGGCGAGCGCAAGCCCTTCCGCCCCATTCGCGACATCCAGGAGATCTACGAATCGCTGGACAACCGCGTCATGGCGGGATTCGGAGGCGTAGCCGAATACGGCATCACAGTTCGCTGGGATAAAAATTTCCTGAAGATCATCCGGCTCCTGCTTGAGCGGCGCCGCGAGTTCGACATGTTCGGCGGCGTGCGCTTCGGCGGCGCCATGACCATCGATAGCGCCTTCGAAATCGGCTTCGATCACGTTGCGCTTTGCGCCGGCGCCGGCCGCCCCACCGTAATCCCCATGAAGAACGGCTTATCGCGCGGCGTGCGCCAGGCGTCCGATTTTCTGATGGCCCTGCAGTTAACCGGCGCGGCCAAAGCCAACTCCGTAACCAATCTGCAAATCCGCATGCCCATCGTCGTAATCGGCGGCGGCCTGACAGCCATCGATACGGCCACCGAATCGCTAGCGTATTACATCGTGCAGGTGGAAAAATTCCTCCAGCGTTATGAGACGCTGACGGCTGAAAAGAGTGCAGCCGAGATCCGCTCCAACTGGAGCCAGGAGGAAATCGAGACCGCCGACGAGTTCATCGCGCATGGCGGCGCCATTTGCGCCGAGCGGGAAGCTGCCGCGCGCGAGGGCCGCACTCCCAATCTCATCGCGCTCCTGAATTCATGGGGCGGAGTCACTGTAGCCTACCGGCGCCGGCTCATCGACTCGCCCAGCTACACGCTGAACCACGAAGAAGTCTGGAAAGCTTTTGAGGAGGGCATCCGTTTCAGCGAATGCCTATCGCCTCAAGAAGTGGAAGTGGATCGGCACGGGCACGCCGCGGCGTTGCACCTATTCCGGCGCTCCTACGATGAAGTCACCGGCAAAATGATCGACACCGGCGAGCAAATACGCCTGCCGGCGAAATCCATTTTGGTCGCCGCCGGAACGCAGCCCAACACCGTGCTCGGCCGCGAAGATCCCGACAATGTTCTGTTGGACGGCCGCTGGTTCCAGGCCGTGGATGACAACGGCCAGCCAGTGCAGCCGGAGCGAATCGCAAAGCCCAAAGCCGTGCGCGTGCTGACCTCCGTGCGTCCGGACGGCCGCGGCATCAGCTTCTTCGGCGATCTGCATCCCTCCTTCGCCGGCAACGTAGTAAAAGCCATGGCCAGCGCGAAGCAGGGCTATCCCGTAGTCTCCCGTCTGCTAGCCCGCCGAGCGCCGGCCGCGCCCGCGCCCTTCCAACTAACCGCGCGCTTGAACGACGAGCTACGCGCCGTAGTGAAAGACGTCATCCGCCTGACGCCCAACATCGTCGAAGTAGTGGTACGCGCTCCCATGGCCGCCCGCGCATTCCAACCCGGCGAATTCTACCGGCTGCAGAATTACGAAACCCTCGCAGCTCGCGTGAATGGAACAACGCTGGCGATGGAAGGCCTGGCCCTGACCGGCGCGTCGGTGGATCGCAAAGAAGGCCTGCTATCCACCATCGTGCTTGAAGTCGGTGGCTCTTCCGATCTGTGTGCTCTTTTGAAACCGGGCGAGCCTGTCATCCTGATGGGTCCCACCGGTACGCCCACGGAAACTCCATCGCGTGAAACAGTCCTGCTAGTAGGCGGCGGCCTCGGCAATGCCGTGCTGTTCTCCATCGGCCAACAACTGCGTGCCAGCCGCTCGCGGACCATCTACTTCGCCGGGTACAAGAAGCTGATCGACCGGTACAAGGTGGAAGAAATCGAAAAAGCGGCCGATATCGTCGTCTGGTGCTGCGACGAAGCGCCAGGATTCACGCCGGATCGCGTCCAGGACAAAGCCTTCGTCGGCAATATTGTGGAAGCCATGGCCGCCTACGCCCGCGGCGATTTGGATGAACCCGAAATTCCATTCAGCGTGGTGGACCGCCTAGTTGTCATCGGCTCCGACGCCATGATGCACGCCGTCCAGCGCGCGCGTCACGCCGTCCTCGCGCCCTATCTCAAGCACGGCCACAAAGCCATCGCCAGCATCAACTCCCCGATGCAATGCATGATGAAGGAAATCTGCGCCCAGTGCCTGCAGCAGCACAAGGACCCTATCACGGGCGAAGAGACCGTGGTTTTCTCCTGCTTCAACCAGGACCAGCAAATGGACCACGTAGATTTCGCCAGCCTCCGCACCCGCCTATCCCAAAACGGCGTCCAGGAAAAGCTAACCAAGCAATGGATCGACCGATGCCTCAGAAAAATGGGCGCCCGTGAAGTCCTAGCCGCCACCAACTGAGCCCGTGGCGCACGCACTCCTGCGTGCCGCGTTCACACTCATGTGAACGCCATGAAAATAATTCTTCATCCTAATTGTGTTCGGAAGGACGCGAACACGGCACGAAAAGTGCGCACGCCCCAGTACCATAGATTCGTGGCCAGAGCGACTGCAACCATCTTGCTGCTCGCCGCCTGCTGCCACGCCGCCCAGTTCGGCTCCATCCCTTCCGACGCCGCCAAAGTCTCTCCCACCGAGGCGCAACGCTTCCTAGACAAAATCTGCCCAGGCCACAATTCAGCCGAGGGATGCACCCCCTGTCCCACGGAAATGCGTGCAATCCCCGCAAACCTGGACCCTCCGCACCTTCACTTTCGGGCACTTCCTGACGCAGGCCGGCGACGACGACTTCGTCAGCGGAACGGGGTGCGAGAGCCATGCCAATCTGACAAGCGGATCATATCTATTCACCAAAGAGCGCTCGTCGTGGCGAAAAGTCTGGTACGCCGCCGGCCAGAACGCGGACGACTGCAAAGAGCTTCCTGCCTCCGACGGCCGCGATCTTCTGGTCTGCGAGGATCGGGACCAACACTTTGGCGTAGCGGATTCGTTCCTCTACCTGCTGGATGCCGGGCAGGATCCAACCAAGCGCGAGGACCGCACTCTCGATATCTTGGACGACTCGGTCGGAGGCTGCAAACAACTTCCAGACGGCATAGTACAAAGCGGCGCCATCGAATCCGTGTCATTCCCTCAAGCAACTTCGCCCCACGCGGTTCGGATCACCGTCACCGCGCGCCTGGGTAGAGCTATACCACCCAAGATTCTGAATAACTTCGATCAGTGCATGGCAAGATCCTCCCAACAATCGCGACCGTACTCTGGCGCTACAGATTCCGGCAACAGCACCGAGCCATCACAAGACACTCCACCCTATTTCTCCCAGTCAACCAACAGCTTCCGAACGTCCGCCTCACCAACGCTGAAAGTCCTCTGCTAATCTGAAGCCGGAATGAGCACTTACTCACTCACCGCGCCCACGCCCTCACTGCATCCCAGAACATCGGCCCCCTCCACAAACGTGACGCATCGTGAAAAATCATGCGTCAAATCGTTCCCCACCCCGCCCGAACATCTTCCGGACCAATCGTTTACAAAGAACGCTCCTCGAAACACAAGAATCACAGGATGCGTCAAGACTGCCTCTACGCTCCTTCCTCGACTTCGGGGATTCGCAGCAGCCCCTTCCGGCTTGCTCGCATTCGTGGCGTAAGCCTCCGGCTTGCGCCACCAGTACAATAGTAGTGACCATGGTGATCGACGGGATCTACTATGCCCTCGCGCTTAGCGCTGGCGGCGCCGCAGTTTGGTACTTGAGCCGGCCCGCGTTCGGCGTGCCTCTGTTTCTTCTGGCCGCCTTCTGCCTCTATTTTTTTCGCGATCCTGAACGCACCATCCCCGATGGAGCCGTGGCCGTTTCTCCCGCCGACGGAAAAATCGTCGCCATCCGCACTGACGATCCCTCCTCCGCCCGCATCAGCATTTTCTTGAACATCTTCGACGTGCATGTCAACCGCGCCCCCATCGCCGGTGCCATGACCAAGATCGAGTACACCAAGGGCCAGTTCCTGGTGGCCAGCCGCGAAGTGGCCAGTTCCCAAAATGAGCGCAATACCATGACCATTGAAGGACAGGGCTCCCGCGTTGCCTTCTCTCAAATCGCCGGCTTGATCGCTCGCCGCATCGTCTGCTACAAAAAGCCAGGCGACCAGGTTTCCAAGGGTGAACGCGTCGGCTTGATCAAGTTCGGATCGCGCGTGGATGTCTTTCTCGGACCCGAGTGGGAAATCACCGTGAAGCCCGGCCAACACGTCGCAGGCGGATCCAGCATCCTGGCACGCAGGAGATCAGCCTGATGGCGCGCCTCTCCTTCAAGCAGCGATTCATCGATCCTCGCTCGCCATCGCGCCGTCCGCGCCGTGCCGCATACGCTCTCCCCACTCTCTTCACCGCCGGCAACATCTTTCTCGGATTCATTGCGATCATCCGCGCCATCGAAGGGGCCTTGCTCGGCGCCAGCGGACAACTCGGCTTCAATCCACACTTCGAAGTTGCCGCCAAGGCCATCGGTGTAGCCGTAGTTTTGGACGGACTCGACGGCAGAATCGCCCGTATGACAAATACCGTCAGCGATTTCGGCCGTGAGATGGATTCGCTCGCCGACGTCATCACCTTTGGGATTGCGCCCGCCGTGTTGGCCTTCACCTGGGGCATCCAATTCGTGAAAGGCGGCGGATTCCTACCGGATCATCGCGCCGGTTATTTCATCGCATTCCTGTTTTTGCTGTGTGGCGCGGCTCGCCTGGCGCGCTTCAATGTCCAGACCAATCCGGTTCCGAAGAACCCCGGTCGTCCTGACCGCAAGTACTTCGTCGGTCTGCCGATTCCCGCCGCCGCCGCGCTGGTAGCCGCTGTCGTCTACGCCTGCGATAGCATACCACTTGAATGGTGGCCTTTTTCCGCTGCCTGGCTCGCGTTGCTCGCGCTGCTCTCTTTTCTAATGGTCAGCACTTGGCGATACCCGAGTTTCAAAGAGATCAGCTTCACCGGACCACGCTCGCCCCTCACGGTGATCCTGTTCGGCGCCCTCATTTATCTGATTTGGAATTACTCCCAACCGGTTTTGCTTGCGATATCTGTACTGTATGTTGCCTCCGGTATCGGCATTCGCCTCGGCGGGATCATCCGCCGCCGGTTCCGTCCCCAACCGCGGCGCCCGCAGCCGGAGCACCAGGTCACGTGAGCATGCACTCACACCGTGGCGCGCCACGTCCTACTCTCGCCATCGTCGGAGGCGAGTCCCTGCTCGGCAAGGAAGTCCGCGAATTGTTGGATGAGAGCAGTCTCGCCGTGAACATCAAATTGATCGCTGCCGTTCACGCGGCGGACACCAGTATCATCGCAGCCGTTCGCGATGAACCGGTGGTAATCAATTCCATTGAGCTGGCCGACCTCGGTTCGGCGGAAATAGTGGTTCTCGCAGGCGACCAGGAATCCAGCCGCAAAGCATACGCACAGATCGAAAGCGTCAAAACCGCACCGGTTTTAGTCGATGTCAATGGCGGGTTGGAGGATCATCCGGGAACCAGGCTCCGTGCACCCATGGCCGAGCCTCCCGGATTGGACGCCGCCGCTGCCATTCAAGTGATCGCGCATCCGGCGGCCATCGCCGTCGCGTTGTTCCTCGCGCACCTCCGCAAAGCCGGAGTGATCCGCCGGTCGGTGCTCGAAATTTTTGAGCCGGCCAGCGAACGCGGCCATGCCGGTATCGACGAACTGCAGAAACAAACCGTCGCTTTGCTCTCGTTCAAGCCGCTTCCCAAAGAGATTTATGACGTGCAAGTCGCCTTCAATCTCCTGCCCGAGTACGGTCCGGATTCTCCGCACAAGCTGGACGAGATAGAACTCAAAATCGATCGTCACCTGGCCAGCCTCCTGGCAACCGAGGGAAACGTGCCCATGCCGTCGCTCCGCGTAATCCACGCCCCTGTATTTCACGGCTACAGCATTTCGGCGTGGGTTGAGTTCGATGAGAATCCCGGCATGGACGCGATAGTGGATTCGTTAACATCCAACGACATCGATGTCCGTGTGGACGATCAGGCGCCGCCGTCGAACGTCGGCGTAGCCGGTCAACGCGGAATCACAGTAGGCTCGATCGCGGCCGATCGCAATCACCCCCGCGCCTTCTGGTTCTGGATAGTCTCCGACAACCTGCGAATCGTAGCCGAAAACGTAGTGGAGGTAGTGCGTGAAAGTCTTAAGTAGGCCGCGAATAAACGCAGATAAACGCAAATCCAGCGTTTTCTTATTCGCGTTCATTCGCGTTCATTTGCGGCTAATATTGTGTTCTGCGGCGCTCACATCCTGCGGCTACCACGTAGCCGGCAAAGCAGACCTGGTCCCGAAAACCGTCAACACCATCGCTATCCCAGCATTTGGAAACATCACCACCCGCTACAAGCTTACCGACCATCTCCCGGAAGCCATCTCGCGCGAATTCATCACTCGCACCCGTTATAAAATCGTCCAAGATCAGAATCAGGCTGATGCCGTCTTGCGTGGCGCCATCGTCAACTTCGTGGCTTATCCCACCATCATCGATCAGAAAACCGGCCGCGCCAGCGGTTTGCAGGTGAATGTGACGCTGCAGGTCACCCTTACCGAACGGGCCACCGGCAAAGTCATTTACACTCGCCCCAGCTTCGAGGCGCATCAGCGCTACGAGCTCAGCATTAATGCCGATACCTATTTTGAGGAAAGCGACGCCGCGCTCGACCGTCTGAGCCGCGATGTTGCTCGCGACTTAGTCAGTTCCATCCTGGAAAACTTTTGATGAGCCCCGAGCAGTTTCTCCAGCGGGTTCGTAAGGGCCCGCCCGCGCCAGTCTCGTTGTTCCTGGGTCCCGAGCTGTATCAACTCGGCATTTGCCGGCGCGCTCTGGTCGAGAAGTTTCTTGCGCCCGAAGATCGCGAGAATGGTCTGTCACGGCACGATATGGAGACCAGCTCGCTCGCCGCCATTTTGGATGACGCCCGCTCCCTGTCTCTCTTCGCTCCGCAAAGAGTGATCTGGGTTGCTGGCGCGGAAGCCGCGCTGCCCCGCGGCCGTTCCGTCAGTCAGGAGGACAATGCCGGCGCCGCAGATCTGGCCGATTATGTTCGAAACCCAACTCCGGGAACCGTTCTGATATTCGTATCCAGCCGATACGATTTCGAGGGCGAAGAGCGTGCCAAGCTGGAGCGCGTTCAAAAATTCTTCTCGTGTATTCCAGAAGTCGTGGAGTTCCGCCCGTACACCGTGGAATCGGCGCGCCAGCTCACGCAGAACTTAGCGAGCGAAGCCGGACTGCAATTGGGGCTCTCCGAACTCGGCCTGCTGGTTGATTCGCTCGCCGCCGATGCCAGCCGCATCGTCAATGAGATTGAGAAGCTGCGCCTCTATGTTGGCGCCAGCCGCAAAGTAACGGCTGACGACATTCTGCAATTGGTTCCCAACGCCCAGGCCACCACCATCTTCGCGCTGGTTGCTGCAATCGGCCGGGGCGATCGCAAGCGTTCGCTCGGCCACCTGGATACGCTGCTGCGCGAAGGCGAGTATCTGCCCTTGGCGCTCACCTTTCTCGCCACGCAATTCCGCTTGGCCATGGTCGCGCATGAAGCCGGGCTACGCACCGCTCAACAGATCCAGGCTCATTTCACCAAGCTGGGCATTCGTATCTGGCGCGATCGCGCGGAACAGATTTATCAAACCGTATCGGCATTTTCCGCGGCTCGCTTATCCCGCGCTATCGAAAAAGTATCCGGTGCCGACCGGGCGCTTCGCGACGCCCGCCCCGACGATCGTGTGGTGATGGAAGAATTGGTATTCAGTTTAACTGCGTAATGTTCACCCAACCTCGATCTCGCAGCCTTCATAAGCGCAGGAAACTTCCAGGTTGGATCCCAGCCGCTGCGCCAACTGGCGCGCGCGTTGCTCGATGTCAGCGACGAAAGCGTCGTCATGTGCTGGATCGTGGTGGGTCAGAAATAGCTTGCGTACCCGCGCGGCGGCAGCCAGTTCCACCACGTACGTGTATGTGCTATGGCCCCAATTTCGCTTGCTTGGATACTCCTCAGGCGTGTACTGTGCTTCATGAATCAGTACGTCGGCATCCATCATGTACTCGGCGTGGCGCCGGTCGCCCGGATCCCGAATGGATTCCAACCGGCCCGGCTCCGCGCCATCGCGCCATATGCCTTCCGCGAACGGCTCATGATCGGCCAGATATAGAACCGAAGCGCCGTGATTTTCAAATTTATATCCGAGCGTTGGCGACGGATGATTCATCGGCTGCGCTCCCACTTTAATGCCGGCGATCTGATGGGTTCCTTCCGCCAGGTCTTTATAGTTGATGCGCGCCGCGAGCTGGTCCAGTTCCACCGGGAAATAGTGGTGTTCCATTTGGCCGGACAGCACGTCATGCAGCGAGAGGTGGCATTTTTCCGGGCCATAGACGTCGAAATGATTCCCCGACGCGAACAGCGGAGCGAAAAACGGAAAACCTTGAATATGGTCCCAGTGCGTATGCGTGAGCAAAATGGAGGCCGAAATTGGTCCCTTCGCATCGGCGATCATTTGGTTGCCCAACGATCGCGCGCCTGTGCCGCAATCCAATACCACTTGATTACCGGCATCGGTCGTCAGTTGAATGCAGGAAGTGTTGCCGCCGAAATGATTGGTGCCAGGGCCGGGTGCCGCTATCGATCCTCGAGTACCCCAGAAGCGCAGACGCATTCAGATTGCCGTAGGACAGTATAGCGCGTGTCAATCCACAATCGCTTCAATGGTCTGCGGCGCGTTGCCTTCCAGCCGGTTATTCACGAAGATATAGGATGGCTCGCTTCGTCCGCGCGCGCGAGAAATCAGCAGCCGCAGCGCCTGCCGGGTTTCCGGATTCGGATCTTGAATTTGT
>JBEKJJ010000297.1:0-10092 GCA_050011295.1 Bryobacteraceae bacterium
GAATCCGTACTTATTCGCTCCAACCGCGATGACGTTAGTACTGCGGACGGTGGAGGATGAAGCGACGCTCGCGCCCGCCGTTCGAGACATGGTTCGGTCGCTGGATCGATCGCTGCCGGTATCGCACATCCGTCCCCTGGAGGCATATGTCGGCGATTCCTCCGCGCCGCAAAGATTCAACGTGGTCCTGCTGGGAGCCTTCGCCGTCATCGCGTTATTGTTGGCATCGGCGGGGCTTTATGGCGTGATGAGTTACCTGGTGAACCAGCGCACCCGCGAAATCGGCATTCGGATGGCGCTGGGTGCGCGGCCGATGGATGTGCTGCGGTTGGTGGTAAGGAAAGCCATGCTGCTGGCAGGTGCAGGCGTCGTGTTGGGGATGATCGGCGCGGCGGCGGCTACGCGATTGCTTGGCAGTTTACTGTTTGGAGTGCAGGCGCGCGATCCAATGGTATTCGCCGTAGCGCCGGTGATCCTGATCGCGGTGGCGATGCTGGCGAGTTACATTCCGGCTCGTCGCGCATCGCGCGTGGATCCGCTGGTGGCGCTGCGGATGGATTGATTCAAGATTTCTTGCGCGCGAACTTCAGGCCGGTCCAGTCGGAATCCACGGCGCAAATCTTGTAATCCACTAGGCCAGCAGCGAGTCCTGTGGCGCGGACATCATGCTGCGTGAAATCTACTTTGAACCGGCTGGTTTGTTTCGGGTAAACGATCCACAGGGATGCGCCTTCCGGCAATCGCGCGCTCAGGTAATCCGTTTCATCCGCCAGTTCGCGCAAGGAACGCACGAACCAGATCGCCAATTTGGTTTGCGGGCTCATTTTGGTTTCGAATTCGACGCCATCCGGAAGTTCGCCGAGCTCTTCCTCGAAGCCCTCGGGAGCCCCTAGCAAAGCCGCTCGCATGTTGGCCTTGAAGCCGAGTTTCTTGACCAGGCTGGATCCGGCGTAATGCGACATGTACGTTTTTCCGGGGCTGGGCGTCACGCGATTCTTGAGCGCCTTCTTCAGTGCGTTCACTACGCCTGGCCACGGTGTGAAAATGGCCCATGGCGCCTGTTCGCGCGCGGTTTTGACTTTGTCCGCCGCTCCTCCCGCGAAGACGATCGGGATCTGCCGCGTGGACCTTCCGCAAGAATGACGGCGGGAGGATCGTCGCGAAATTGGCCGATTAATCCGCAGGTGCGCAACGCCGACGCATCGACTGTGAAGCGGCCTTTTTTCAGAACGCGGGCGTGCTCGCGGGCTGCGTCCGGGTTCCAGGAGACCAGGCGCACAAGTGGCATCCATATAAATTTAGCAGCGGTCGGGACACGTATTGCATTCCAATAGGACTTGTGTCACGCTGGTATCGGAGCTCCATAGGAGGATCGTGGCTGATAAGACTGACGTTTGGCAAGGCACTTTGGCATTGATGGTCCTCAAGACGCTGGAGACCATGGGGCCGCTGCACGGATATGGCATTGCGCGACGCATCGAGCAAACTAGCGGCGATGCTCTGGCAGTGAACTATGGAACGCTCTATCCGGCGCTGCTTAAGCTGGAGCAGGAGGGTTATATTTCGGCCAAGTGGGGAGTTTCGGACAACAATCGCCGGGCCAAGTATTACAGCCTGACGCGGGCTGGGAAGAAACAGGTCGAGAAAGAGGCGCAGCAGTGGGAGACGACTAGCGAAATTATTGCGCGGTTTTTGGCGCCGGAGAGTCGTTTCTAGTTTTTGGTTTCTGGTTTCTGGTTAGAGAGTCTCGAGAACCAGATGCTCGGGGTGGAGGTTGGCCGAGGCAACCTCCAGCGCGAACGTCAGGACGCGGCGGGTTTCCAGCGGGTCGATCAGTGCGTCCATGTGGCCGCGCGCGGCGGCGTAGCGGGCATCCAGCCATCTATCGTAATCGGCGCGTGTTTTTTCGATGCGCTCCTTGAGATCGTTCGGAATCGGCTGGCCGGCTGATTTCAGCTTCTCCAGCTCGGGGCCATGAACGGCTTGCACCGCGGAATCACCCTCCATTACGCCAATGCGGGCGGTGGGCCAGCCGAAAGTGAAATTCGGGTCGAAGCCTTGGCCGGCCATTGCGTAATATCCGGCGCCGCTCGCGTGATTGATGGTCAGGACGATCTTGGGTACTGTCGCGCAGGCCATGGTCTCCACCATCTCGGCGCCCGCGCGGATGATGCCTTCGCGCTCTGCGTCGGCGCCCACCATGAATCCGGAGACGTCCTGGAAATAAACCAGCGGCAAGTTGTTCCGTTGCGCGTTTTCGACGAAATAGGCTACCTTGCGCGCCGACTCGGTATAAACAATGCCGCCGATCCGCGGACCAGCTTCGGTTTTCAGAAAACCGCGACGATTCGCGATCAGTCCAACAGAGCGGCCGGAAAGCTTGGCTTCGGCGCACAGCAGCTCGGGCGCGTAGTTGGGCTGGAATTCGAGATAATCGTCGCCGTCGAAAATTCGCTCGATCGCTTCTTCCATGTTGTAAGGCAATCGATGATCGGGCGGCATCAGGTCGTAGAGTCCCTCGGCCGGCTGCGGAGGTGGTGCGCCTTTCGCGGCAGCAGGCGGCGCGGGCATGGACCGGAATTTCTGGCGGATCAACTCGAGACACGCAGCGTCATCTTTCGCAGTGAAGTGTGCGACACCGCTCGAAGATGTGTGCATGCGCGCGCCGCCGAGTGATTCCGCGTCCACCACCTGCCCCACGGCGCCTTTCACCAGGTTGGGGCCGCCGAGGCCCATAAAGCTGGTGCCTTCCACCATGATGATGATGTCCGAAAGCGCCGGAAGATACGCCCCGCCCGCGATGCACGGGCCCATCACGGCGGCAATCTGCGGAACGTGGAGCCGGCGACGCATCAGCGAGTTGTAGTAGAAGATCCGAGCCGCTCCATACTGGCCGGGAAAAATGCCGTCTTGCAGGGGCAGATTCACGCCGGCAGAATCCACCAGATAGACGATAGGCACGCGATTGCGCATCGCGATTTCCTGCGCGCGCAGGATCTTGGTGATGGTCTCCGGCCACCATGCGCCGGCTTTGACGGTTGCATCGTTCGCGACGATAACGGCAGGACGGCCCTCGATTTTGCCCAGGCCTGTGACCACTCCGGCCGCTGGGGCTTGCCCATCATACTGATCATGCGCGATCAGAAGACCGACTTCGAGAAACATGGCGCCGGGGTCGAGCAGTTGCGCGATTCGCTCGCGCGCGGTTAGCTTGCCGTCGCGATGCTGTTTTTCGATTTTCGCGGCTCCCCCGCCCTGGCGAAGCCGGTCCTCGAGATCGTGGAGGCTTTCGACGAGTTGTCGCATGCGGCTGGTGGCGGTGGGCACGATTTCAGAATACAGGAGGCAGCCGCCAGGAGGCAGGCGGCAGCGGGCCTATTCGTGACGCAGCGCGGTGATTGGATCTACTTTTGTCGCACGGCGGGCTGGCCAGAAAGAGGCGAAGAGTCCTGCGAACAGCAGAAGGGCGGCAACTGCAATGAACGAGAGTGGGTCGAAGGTGGATAGCTTGGAGACTTGGCTCGACAATACTCGCACCGATAGCAGGCTCCCGATCAGTCCCACCAGGATTCCCGCTGCCACCAGCTTCGCGCCGGACGCGAGAATCATTCCGATCACCTGAGAGAAACGCGCGCCCAAGGCCAGCCGGATACCGATTTCCTGGGTGCGCTGCGCCACCAAATTCGAGATGACACCATAGATTCCTGCTAATGCCAGCACTAATCCAAGCCCGCCGAAAATGCCGAAGAGCAGCAGATTAAAGCGTGGACGCGAATAAATGTACTCGCTCAGCATCATATCGAGAGTCATCACATCCGTTACAGGCTGATTTTTATTTACTTGGTACACTTGCGCTCGAATGGCGTTTGCAAGACTGGTGGGGGGCCCCGTGGTGGCCACCACGAGGTAGTCGGCCATGCCAAGAATCGTGTAGGGAAAATACAGCTCGGGGATGGTGTCGCTCATTCGAACATCGTTTACCGCATCCTTGACAATGCCCACAATTTGAAAAGAATCATTGGCGAGATTCAGCGGCGGTTTCGCAAATCTGGGTATTCGAACCGGACGTCCGACGGCATCGTGGCCGGCACAGTAGCGCTGGACAAACGCCCGGTTCACAATCGCGACGTGATTGCGGTTAGCCACTTCGGAAGCGGTGAAGATGCGTCCGGCTACCAGAGGGATCCCCACTGCCTTGGTGTAGTTCTCATCCGTCTGATCCACTTGCACCGGGCGGTCGTCCTGTTGCGCGTTGCCGGGCATTTCCACAGGCAGCCGCCAGTTCCAAAGCGGGTGCACCCCGGTGTTGATTGAGGCTGCCGTCACTCCGGGAAGGGTCTCAACTCGTCGCAGTAGTTCGGCGAGAAATGCGTTCCAGCGTTCGTCGGGAAACTGATCCTGAGTCCCTGGAGTAGTCGCCGGAATACGCATGGTCAATAGGCGATCAGCGCGAATTCCCAAATCCAAATGCTCCATGGCGAACAACGTTCGAACCATAAGGCTGGCGCCCACCAGCAACATCAATGAGAGCGCAACTTCGCCTATCACCAGTCCGCCGCGCAAGAGCTTTTGCCGCTTACCGCCGGCTAAACTACGGCCAGTCTCTTTCAACGGCGTCGCGACATCACGGCCGGAGACATGCAGCGCGGGAGCAAGCCCGGATATTATCGCCGCAGCTATGGAAACTCCGGTGGTGAACATCAGTACGGCAAGGTTCATCTCGATCTTGGCTTCATCCGGGATGGTATTCGGTGGAACCATCGCGATAATGCCTTTCAGACCCGCATAGGAAACCAAAATTCCAAGTAGCCCGCCGCCAACGGCCAGAACCAGACTCTCGGCCAGGAATTGGCGGATCAATCGCATCCGGCTGGCGCCAAGCGATGCGCGCACGGCGATCTCGCGCTGACGGGCCGACGCTTTCGCCAATAGCAGGTTCGAAACGTTGACGCAGGCGATCAGCAGAAGCAGGCCCACGGCGCCGAACAAAATCCAGAGCGCTTCACTGATGCCGCTCGGAAAAGTTTCCTTGAGCGACCTCAATTGCACACGCCATTGTTTCGGAAACGAGCTGGGATCTTGCCGCTGGAGTTCTTCGACAATGGGGCGCAAGTCGGCCTCTGCCTGCGCCTCCGTCACACCCCGTTTCGCTCGCCCAAGCACGTGGACATCGTGGACATTCTCAACGATCTCGCCTCGATGAAACACCACCGGGAGGTAGACGTCGGCGCCGCGGAACATAAATCGCTGCGGCATGACGCCAACAACAGTGCGGATTTTGTCGTTGAGATGGAGTTTGCGGCCGATAACACTCGGGTCGCCACCGAATTGACGCTGCCAGAATTTATAGCCGAGGATGGCGACCGGTTCCGCTCCCGGCGCTTGATCCGCTTCGATGGTGGCACGGCCGATGAGCGGCGCCACACCCATCACCGAGAATGTGTTCATGGAACAGTGATTGCCACGCAGGCGGATGGGATCACCAGTTCCAGTCCACACGACGTCGCTGATGGTGGATGCGATCAAGCCTTCAAAAATAGTGCTGCGCTGCGCGAATTCCACATACTGATCGGCGGTGTAGTAACCGAAGTTAGTGTGCTGGCCCGGTTCGTGGAGAGCGATGGTCGCCAGGTGGTCAACGTCTTTGTACGGGAACGGGTCCAGGATGACGGCGTAAACCACGCTGTACATCGCCGTGCTGGCGCCAATACCCAAGGCCAGCGAGCCGGCCGCGATTAGGGCGAATCCCGGGTTCTTAGTCAGGTTGCGGATGCCGAACCGTATGTCGGCGAAAGCTTGCTCGATCCAGAGGAAAAGACTCATGGGGCTTCTCGCTGCGTCCAGGATAGCTTACTGATTGGCAAGCCGGAGGCTTGCCCAGGGCAAGCCAGAGGCTTGCCCTACATACTACTGCCGTGCGTGAGAGTGGCCGCCGCCTTGCGACAGCTTATAATCGGCGGGGACTTGAAACAATGTCGCGTCAGGCTCAGCCCGGGTGATATTGGTCAGCTTGTAAGTCGACACGCCGGTTCGGGGATCGGTGGTGGTGCTCATCACCGTCGTTTGCAGATCCGGCGAACGCCAGATTTCTGTCACAACCTGCAGCGCGTGCTCGTTGCCGATCTGGCCGGCAGCGATGGTCCTGGTGATCCGGGTGCCTTGCACCGTCAACCCTTCCATGGTCTGGGTGCCCAATTCTTCCGTCTTAACCTGAGCCTGTGACCTCGCATGTTCGGTTCTCGCCTGAGGTTCGGTTGCGGAATCCAGAGTGAAGTTCCTTGGTTGGGACACGTGGGCGGTTTTGCTTGTGGGGTCCAGCATGTAGCTCGAGCCAGCCACCGGATCGTGAATGAAGACGGCCTTCGGCGAGGCCGTGGAAGCCGTCAACGCGCCGATTGTACCAATTGATTCCTCCCTGCGCGACCGTCCTTCACTGTCGCGCGCGACAGACGAAGTATTGGTGCGCTGTATGTGGCTGCCATCCGCCAGCGTTTGAGTGAATTGCGTCACGGACACGGCGGAGTACGGTGCGCCCTTCACCACTTTCTGCGCGCCCATATGGGCATGCATATAGAAGAAATCTCCGCCACCGTGTGGGGGAGGGGGCGGCCCCTGGGCAATCGCCACTGTACCCAAGAGCACGCCCAAAGCAAGAGTGAAGCGTAACTGAATCATGTCTTATCTCCTCGGTTGAAACTTAAATTACTGTACAAAACGAACTCCACGGGCCAAGCCGTCCTGGCCCAGCAGCATGTCTGCCTGGATGGACTCGGCGGCCCGGTCATCGCTCACCGGCAAACCCATCAGCCGGAGGGACGACATCGGCAACTGAACGCGCACAATGGTGGCGCTCTCTATGGGAGGCAGATCATCGGCATCCGGCAGCGGATAAAAATTGATAGCAACTTCAGCGCCTCGCTCGTACGCTGCGGACTGGACGGCCGGTTTGGGCGTGGTCTGAGGCGGCTCGACAGTTTTCACCGCGGCCGCTGTTCTCAAGTGAGCCATGGTTGGCGCGGGAACCACCGGCGCGGTGCGAACCCACACAGTAACGGCTAGAACTGCGGCAATCGCTAAAGCTCCGACGCCCAACCATCGATTGCGGCGCCGCACGCGCGATTGCCTTCGCAACTCGCCCACTAACCGTTCCTCCAACCAAGCAGGCGCTTCGCGCGGACCATCCGCGGCCAGGCCCCGCAACCCTTCCATAAGTTTTTGATCGTTATCGTTCATACCGCACACCTCTCTTCGGCCCGCATCTTCTCGGCCAGCAACGCGCGCGCCCGGTGCAGGCGCGACCGTATGGTTCCAACTGCGCAATCCAGCGCCGAGGCAACCTCGGCATAGTCCAATTCGTGCAGATCGCACAGCACCACCACTTCGCGATAAGCCGGCGGCAGGGCCAGCACGGCTTTCCGGAGCGAATCCACCCTTTCATTCCGTGTCAGGTCAGCCAGCGCGTCCTGGCCGTCCGCAGCCACGTCGGCATATTCGCTCTCTGGATCGTCCAGCGCGGTGAGATAGGGACGCTCCTGTTCCAGCCGCCGCAGGACGAAGTTGCGCGCCACGCCGTAAAGATATGCGGGTATGGACCCACGCTTCGGATCATATTTTTTCGCGGATCCCATCACCAGCATGAAGACATCCTGCGTCACTTCTTCGGCGATTTCCGGCTGACCGCTCATCTGCAGGGCGAAGCGATAAACCGGTCGCTGGTAGCGGCGATAGAAGGCCAGGAACGCTATTTCGTCACCGCGCGAGATCAATCGCAGAAGATCGCCGTCGCCGTTGGTCAGGCTGTTCGACATAGGGCCGATGTTAGGTATTCACCGTTCGCGTCGAAAAAGTTCCAATATTTTCAGCGTAGCGTGATGACCGTGGCTCCCCATCCGCCCGCTTCGAGCGGCGCATCGCTGAAACTCTCGACGAAGGGCGTCTTGGCCAGGATGGAACGGACCATCTCGCGCTGGACGCCGATTCCCCGTCCATGCACAATCCGCAAAGCTTTGAAACCCGCGCGGTGCGCTTCCTCAAGATATTCCTCGACGATCGGTTTGACATCGCGCGGCAGAACGCTATGCAGATCGAACACGTCGGTGATGGGAATCCGGACCGGATCTTCCTCCATACTCCACTGCTGTTAGCCTAACATTGTGTGTTCAAGCCTAACATTGTGAATCCCGGAGTGAATCCAGGGGTGAATCCAAATGCGGAATACCAGCGGCGCCTCACTGAACGCCGCACGGTAGCCACGCGCGAACAGAAATTGTTTCGCCGGATCGGCAACGCGCGTCTAGCTGTCGGAATCGCCGGCGTCGGCATGGCGTTCTTTGTTTTTGGAGAAGTGCTTATCTCGGTCTGGTGGCTGGTGGTTCCGCTGGTTTTGTTTTTGATTCTGGTGGTGATCCACGCGCGGGTGGTGGAGAGTCTGGAACGCGCCAACCGGGCGGTCCTATTTTACGAGCGTGGGCTGGAGCGTCTTGAAGACCGCTGGAGCGGCAAGGGCGAAACAGGAGAACGGTTCCGGAATCCGTCGCACATTTACGAAGCGGATCTGGACATCTTTGGAAAAGGGTCGCTGTTTGAGCTGCTCTCGACGGCCCGCACTCGCGCCGGCGAAGATGCGTTAGCTCATTGGCTGCTCGCACCGGCTGCGCGGGAAGAAGCAGCGGCACGGCAAGTGGCCATCCTGGAACTGCAGCCGCGAGTTGATCTGCGCGAGGACTTGGCAGTTCTCGGCGAAGCGGTCCGCTCCACCATGGACCCGGATGCCGTGGCTCGCTGGGGGGAAGCTCCAGAAGTGAAATTCCCAAGCGGAGCGAGCATTATCGCGCTCATTCTCGGGGCCGCCGTGGTTGTGACATTCGGCTTGTACATGGCGGAACTCACTCGCCGCACTCCTTTCCTGGCTACGTTGTTCATAGAGCTCGGTTACGCGTTCTTTCTCGGATCGCGAACGCTCCAGGTTTCAGCCGCGGTGAGTTCGCCGGCTCGCGATCTGGCGCTGCTGGGAAAGCTGCTCGCGCGTCTCGAGAATGAGCCTTTTGAGGCACCCATTTTGCGGCGCATGCAGGCGGAACTCAAAGCCAGCGGCCTGGTGGCATCCGAAGAAATTGGCCGATTGCGCCGCTGGGTAGCGCGCCTCGATTGGCAGCGCAACATGTTCTTCACTCCCATTGCTATGGCTATTTTGTGGGGCGCGCAAATCGCCATGGCAATTGAGCGCTGGCGTGTGCGCTCCGGGCCGCACATTCGCGCCTGGATTGCCGGAGTGGGTGAGTTCGAGGCGCTGTTCGCGCTGGCCGGATACAGCTATGAGCATCCCAAGAACATTTTTCCCGAGTTGAAGGATGTGGATGGCGGCTTGTTTGATGCGGCCGGGCTGTGCCATCCGCTGCTGCCGGAATCGCAATGTGTTCCGAACGATCTGCATGTGGGCGGCGAGCTGCGGTTGCTGATTGTGAGCGGCTCGAACATGTCGGGAAAGAGCACGCTGCTCAGATCGGTAGGATTGAACACAGTGCTCGCGTGGGCAGGCGCGCCGGTTTGCGCCACGCATCTGAGTATTTCACCTTTGATGGTTGGAGCGTCCATACGCGTGCAGGATTCGCTGCAGGACGGCCGGTCGCGCTTCTACGCCGAGATCACGCGGTTGCGCGAAATCGTGCAACTGGCTGCAGGATCACGCACGGTGCTGTTCCTGATCGACGAACTGCTGAGCGGCACTAATTCGCATGACCGCCGGATTGGCGCCAGCGCCATTGTGCGGACGCTGATCGACCGCGGAGGCATTGGTATGATCACCACGCATGACCTTGCACTGGCGCATATCGCGGAAGATGTTCCGGGGCGGGCGGTTAATGTGCATTTCGCCGATACGTTTGAGGATGGCCGGCTGCGGTTTGATTACAGGTTGTCGCCCGGAGTGGTGGAGCGGAGTAATGCGTTGGACTTGATGCGGTCGGTCGGATTGGAGGTGTGATGTCGTTGTAGCGCTCCGCTGAAGACGCCGTGTGGCGCACGCACTCTTGCGTGCTGCATCGACACTCGTGTCGATGTCCGCTCGACGCCGAGACGAGTCTCGGCGCAGCA
>JBEKJJ010000298.1:0-9081 GCA_050011295.1 Bryobacteraceae bacterium
AGTTTCAATAGGATCTCGTTGAACTCGGCAGCCGCTGTCTTATCCACTGGCTGATTCAAGTCGTCGGAAGGCGCATGGTAGCGGTTCTTCAGCCATTCCTTATGCAGCGTTTCCTCGGGCGAGCCGGGCAGATATCCAAACTTGAACGCCAGCGCCGGGACGCCTTTCTTGATGAAGCTGTACTGATCGCTGCGGATGAAAAGATTGCGCTGCGGCTCCTTATCTGCTTGGATCTCCACGCCAGATTCCTGGGCAACCGCGCGAATGTCGTCGCCGAGTGTCGATTCGGCTAGCCCCTGCACCTCGATATAGTGCAGCGCATGCAGCGGCAGGAACATATCCAGGTTGATGTCGGCCACGATGTTTTTTTCGTTCACGGTTGGATGCCCCGCGAAGTAGCGCGATCCTTGCAATCCCTTCTCTTCGCCGGTAACCGCGAGAAACACGAGCGAACGGCTGAGTTTGGCATGCGATTCATGGATCAATCGCGCGATCTCCAAGATAGACGCGATGCCGGAAGCATCGTCCATGGCGCCGTTGTAGATGGTGTCTCCATTGATGGCCGGGCCCACGCCGACGTGATCCAGGTGCGCGGTTAGGAACACATACTCGTTTTTCAATTTCGGATCGGAGCCGGGCAACAGGCCGGCCACGTTTTGCGATTCCACTTGCGATTTCTTCAAATGCACGCGCGCGCGGATCCTCGCCGCTAGCGGAAATTTAGGCAACGCTTCATCGTTATCCGCCGCGCGCAGAATCTCAGCGATGGTGTGGCCGGTGCCTTCGAAGAACTTGTCAGCGTTCTCCGGATTTATGTTAATGGCCAGACGCAGCCCCGCAGTCTCCTGCATCGAAGGATCCGCCAGGCTCATGGATGGCATCAACCGCGCCAGCTTTGCGCGCGACCAGGGAATGTCCATCGATTTTGGATTCGGGATGGTCGCGATGCCGATGGCGCCCGCGGCCTGCAGATATTTCCACCGCTCGGCGCCGGATTGGTAGTGCGATTTCAAAGGGCCGGGGATGGATTTTGGGCCGCCCGCCAGGTAGACGACAATTTTGCCTTTGACATCCAGGCCGGCCAGTTCGTCGTAATTCTTCTCGGGAACTCCGAAGCCGTAGCCGACGAACACGGCTGCGGCTTCGGTGGATTCCTGTATATCCCCGCGCAGTCCTAATGTTGCGTCCTCGCCCAACACCAACGGCTCCGTCTTGCCATTCCGCACCAGCGCCAGGCTGGATTGATCCTCCACGATCTGCTTGACGTCGAACTTCACCGGCTGAAAATAACCGGAGGTCCCCGCGGGCTTCAAACCGGAGCGCTCGAATTCCCCAGCCACGTAACGCGCCGCCTTGAGATGGCCTTCGCTGCCGGTATCGCGACCTTTGAGATCGTCGCTCGCCAGATATTCGATGTGCGCCCACCAGCGTTTGCCCTCGGCGGTGAAATCTGTTGCGGACGCCGCGAGCAGAAGGCAGGCGGCAGGAGGCAGGCAGAGGAATAGTTTCTTCATTTGTTGAGAGCCTTTTGTGCTTTGAATTCCGCGCGGCGGGCGCGCAGTTGCGCCGCGTGATTCTCGGCGTGTTCGGCGATCAGCTGCACCAGGAATTTCAGAGATATGGGGCCGCGTTCGCTGTGCAGCCCCTCGCGCTCGAAGACCGCCGGCGCGAGCTCCTTGAGCAACTCGTAATTCTCGGCACGGATGCGCCGGAATGTTTCAAGCGCCTGCGACGTCTTGCGCCGCCCGTAGTCCAGATTCGTGGCCCAGGCATTTTGATCGAAGGCTTCGATGCGGGGATTATCTTCCGCGATGATTCCGCGCAATCTCGTTCCGGCCACCATCTCGGCGTCGGCCAGATGCGCGACAATCTGACGGATGCTCCATTTGCCGGGCTCGGGCGCGAAATCCAGCTCCGAGCCCGCGGCTCCCGTGATGGAGACCGCGACTAATTCCGCGCCGCGGCGGAGACGCTCCAGTAGATCCGGTACTTCACTCATAATGTTCCAGTCGAGTTAACATTATAGTCTTTGGAGCCGCCCCGCATGCCCGAACAAACGAAACCCCAGCAGTTCCGATGTCCCGGTTGTGCGGCGGACATGGAGTTCGATCCCGAGAGCGGCCGCATGAAGTGCCGGTTCTGCGGTCAAACAGCCGCGGTGCCAGCCGCGCCAACCGGTGTTGCGCCGCCGCATTCGCTCGATGAATTTCTAGCCAAGACGGATGACTCGCATCTGCGCCCGCTCTCCGTCGAAGCGCTCGAAGTAAGCTGCGAAGGCTGCGGCAGCCGGATCGCTTTTGAGCCTCCGGAAGTTGCCGGAACCTGTCCGTTCTGCGGAGCAGACATCGTAGCGCAGCCCAAGGCCGCCGACCCTATGCTCGCGCCCGATGGCCTGCTACCCGCCAAAGTTCCAAAGAACAATGCCCAGACGCAAGTCCGCGAATGGCTGCAGACGCGCTGGTTCGCTCCCAACGCACTGAAGCGCATGGCGCGCCAGGAAGCGATTTCGGGCGTCTATCTTCCTTTTTGGGATTACGCCGCCGATACCAGCAGTCAATATCGCGGCGAGCGCGGCGATCATTATTGGGATACGGAAGTGTACACGGAATCGGACGACCAAGGCCGCCCCGTTCAGCGGACGCGCCAGGTGCAAAGGACGCGCTGGACCCCGGCTGCGGGCGAAGTATCGCGGCGCTTCGAGAACGTGCTGGTGGGAGCTACGCGGTCCATAGATGAAAAAAGATTGGATGCGTTGGAGCCGTGGGATCTGGAATCCCTCTGCGCCTACGAGCCGGCCTATCTCTCCGGCTTCAAAGCCCAGCGCTACCAGGTAGAACTTCCAGCTGGATTCGACCGGGCGAAAGGCGTGATGCAAGCGACCATCGAGCAGGACGCCGCGCGCGATATCGGCGGCGATGAGCAGCGCGTAGAAAGTATCGACACCGCCTATTCAAACACAACTTTCCGGCACCTTTTATTGCCGGTCTGGATCGGCGCGTACCAGTTTCAATCCAAGGTTTATCAAGTGGTGGTGAATGCCCGGACGGGCGAGGTGCAAGGCGAGCGGCCTTACAGCGCGTGGAAGATTGCGGCGCTGGTAGGAGCGGTTCTATTTGTGCTGGCCATCCTGTTGCTGCTGCGGTCGCAGAATTGAGTCAGTAATAATCGGCGCAGCTCATGTAGTAGCCGCACTTGTCGCAGACCAGCTTGCATTTCAGCTCCGTCAGCCGCGTGCTGCAAACCGGGCAATAGAGCATCGGCTCATTCTCGCGGGTTCGCCGAGGGCTGTCGGTCGGATCGATGGAATCCATCGCTGACCCATTATCTCCTGTCCTCCATGTCCCGTACCTTGGTACCCCTACTCACTGGGTAAGTACTAAGGGACTTTCGGGTCTTGAATAGCGGGTTCTACGGATTTAAGATCTAGTCCAAACCCACGACATTACTAGTAGGAGTAATTTCACCGAGGTACGCACTTGCCAGAAGTGAATCAACCCTTGATAGAAGCAATGAGTAGCCAGCGGTTCGGGAAACGGCGCCCGCCTTCAGCACGCCGCGCAGCCCGTCAAAACGGCAACGCGATGCTGGAGGCAGCGCTTATTTTCCTGCCGATGATGGCCATGTTCCTGGGGATCGTGGACGTCTCGCTGGCGGTTTACATCCAATCCACCCTCACCAGCGCAGCGCGGGAGGGGACACGCTGGGCGATAACTTTCCAGCCCAGCTACAACGGCACTACTTGTACTTCCCAAGCCACCTGTATCACGCAGGTGGTCCAGAATTACGCAGTGGGAGTTCCGGGCGGCCTAGCCTCGAGCTACATCACAGTGAACTACTACACCGCCAACGATTTGACGAATCCGGTGGAGGCGTGCAACAGCGGGAGTTGCTCAACCTCCGTATGCACGGTGTCAACCTGCACGTTGCCGCAGACCCTGACCAACAACACGATCGTCAATTATGCCAATCAACCCGGCAATGTGGTGGAGGTGGTGGTGGCGAACTATCCATGGAACTGGCTGATGCCTTTGCCCGGCTTCACGGCTGGAAAGAGCGTTACGCTGGGCGCTGACTCGATCGACGTTTTGGGCGCTCTGGCCGTTGGCACCAGCCAGCCACCGTCCCCGTAGGCCAGGCTTGAATATGCAAATCATGCTGCACAAGAAAAATATGCGACGCGCGGGCCAGGGCGGCAATACGATCCTGGAATTCGCACTGGTAATGGTCTTTTTGGTGCCGATGTTTGCCGGCTCATTCACTATCGGCATGGCACTGGCGAAAGATATCCAAGTAAGCAACGTCGCCAGAGACGCAGTGGTATTGATGGTTCGCGCCGCCACGGACCCTGAATCCGGGTTGGATCTATCGCAGACACAGAACCAGCGCATCATCGTCAGGGCGGCTTCGGGACTGGGGATGAATTCGGACGCGCAGCAGGATCCGAACCCCAGCGGTAACGGTGTCGTGATTCTTTCGAAGGTAGTCATGGTGGGTCCCACCGAGTGCTCGTTGGGGGTGGTTCCGCCGCCCAACGGAGTGCCAACGACCACGGGCCCGAATTACGGGTGGACTAGCTCCAATTGCCCCAACTACGGCTCGTATGCATTCGAATATCGCGTCGTGATTGGAAACGGTACGCGTTGGACCAGCGTGTTGGGATCTCCGCCATCGGCTACCGTGCAATCCGACGGATCCATTACCGCGAAGAACATCGCAACCAATACTGCCGAGCAGGTAGCCAGCTATGCATCCGCTACGGGGATGACGCTGTCGGCGAGCACATTTGGCCTGGTTTCGGAGATGTATGCCGATGTCAGTTTTCTTAATTTCTTTTCGATTTTGGGCAATCCCACGCTCTATGCGCGCAGCATTTCCTAGCGTGGGTAGCTTAAGGCAGCGAGGCCGTTGAGGAGGCGCGAATGAGAATGTCGAGCGAGAGAAGGCGTAAGAACCAGCGCGGCATGGCGATATTTTTTTATGCCACCATGCTGATCTTCGTGATTGGGTGTGTCGGGCTGGCGGTGGACGTCGGAACCATTTATATGATTCGAGCCCGCCTGGTAGCGGCAGTGGACGCGGCTGCGCTGGCTGCTGGACGCTCCGTCAACCTCTCCAATACCGTGTCAGAGGCGACCACCAATGCGGCCTCCACCGCCCAACAATTCTTTGCCGCCAACTTTCCCACCGGATATTTCAACTCCATCGGATCGGCCACCGTCACCCCTACCTTCACTCAGGAAACGGATGGCAACGGAAATCCCACCGGCGTGCTGGATATCGGTGTCACTGCCAGCGTATCGGCGCCCACTTACTTCATGAACATTTTCAATGTTCACAGCATCTCCGTGAGCGACACGGGCACGGCCAGCCGCCGCGGAGTGGTATTGGTGTTGGTGCTGGATGAGTCCAGCTCCATGAACACCGCTGCGGATCCGGTCAGCGGGCTCACGGCGTGCCAAGCCATGGTTCAAGCGGCCGGGAATTTCGTGAATTTGTTTAGCCCTTTCGATTATATTGGAGTGCTCCCCTTCGATATCACGGCTCACACCACCAATAACGGTACCACTGGCGGTACGCCTCCCAGCCAAAGTCACACGCTGGTAAGTACGCTTATCTCCAATATCACATGCGGCAGCAACACCAACACCATCTCCGCCCTCAACCAAGCGTATCAGTGGATTAAGAACGCTAACCAGCCCTTGGCGTTAAACAGCATCGTGCTCTTCACGGATGGGTCGCCCAACGGCATTACGGCGAACTTTCCCGCTCGGACGGTCAATGACAGCCGCTTTGGACCGGCACTCAACTCACCGGACGGAAATAATCAATCAAACTCCGGCGTCCCCGTTCCGCCGGCGCAGTCGGGCAGTTCGAACCCTCCGGCTCCAGGCATCACCAACAGCTGTGACAGTAACAAAGGCGGTCAGGACGCGAATGGCGAGTACAATAGCGCCATTTGCATCAACATGCCGACCGTCTGCACGGTCTCCACCGCTACCCTGCAGGGGACACTGGCACAATGGGGCGACCAAAATTCCTATGGCGCAGGCACGTATGGACTCGCGCCGCCCGTGGACGGCGCCGCTGTCAGCATCCCAGCCAGCTGCACCGACCAGGACGTGATGGCGGGCACGTATGTACGCCAATTCATCGCCTACATCCCGAACACCGATATCTATGGGAACAGTTTGCATGGCGTGGCTGCCACCGGGGCAGGACCCACTGTTGCCGGCGGCCTGGTAACCCGGGACAACTGGATTTTCCAGGTCAACAGCTTGTGCAGCCCGGATCCTACCATCAACCCGAACTGCAAGAACACGGGCGGCCTCTGGAGCGGGTTCGCAAATATTGGCATGGGTTCCAATTTCTTTCCAGCTGGTTCGACCTATGCGGGTTTCTTCCGTCCCGATCAGCCCAATACAGTCGTCGCCGCATCGATGAACGGCACGATGGCGCAAGCCTACACAATCCGCAGCGACACCACTTATCACCCTGTCATCAACGTTATTTACCTCACGGGAAACGGAACTGACTCGGTGGACCGCGAATTCCTCCCGATTGTTGCGAACTATCCCACGATTCCGGCCTTGCCATACGATCCAGTCAGCTATACGTCCTACACGAATCCGGCGTTTCAAGCGGATCAGGAAACGGGTCAGTACTACGCAACAGCGGACCGGAATCAGCTCACCTCTTTGTTCGCCAAGCTTGCCAGCGAAGTGCTCCGGCTCAGCAAATGATCGCCATGCACTCTCTGCTGCTTCTCGTGCTACTTCAAGCCGCCCCGGCGGCGTCCGCGGTCGAGTCGCTCTATTCTGGCTGCTCGGTCGACGACCAGCAGATCACCTCTATCGGCGCCGGCGATCGCGTCCACGTGGAAATGGCATTGGCGGGGGAAAGCCAGACCTGCTACAAGGTCACTCTCATCCGTCATGGAGAGAACTTGACAGGTTACGTATGGGGCGAATCCTTGCCCGCGGTGGCGGACTTCGTGCGCCGCCGCGAGAAGGCTTCTGTAGAAGCAGCGGAGTTTGAAGGGCGCCGAGCGCGTGAGGTCCAACCCAAGGCAGCCATCAGCGGCGAACCCGTCCGAGCCACGGACCCGTTGGTGTCCTCCCAATTTGATGATTTTTCCGCTAAAGATGTCAACGGCAAACCGATCAGCCTTTCCGGTTTGAAGGGACGGGCGACCATCGTAACGTTCTGGTCGCCGGGAAACAGGCTGGCCGTCGGCCAGATGGAGTCCATCATGCCGCTCTACAACCAGTTCCACGGCAAAGGCTTGGTAGCGGTCGGCGTCAGCATGGACCCGAAGGCGTCTCGGGTTTTTGAGGCGCTGGACGATGTCACGCTGCCCTTCGCGCAAGTCCCGGATCAAAGCGGCTTAGCCGCCCGCTACCACGTCGACCCCCGCGCCGGCAAAACATTCGTCCTCGACGCCAACCACCGCATCGTCGCGGCTGGACCCATGGGTCCCGACATCATAAAAGCCGTCCGCCAGTTGATGGACACGCCTCCGCCGCCCACTAGCGCGCCCTAAATTCACCGGAACTAACCCCGCACCACCGACGTATCCCTTACCAACATGCTGTTCAAAGAGATCCGCCAAGCCATCCGTCTGCTTCTCAACAATCCCGGCTTCACCGCCATCGCCGCCCTCTCGCTCGCGCTCGGAATCGGGGCCAACTGCGCCATCTTCAGCCTGGCCGACGCCATCCTGCTGCGCCCGCTGCCGGTTCGACAGGCCAGCCATGTTCTCAATCTCAGGACGGCCACGCCCTCCACTCCGCTCGACGGCGTCTCGTTTCCCGAATACCGCGATCTTCGTGACAAGAACCAGTCGCTCGAGGGCGTGATCGCTTTTCAACTGACGACGGTCGGTTTCGCGGCGACTCCCAAGGCCCTGCCGCAGATGCGCATGGGCCAGATGGTTTCCGACAACTTCTTCAACGTGCTGGGCATCCAGCCGGCTCTCGGCCGCGCGTTTCTAGCGGACGAGGGAAAGGTCCCCGGACGTGACGCCATCGTCATCCTGAGCCACCATTTCTGGGAGACCGAATTTGCCCACGACCCCGCCGCCGTCGGCCGCACGGTCCGGATGAACGGCATCGACTTCACCATCGTCGGCGTGACGCCGCAGGAGTTCACCGGCATCGACCAGTGGATCCGTCCCTACTTTTACGTTCCGCTATCCATGGCCCCGCGTCTTCTGGCCGGGAGCGGCTCGAACGTTCTCGAGGACCGCGGCAACCGAATGTTTAACGCCAAAGCCCGCCTCAAGCCCGGAGTCTCGCCCGAGACCGCGCAGGCGGAGCTGACCGCCATTGGAAAGAACCTGGAGAAAGCCTACCCGGAAACTAATCGCAACCGCAGCGTGATACTACGTACCGAAATCGAAGATCGCTTCCAGCAAGATCCGTGGGACTCCCGCCTGGTAATGATGCTGATGGCCTTGGTGGGATTGGTGCTGATCATCGCCTGCGCCAACGTCGCCAACCTGCTGCTGGCCCGCTCCCAGGCCCGCTCGCGCGAAATCGCCATTCGCCTGGCCATCGGCGCCGGGCGCTTGCGCCTGCTGCGCCAGCTTTTCATCGAAAGCCTCCTCCTGGCCGGCTTCGGATGCGTGCTCGGCTTAGGATTCGCCTACGGCGGCATTCGCTTCCTGCAGACGCTGAAGGTCCCAACCGACCTTCCCGTGGTGATCGCTCCGCAATTAGATCAGCGCGTACTGTTATTCAGCGTGATCGCCGCCGTGATTAGTTCGCTGGTGTTCGGGATCGCTCCGGCCTGGCAGGCGTTGAAGACCGATCTGGTGCCCGCGCTCCGTTCCGCCGGACTTACCGCCAGCGCCCGGCGCCGGACCATTGGCCGCAACGCGCTGGTGGTGAGCCAGGTGGCGCTGTCGGTGGTCCTGCTGGTGGCCGCCGGCATGCTCTTCGATGGCTTCCGCAAAATTCTGGTGATGAACCCCGGCTTCCGCATCGACCATATCCTGACTATGGATTTCGACACCTCGCTGGTTCCCGCTTCCCCGGCCACGAAAGAGTTTTATCGCAATCTGATCGATCGGACTCGCGCGCT
>JBEKJJ010000299.1:0-9078 GCA_050011295.1 Bryobacteraceae bacterium
GACGACGCCTCAGCATTCCGCACTAAAGAGCAGGTCCTGTTTGATCTTTCGAAGGCGATGGGATTTTCGCCCGCGTCCTTGGAGGCGAACCGGTTAGGGCGGCTTTCCACGGAACAGTTCAAGCAGTTTATCGGACGCTGCCTGAACCCGGCCGGCATTGCCGTGGCTTCCGCGATCGCGCCTTTCTTGTTGTGGATAGCATTGACGGGCATGCGCGAGCACGTTTCCTTCGCTGCGGCTATCAACATTTTTATTGGTCAATTGATGCACTTGAGCGATATGGCAGAGAAGCAAGGAAAGATTGGGACGCTGGTAACAGTAGGGACCATCCTGGCAGGCTTGGGCTTCGCCGCCTATAACTTGATGCGCTTTTCGCCGGGGATGTACTTCGATCTGTTGGCGCGCGAGGTAGTGGCGCGAGAGGGTCGCGTGATTGCGCGCGAAGAGCAGACCATGCGGCCGAACGGGCGCGATCCCATCGAGATATATTATTTCGAATCGAGAAACAACAGATACGACGTGAACCACACTTGTTATAAGGCGTTGGAGAACGGGTCTACTTACATCATGTACGTGCTTCCACGCAGCGGCGTGCTGGTGTCGATGGAGCCGAAGATTACTAGGGCCGACATGCCGGCTGCACCTAGCGCACCGGCGGCCGCTCCGCCTGCTCAAGTTTCGATTTGAGCTTGGCAGGCTATTCCGATTTAGGGACCGCGCGTTCTGTCGGATAACCTTTCGCGATCCAATCGGTGGACAGGTTGGTGGGAATCGTCATCAGTTTCAGGCGGGTGAATCCCATTTCGTGCAGCAACCGGAAGGCCGGGCGTACGTTGGGACAGTGGTCCCACGGACAACAGCCGCAATAAATGATCAGATCCTGATCGCGTGGGAGTTTCGCGGCGGCTTGTTTTAACAGCGCCAGGCCGTCGAGCTTGGAAGCCGGTCCTGCGAGTTCGGCGCCGGTAATATGCGCGCCGCGGTAGAGAATAGGGAAGCCGACGTACAGGATTCTCGGCTTCGGAGCGGTGCCGCCGGCGATGCGCGCGGCTAACACGTGGGGTTGAATCAGGTCTGAGTCCTTCCATGGATCGGGCGCGTTGGCCGGCGTTTGCGCAAACAGCGCGAGGGACAGAAATCCGAGTGGCACGGAGAAGCGCGGCATTTCTTGATCATACAGGCCTTAGTCGTTGGCGTCGTCCGGGCGGACTTTCGATCGATTTGGTTTTTTGCGTTTTAGCGAACTGGGCGCCTTCGGTGCCGAGAATGGTATTCGCCGAACTGACCGCCCGCCGCCGTATGGTGCGGCCAAAGCCTGAAACTGCATTCCATTGAAATCGTGCAGTAGCCGGATTTGTTGGATTCCGTCCTTACGCAGCATGCCGGTCCAGAGACGACCCTTGGCTGTCCAGACCAGCCCAGTCCCAACCGCGAGTATCCACTACAAGGTCGCCGCAACTCAGCTGATATCCGCGACGGCGTTCGTACCGTAGCTCAAAACCGGCCCCGGCGGAGCGAACGAATTCCAATCGGCCGTTGAAGCGTGCCCGCAAATCTTCGATGGCCCAGCCCGCCCGCACTAGCCGAGCCGCATACAGAGACGGTGCGGGGGGATCGGACTCGACTCGCCGAACCTCCTCGCTCTCTCGATCATCGGGGTGCGGCTCGCCAGCTTGGACGAAGTAGTCCCGATTGTTCACAAACCAACCGCCCCGCACGCGCCCAGGATAGTAAGCGACGGCTTTCAAATAGGGTGTGTGAGACACAACCGTCCAATACTGGGTCTGCCAAGCGGCGTTGACGTATTTCTGCGCGCTGTAGAGAAAATGTTTGCCATCCGGAGACAAATCGCACGTTTCGATATCGATCCGCCCGCGCATCCATTGCCCGAGCGTAAACTCGTCTTTGCGGCGATCCCATAGGAGCGTGCAGACGGACTTGGCCGTGCCATGCCGGATGACCAACCCTACGCGCGCTTCGCGGGCCAGTAAAACGTGCAGACGCGCAAACGTGGGCTTCACTCAGCCCGCCAGGCTCCGTTTTTGCTTGATCTCGGCTAGCAGGCGCTCCACTTCATCCTGTTTTTCGAGAGAAGCTAGCTGATCTTCTACTGAATCGGCGGTCAACTCGGCCTTGGCCTGACTGAGCGCTTCGTTGCGCTGCACCTTGCTCTTCATGCGATCGAAGGCGGCCGAGTTGGAATCGTTTCCGATGGCCATGCGGGCGTCGCCGGCCTTGTTCAAAGCGCGGGCGCGGCGATGCTGAGCGATCAGAACATCGCTCTTGGCTTGTGCTTCGGTCAGCTTTTGGTCCAGCTTGTGCAGCGCGGATTTCAGATTCTCCACCTGCACGGTCTGGTCGGCCACCTGCTGCGCGAAGTTTTCGGCCAGCGCCTTGTAGCTCAGCGAGCGTTCCAGCGCGCCGCGAGCCAGGTCGTCCTGCTTTTTGTCGACCGCCAGCTCGGCCTTGCGGACCCATTCGGCGGTTTTCTCCTGGTTCTCTTTCCGTTTCTTTTCGAGCAGGTGCTGGTCGGCGATGGCGATGGCCACCTGGGTCTTCACCTGCAGGAGTTGATTTTGCATGTCGAGAATCACCTGCTTGATCATCTTTTCCGGCTCCTCGGCCTTGTCGATCAGATCATTCAGATTGGCTCGAACTAGGGTTGAGACGCGTTCCATTAATGCCATAAAAAACCTCGTTTTCTCGTTTCTCGTTTCTCGTTAGGCGCCATCCGGCTTCGGAGATTTGTCGCCTATGGCTTTTACTTTTCCTAGCAGTTCGGACATTTTCATGCCTGAAAGGGTTTCAAACAGGGCCGGGATCTGGGCCGCCATTTGCGTAATGTCGCCGGTGATCTTGTGCATGCCGGCCGAATCACCATTGCCGGTGGAGACGATGGTGATTTTGTCGATATTGGCTAGCGGCGCGGACAAAGCCCGGACAACTTCCGGCAGTCCGGTTAGCAGTTTGTCGATTACCGCCGCCTGGTTGTATTCCTGGAAGGCTTCGGCTTTCACGTTCATAGCTTTGGCTTCGGCTTCGCCCTTCTTCAGGATAATTTCTGCTTCCGCTTCGCCCTGCGCACGGATTGCGAAGGCGTGACCCTCGGCTTCCGCCGTAAGGCGCATTTTTTCGGCGGATGCTAGCGTCTCGATGCGGCCGCGCTCCACTTCGGCAACTTTCAAGGTGGAAGCAATCAGTTCGTTCTCGCGGCGCTTGATTTCCGCCTCTGCCACTTTGATCTGCTGTTCCTTTTCAACCTGCAGGATCTTCACCTGCTCCGCCACAACCTGCTGCTGCATGATATTTGTCTGGATGTCGTAGGCCTTGTCGGCTTGCGCCTGCTGCTTCTTGGTGGTTTCGAGATAGAGCGCCCGCTTCACTTCGAGATCGCGGGTGGCTTCGGCTTGTTTGGCCTGCGACAAAGTTTCGGCGAGGACGCGTTCCTGGTCCGCCTGGGCTCTGGCGACAGCGGCGGCGCGGGTAGCCTCGGCGCGCTTGATGGCGGTGTCGCGTTCGGCTTCGGCCGCGGCGATATCGGCATCGCGTTTGATGCGCGCGATATCCGGGCGTCCCATATTGGAGATGTATTCGTTCTTGTCCCGGACTTCCTTGATGGTGAATGAAATCACTTCCAGGCCCATCTTGCTCATATCGCTAGCGCAGGTTCCGCGCATGCGATCACCCACCATCTCCGGTTCCTTGACAATCTGTTCCACCGAAAGCTGGCCGATTATTCCACGCAGATGGCCCTCCATCACCAGGCGTATCAGCCCCTCGCGGTCCTGATCGCTTTTGGAAAGGAACTGCTCGGAAGCGGTCTTGATAGATTCGGGATCCGACTTCACTTTGATCTGCGCGACAGCTTCCACAGTCACAGCCACGCCCTGTTTTGTATACAGATCCTGCGGCGGTGCGACATCGAACGACATCAATTCGAGCGACAGCTCGCGATAACTTTGCAACATGGGCAGAATCAGGGTGCCGTGGCCGATGACGATTCGGGTGCCGCGGAAGCCGTACACTACCAATGCTTCATTGGGTCCGGCTTTTCGATAGAGCCGGGCGAACATCGCCATGAGGAACAGGATGGCTAAAGCCATTAGTCCGACGATGATGACTACCTCAGAGATCAACATTTCAATTCTCCTTGTGGTCCGAGGAACCCGGACCGGCGGTCTCAGTAAGTTCTTCCCAACGGCGCACGTACGCGATGCCCTTCTCGTATCGCGTGACCACCACTTCCACGCCTTTGGCGATAGCCTCCCCGCTCTCGCCGCGGATGGCGGCGGCGCGGCGCGCTCCGGCTTGCGAAAAAATCATCTCGCCAGTACCGTCCTCGCGTACCGTGCTGCTGACATTTCCCAGCACGCCGATCATGTCGTAATCGTCCGGGTCCAGCTCTTTTTCGTCGGCTAACAATACCTTCACCAGGAACCAGAAGACGGCGGCCGCTCCGCCCAGTCCGCTCAGGGACGCGATGCCGAAGGCCAACAATGCCCAAATGTCCGAGTAGCGCGTGAGCAGATAGCCAGTGCCGCCGAACCAGGCGAGAAATGCCGCTACGGTTCCAAAATTCACAGGCGAGTTTTGGCCGCCGCCGTGGCTGGCGTGAAAATGCAGGCCCGGAACATGCAGAAATCCAAACCCTGCTACGAACGAAATTAGGCTGAAGAGAAAGCCGATCAAGAAGCATCCGAAATAGAAGCTTTCCCAACTCATATCGCTTGCCTCCTTGACGTAGATACAGGTGTTGTAGATTCCGGTTCCGGCCGCAGCACCTGAAAGAGACGGTCCGCCAGTCCCGGCGTATCGAGGATGGCTTCCAGCAGCAATAGACACTTGCGCGAATCGTCGTGCCGGGCGAGCGTAAGCAGCGCCTGGCTCATTTCCGGATCGCGCCGAAAACGTTCGGAGCCGTCAATGAGCCACAGGTCCAGTTGATCTTCAATCCCGCGCACGTCGGAGATAAGTTCGGTATGAAAGCCCTCCGGATCGTCCACCAGGTAGCCCGGATGAACCTTGAAGAATCGCGCCAGCAACATGCGCGTCGAGTTGGTGAGATGCGGGCGGGCGCCGCCTTCGATCTGCGACAGGTAGGACTGGCTGATGGACTGGCGCAGCTCCTTTTTGAGGGCGCGAACCACCTCCTGCTGGGTCAATTCGCGATCCAGGCCGCGGAGGGTGCCTTCCACCTGGCGGAGGTAGCGGAGCTTTTCACCGAGCCGCATAATATCGCAATCTGGAATAATCATATTGCAAATTGCGATGTCTGTCAAGAGGGTGGGTGACCGGGCCGCCGCGGCGAAAATGGGTGGCGCAATCCCCCCATGCTGTAGCAACAAGAAAGAGACTTTTTCTTCGTTCATGGCACCCCTTCTGAAGAGGACTGGGGATGGCGCAACAAAGGGTGCTTCTCGTCATTGCTGTTCTATTTTTCGAGCTGGCGCCATGTTCCGCGCAGTTGGTGGCTGCGGATAATCGGCTAACTCACGCGTTTGCCGATCCACTCTTCTTCAAAGGCGGGGAAGGGTATATTTCTATGACTCGCGATGCGAGGGCATACTTCCTCAAAGACCGCGTGGTGTACAAGATTCATCACCTCGCTTTTCAAGCTGAGTTTCTGGATGCCAGCGGGATTGATCCCGAAGGCGAGGATCGTCAAGCTGGGGTGGTGAATTGCCTCACGGGCAACCGGCCGCAGGATTGGTCAACCAATCTCCCAACTTATAAGGAGGTGGTGTATCACGGGGTCTACAGGGGAATCGATGTAGGATTTGCTTTCGCAGGTTCACGATTGAAATCCGAGTACGTGGTAGCGTCAGGCGGCAATCCGAGCCTTATTCGCGTGCGCTACGCGGGACTGGGCGCGCCGGATATCGACCAAGGCGGCAATCTTACATTCATGTCGGAGCTTGGCGAATTTCGTGAAGAGAAGCCGGCAGCTTTTCAGTTACGTGGGGCCGCTCGCATCGACGTTCCGGCAGCATACAAAATCTGGCCCGACGGAGGGGTCGGCTTTGAGTTGGGGGCGTTCGATCCCACGCTTCCCCTAGTTATCGATCCGGTGGTCGTATACAGCTCTTACTTCGGCGCACTAGGGGACACCGCGGCGACCGCGGTGGCGGTGGATTCGAATGGGAACGCCTATGTGACTGGTTGGACGGATTCGACGGATCTTCCGACAGCGAGCCCGCTTCAGGGATTCAATGCCGGGAGCGTGGACGCCTTTGTCATGAAAGTGAATTCGGCCGGAAACACGCTACTGTACGCCACCTACATCGGTGGAGCCGGCGACGACCGCGCCTACGGAATTGCGGTGGATGGTGGCGGGAATGCTTATGTGACGGGCACGACAACCTCTTCGAACTTTCCCATCACGCTGGCGCTTCAAGCCTCGCTCTCGGGCGCGCGCGATGCTTTTGTGTTGAAGTTAAACGCGGCCGGAAACAGCCTGACATTCAGCACATATTTAGGCGGCTCAGGAACGGAAATCTCCTATGGGATCGCGCTGGATTCGCAGGGCAACGCGTATGTGACGGGAGATACCACATCGTCAAATTTTCCGACGCTAACTCCCTTCCAGGCGTCCAACGGCGGTGGGCAGGACGCATTTGTTTCCAAGATCAGTGCGGCGGGAGTATTGGTATACAGCACTTACCTGGGCGGAAGCGGGACTGACCATGCAGCGGCTATCAGTGTGGATTCCTCCGGCAACGCCTACATCACCGGCGGAACTTTTTCCACCAACTTTCCAACCGCAACTCCTTTTCAGGCCGCGAACGCGGGCGGCGAGGATGCCTTCGTCACCAAGCTGAGTCCGGGAGGGAACAGCTTGGTTTACAGTACCTACCTGGGTGGTAGCGGCGGAGCTTTGGGCTCTCCGGAAGCGGGAGCAGGAATCGCAGTAGATACGCTGGGAGATGCATTTGTGGTTGGGAGCACCAGCTCGACGAATTTTCCCGTTGCCGCCGCGGTCCAACTCATTCCCGGTGCTGGCACCATGAACGCCTTCATCTCGGAGTTCAATCCGTTCGGAACAGGGTTAGTCTACAGTACATATTTCGGAGGCAGCACCCAGGATTACGGCCAGGCTATAGCAGTAGATTTGGCGGGGAACGCCTACGTAGCTGGTTACACTGGATCGGCGGACATGCCCACGGTGTCGCCAATACAAGCCAGCCTGGAGGGCTCATACAACGCTTTTGTCCTGATTATTGGTTCGTCGGGAGCCGCCTTGAATTTCGCCACTTATTATGGCGGGACCGGACTGGATTCAGCCAATGCGATCACGCTGGATCCATCGGGCAACGTTATCGTGGCAGGGCAGACCAGCTCCGCCAATTTTCCGATCGTCGGAGGGGTGCAAGGGTCGCTGCTTGGCACCTTCGAGGCATTTCTTGTCAAACTAAATCCCGGCATCGCGCAGCCGGATTTCACGCTCGGCATGTCTCCGAGCTCACAAAACGTAACGGCGGGGGGGAGCAATGTCACTTACACCGTGACCGTGGCGGCCGTCAATGGCTTCACGGGAGCGGTAAGTCTCGGCGTGTCGGGCCTGCCGGCCGGAGTGACCGGTAGTTTTAATCCGACCTCAATTGTGGGCTCCGGAACCTCCACGTTGACAATCACCGCAGCTAGCGGCGCCCAGGGGGGAAGCTCCACCACTACCGCGACCGGAACAAGTGGGAGCGACAAGCACACCGCCTCGGCGTCCCTGGTGGTTGCTGGAAGCTCTTCCGCGGCTTTTGTGAAGTTGGACACAACCACGCAGGGGAATTGGCATGGGATATACGGGGACGACGGATACATCGTGATCGGAGATCTTACGTTGAACCCGTCTTATGTGACTCCGGTGGTGTCCGGGGATGCGCAGGCGGTGTGGGCCGCTTCGACCAGCGACGTACGGGCATTGCAGAAGGCCTCGAATCTGTCAGATCGGGTCGCGGGGCTTTGGTATACGTACAACACATTCACGGTAGGTCTGAATATCACTGACGGTAAGACGCATCAAGTGGCGCTGTATTGCCTGGATTGGGACACGACCGCGCGGCGCGAGACGGTGCAGGTGTTGGATGGAAATGGAAACGTACTGAACACGCAGAGCCTGACCAGCAGCTTCAATGGCGGAGTGTATCTGGTATGGAACGTGAGCGGTAACGTACAGCTACGCGTTACGCTGACGGCTGGAGCCAACGCCGTAGCCACTGGATTGTTCTTGGGACCGGCGGGATCAGCCAATCCGGTGCTGGGTGTCGGCGAGACGCATATAGGCAGCTTCATCCAAGGACAGCAGAATGCCGCCTATACGGTCACAGTATCGAACGCGAGCAGCGCTGCGGCAACCAGCGGGACCGTAACCATGACCGAGACGGTACCGGCGGGGTTAACATTGGTCTCGATGTCGGGCACGGGCTGGACCTGTGTTTCGACAAACTGTACGCGCAGCGATGCGCTGGCGGGAGGAAGCAGCTATCCGGCGATCACGGCGACGGTAAATGTGGCGGCCAGCGCGAGTTCTCCGCAGGTAAATCAGGTAAGCGTGTCCGGTGGAGGCTCGGCTTCTGCGAATTGGAGTGACTCGACTGTCGTAACTTCCAATTCAGCGGCAACATTTGTGAAGCTGGACACCACCACGCAGGGGAGTTGGGTAGGAACGTACGGGGCCAACGGCTACATTGTGATTGGGGATTTGACGTTGAACCCGTCCTATGTCACACCCACGGAGTCCGGGGAGACGCAAGCAGTGTGGGCCGCTTCCACCAGCGACGTCCGGGCCTTGCAGAAGGCCTCGAATCCAGCCAGCCGCATTGCGGGGTTGTGGTATACGTACAGCTCATTTACGGTGAGTCTGAATATTACCGACGGTAAGACGCATCAAGTGGCGCTGTATTGCTTGGATTGGGACACGACGGCGCGGCGCCAGACGGTGCAGGTGTTGGATGGAAATGGCAACGTGCTGAACACGCAGAGCCTGACCAGCAGCTTCAATGGCGGAGTGTATCTGGTGTGGAACGTGAGCGGCAACGTGCAGCTACGCGTCACGCTGACGGCTGGGGCCAATGCCGTAGCCACTGG
>JBEKJJ010000300.1:0-9055 GCA_050011295.1 Bryobacteraceae bacterium
GCCGAGCAAGTGGATGTGTTGAACGGCATCGCTTACGATGCCCTGGGCAATCGCCTTTTCGTCACCGGAAAGCTCTGGCCGAAATTATTCGAGATCAAGGTCGTTCCAAAAACCGCGAAACATAAATAACCAATTGTTGGCAGGCGGAAGCGCCCAATGCCACTTAGTTTTTGTGCCACCCCGACAAAGTATTGAATCCACTGTGGCGCAGGCACTTCTGCCTGCCGCGTCGGCACTCTTGCCGACGCTTGGCTTGCCCGGTGGCGAGGGCTACGGCGAAACATCGGGCGGTTCCTCAAACAACATAAGTCCTTTAAAATGTTTGCGGCATCAAAAACTAAGTGGCAGGCGGAAGCGCCTGCCCCACAGCGAACGAGTTAATGAAACAAGCGCCGCACGCTATCTTTCATCCGTACGTACCAGGAACGCTCCTTCGGCGCCGACGGCGCAGGCGCGGCAGCAGCCTGGCTGGGAGGGTCCACCGGTTTCGCGACATGGTAAGGCTCCTTGTTCACCATGCGAACCCGATACCCTTCGAAGGTGAAAGTCTTGCGAACTAGTTGTCCACCATCGCCGTCCAGAATCAGCGAGAATCTTGGCACCGCTCCGGAGTTGTCCACCTCAACCGGATAGTGCCCCACTACTTTTCGTTCGATATACGCGGTCTCGTAGCGGTTGTGCTTGCGGCTCCAGACAAACACGCGGAAGCTATCGAATTCGTATGGCTCCAGGCCTTTGGTTATGGTCGTCCAAAGCCAGTCGTTCTTGCTGGAATCGCCGCCCTCAATGTGTCCCAGAGCGAAGTAGGAAGTAATCCGGTGGCCCTCCGCGTATTGCGCCACTTCGTCGGGGATAGCCAAGTTCAGCGCGCGCGTCAGAACCCAGCCCACCTTACCGTCTTTGGTGCGAACCAGGTTCCAATCATCCATCGGGACGGGCGCCACGAGTTTCTGTTCGGGTTTGGGTGTACCGGGTTTGGTTTCTTCGGAGCCATCTTCTCTGGGAACGGAGAGCTCCAACCAATTGTCAGGAGGTTTAGGACCCGGGGGCAAAGGCGGAGAGGCCATCTTCGATTGAGCCTTATCCTTCGATTTTCGGCGCGGCGTTCGAGGCGGTTGTTTCACAACCGACGCGGCAGGTTCAGCAGCCTGCGTCCGAGGCGCAAGCTTGTGGCCGATGACATCCACTCGGGCGGTGTCTGGTATTTGCCAAAAACTGGGTGAAGCTCGGTTCGGCTCCGTGTGCATGTTCAACGGCTCATAAACTGTGGCTGCGCCTTGCGACATAATTTGCGATGCGTTCTCCGCCATACGGCGAAGCCCCGCCATCATCTCGGGCGTTAGCAGCTGCCGGTTGTCGGTCCAACCTTCGGCGCCCTGGGCGGTGCGAACCTTGACGAACCGGCGTCTGTATTCGAGAATCTCCAGCTTATCCCCGTGTTTCACCGTCGCCGATACGGCTGCTTTGGGTGTCAGCTCCTGCCGCAGCAGCAGGGTGGCGGGCCCTACGTAGGCTTCGCCAATGGAACGCGTCTCGCTAGATGGATTGGAGCAAGAAACCAGGAAGCTCAACAGCAAAAAAATCGCAGCGCGGGGCAATGTCACGAGCAGCAGTTTCTGCTGCTAGTGTAACAGTAATGGCCGACGAGGAACGCAAACAGGAAATCGAATTGTATTGCCCGCGTTGTCACTTGGCGGTGACGGATCCGTTGGCGTGCGGCGACTGTTCTGCCATCATTTGCCGCCGCTGTGGCGCACCGCTGGAGCAGGTGGACGAATTGGGGATCGGATAACGTGCCATCAATCAAACTCCCGCACCGCCGCCTTCTGCTCCGCCCCCACGCGCCCCGCGGCAATGTCTGCCTTGAAATAATTCTCGCCCCGAATCGGCGCCCCCGCCAGCCGGCGCAGCATCGTCAACTGACCCACGTGCGTGAGCGCATCGGCGATCGGCCCCTGGAACAGGCTCTCCGCCGGGACGTGCAGCGGCTGATCGGAAGCCAGGTACGCATCGAAGGCTTCGAGCGCCGCATGGAATCGCTGAACCCCAGCATCCCACGCGACTGGCGCCGACTCGTGCCACTCCTGCTTTCCCGCGGCCATCGATAGCGCCCAATCCAGCAGATCGCCGATATGGCCCACCAGTTGGCCAGGAGTGCGCGTCTTCTCCGATGCATGAAAATCCGCGAAGTGCGCGGGCGCACCGCGCATCGCCTTAGCGCCACGATAGGCCAACGTCGCCACTGTATGGCGCAGCATTTGACGCTGTGAGTCTTGAACTGGAGCTTGGCTTGCCATACAAATAGATTACTCGTATCGCAAAGCCTGAATCGGATCCACTCGCGACGCCCGCCGTGCCGGCACCACGCTCGCCAAAAACGCGATCGTTCCGAATAGCACCACTACCGCGCCGAACGTCACGGGATCGGTTCCGCTCACGCCCGCCAGCGCCCTCCCGGTGATCCCACCCGCCGCCAAGGCAATGCCCACGCCTGTGACCATTCCCGCAGCCACCCACAGTAACGATCGCTGCAACACCAGCCGCATCACCTGGGGCCGTGGAGCGCCCAGCGCGATTCGGATTCCGATCTCGCGCGTCCTCCGCGCCACGGTGAAGTGCAGCACACCGTAAATTCCCACCGCTGCCAGCACCAGCGCCATAATTGCGAAAGTTCCAATCATCGATGCGCCCATATCGTAGACCGACGTCACTCGATTCAGGAATTGCGGCATGCTTCGCACGCCGAACGCCGGCACCGTCGGATCCAGCGCGCTCAGTTGCTGGCGTAGAACCGGCATCAATGTTTCCGTACTCCGCTTCGAACGAACCAGCACCGTCACGCGCCCCTGATAGCCCTGGGCCAGCGGCGTGAAATAGTAAGAAGTCGCGCGTTCCCCGAATGTCACATATGTGCCATTCTTGGCCACGCCGGCAACTTCCAGCAACGGCTTGTCACGACCCGGAGCGAACTTGTGTCCGATGGCTCGTTCGGGAGTTTGCCAGTAGCGGCGCGCCATCGTCTCGTTAATCACCGCCACGCGCGGCGAGGATTCCGTATCGCGGCCGTCGATGGCCCTTCCGGCCACAATGCGCGTGCCCATGGTTTCGAAATAATCCAGTCCCACCACGCTCAGCATCGCCAAGTTTTGTTCGCTGTCCCCGCGCGGCACGTAGCCTTCGGGCAGCACCGCGCTGGAATAATCGTAAGCATCCAGCGGGAGAGGAAAAGCCATACTGACCGCGTCCACTCCGGAAACCGTGCGCAGGCGATCCATCAGATTGTGTTGAAACGCCCGTCCGTGTGCCTCGTCATAATGCCGCAGATCCAGGTTGACCGAGAACATCGTGATGCCGTTGCGATAGAATCCCGGATCGGTGCTGTTGGCGAACTGCATGCTCCGAAGAAACAGCCCGCCGCAAATCAATAGTACACAGGAAAGCGCCACCTGCAGCATCACCAACAGATTTCCGCGTCCAATGCGGAAACCTCCCACGTGCACTGTAGTGGATTCCCCCTTCATCGCCGAAACCTGATCTACTTTGCTCGCCCGTAGCGCGGGAAAGAGTCCGAAAAACGCAGCTGTCGCCAATGAGACGAGAAAAGTGAACGGCAGCAGCCGAAGATCGAACTTCGTATCGTAATCCAAATCCGACGTCTGGAAGTCCAATGTCGGATAAAACCGCCTGGATTGATCGTTAAACCACAAAGCAAAAAGCAGCCCCAGCGCCCCGGCGGCGAGTGAGAGCAGCACGCTCTCAGTAAGCAACTGCCGTACCAGCCGGAAGCGGCTGGCGCCGACGGCTACTCGAATCGCCATCTCTCGCGCCCGGCTTCCGGCGCGTGCCAACATTAGGTTCGCAACATTCGAGCACGCGACCAACAACACGCCCAACACCACCACAGCCAGGATGCCGGTGGTCACTGAAATCATTCCTTTCGCAACCATATACGGTTGCGTGCGCGTGCCGCCTGCGATCAGGTGCGCTCTCAAATCCTTATCTTCTTTTGGATATTGACGCGCCAACTGCGCGGCCACCACATTCAACGCTGCCTCAGCCTGCTTCATCGTCACGCCCGGCTTCAGCCGCGCGCGAGTATTAATCCAGCGATTGTCTCGCCCCTCCAGAAAATTCCCTTCCGACGGCGCGACGCTCTGCTGCATCATCGCCGGTACCCAAACATCCGGTACGAATTGAAACAGGGTAGTGCCGATGAATCCGTGCGGAGCCACTCCCACCACCGTCAGCGCATGATCGTTGATCTTGATCGTCTTGCCCACGATCGCCGGATCGCCCTGGAATCTCCGTTTCCAGAAATTGTAGTTGAGAACGCACACCGGCTTCTGACCCGGCACACGATCCTCCTCCGGCAAAAATCCCCGCCCCACCACAGGATGCACGCCCAGGCCGGAGAAATAATTCCCCGTCACAATCTCGCCCCAGATCAACTCGGACTCCGCGCCGTTCGTCATGCTCAACGGGATTCCCGTGGAACCCATGATGTCCCTGAGCCCGGTGTCCTGCTTCCGGTAATCCAAAAGGTCGGGATAGGACAACCAGCCCAGTTCGCTTCCCCACCGCGGCGCCGTAAAGTAGACAGCCACCAGACGGTCAGGATTGTCCACCGGCATGGGGCGCAGCAGATAGGCGTTGACGATCGAGAAAATGGCCGTGTTCGCCCCAATCCCGAGCGCGAGCGAAAGCACCACCACCAGCGTGAATCCCGGCGATTTCAAAAGCACGCGGGTAGCGTAGCGAAGATCCTGCCAAATCGTGGACATAGAGCTGCTCATGCACCTCGCGGTCCCAACATAACTGATAGCAGCGGCATGAGATGCCCCCTCCGCAGTGTCCACTTCTGGGAAGCCGTGTCTCGATTCCGGTGCGTTATACTGTGTGGGAGCTTATTCAAGAAATGAAACTTTACTTGTATCGCCTTGCGCTCCCCACGCTGCTGCTCTGCTCCACTCAGGCTTTTGCCCAGCAGCTGCACAAGCTGCACATCGATGACACCGGAAAAGTACTGAAGCAGCATAGCGAGATCCATGTGAAGGAGGGTCACAAAGTGACCTGGGTGCGTCACACCGGCGCCGCGAAGCCCTGGTACGCGAAGTTCGATGACAGCCCCTGCGCCGAAGGCAAAGAGTTCGGATCGGATCGCACCAAAACCTGCACCATCAAGGCTGCTTGCCACGCCAAAGGCGATGCGGGATGCCATGCCTATTCCTACAATAGTTCCACCGGCGCCACAGCATCCACGCAGGATCCGCACGTAGTAGTAGACCCGTAAAACAATTCGGGGACATGACGGGCTAGCGTCCTCGCCGGTTTCAAACTTCAACGAAAACAGTCGTGTCCCCGCAATTGTTTTTCGTCGGACCGTACGTATATGGTTGGTCGGACCATTTCGCATTTCGAAATTCTCGAAAAGCTCGGCGAGGGCGGCATGGGCGTGGTCTACTGCGCCCGCGACCTGCGCCTCGATCGTTTAGTCGCTCTCAAAATCCTACCGCCCGAGCAGATGTTGAATCCTCACCGCCGCGGACGCTTCGAGCGTGAGGCCAAAGCTGCCTCTGCCCTGAACCATCCGAACATCGTCACCATCCACGACATTGAATCTGTGGACGCCGGAGGCGGCCAGCGTATCGACTACATTGCCATGGAGTGGGTGCGCGGCAGCACCCTCCGCGAGCTGATCCCTCCCGGCGGAATGACTCTCGCGGACGTGCTCAATTACGCCAATCAGATCGCCTCCGGATTGTCCGCCGCCCATGGCGCCGGCATCGTACATCGCGACGTCAAGCCCGCCAACATCATGGTCACCAAATCCGGCCTGGTAAAACTTCTGGATTTCGGATTGGCCCAATGGGCCGAGGCTCAGTTCAGCGAATCCGCCGCCACCGGAACCGTCGGTCCGGCGTTTCTTACCAAGCCAGGAACCATTCTCGGAACAGCAGCCTATATGTCCCCGGAACAAGCGCAAGCCAAGGACATAGATCAGCGCTCCGACATTTTCTCCTTCGGCATCGTGCTGTATCAAATGCTCACCGGCTCTCTGCCGTTCCAGTCGAATTCCGAAGTCGGTCTAATGTACGAAATCGTCCACAGCCCCACTCCGTCGGTGTCCCAAGTACGCCACGATTTGCCGCCTGCGCTGGACCGCATCCTCTCCAGGGCTTTGCAAAAAGATCCCCAACTGCGCTATCCCAGCATGGATAGCCTGATCGCCGATCTGCTGTACGTCAGCCGTGAAATGCAAGTGGATGCTCCGCTCACCGCGCCTTTCACCGTTACTCGAACCAGGCGAAGCTGGCGACGGCCGCTCGAAATATCCGCCTTTGTCATTTCGCTGCTCCTTCTGATCGCGGTTTTGACCTGGAAGCTGGCACCGCGCTTCATCGCGAGCGTGCCTTCTGAACAGAAAATCGCCGTCCTGCCGTTCCGCAACGTTGGAAATAATCGCGACACCGAAGCCTTTCGCGACGGCCTGATGGAAGCGCTCACCACCGAGCTTACCGAGCTTTCGCAGTTCCACAATACGCTCTGGGTGGTGCCCGCCACCGAAGTCCGCCGCGAAGCGCCCGCGAGCGCCAAGGATGCCCAGCGCCAGTTGGGAGTCAACCTGGTAATCACCGGCAGCGTCGAGCGCGATGCCGATCACATCCACCTCACGGCCAATCTGGTGGACGCCAAAACCCTCCGGCAATTGCGTGCGCGCGAAATCACGCGCCCCGTCGGAGAAGTCGCCGACATGCAGGAAGCCGTGGTGCGCGAAGTGGCTGCCATGCTGCAATTGGAATTGGGCGCGAAGGACCGCCAGGCCCTCGCCGCCGGCGCCACCACAACATCCGGCGCCTACGATTTTTATTTGCAGGCCCGTGGACACCTGCAGCGCCGCAATCGCGCCGACGTGGAGCAAGCCGTCGATCTGTTCAAGCAGTCCACCGGCAAGGATCCCCGCTACGCCCTCGCCTTCGCCGGATTGGCCGAAGCCTACTGGTGGAATTACCGTTTTACCGGCGATACCGAATGGGTGGCCAAGGCCCAGGAAAACAGCAAAAAAGCGCTGGAGCTCAATGACAAGCTCGCACCCGTCTTCGTCACGCGAGGCATAATCGAAGCCGGCACCGGCCATAATGAAGAAGCCGTGCAGGCGCTCCAGCAAGCCTTGGATCTCGAACCCATCAACCCCAGCGCCGGCCGCGAGCTCGCCGCTGTGTATGAGGCCATGGGGAAACTCGACGATGCCGAATCCACGCTCAAGAAAGGTCTCGCTCTGCGCCCCAGTGACTGGACCAGCCTCTACGATCTGGGCATGTTTTACTACCGCCAAAACCGCTATCCCGAAGCTGTCTCGCTGTTGCAGCGTGTAACCGATCTCGCGCCCGACAATAACTCCGGCTACACCGGCCTCGGCGCAGTCTACTGGATGCAAGGCCAATACGAGCTGGCCGCGGCCAGTTTGCGGAAATCCTTGGATCTGCATCCCACCGCCTCCGCCTACACTAGTTTGGGCACCATTTATTTCTTCATGGACCGCTGCTCAGACGCCGTCACCCAAATGGAGAAGGCCGTGAAGCTTCTCCCCAAACGGGACCAATTCTGGGGTAACTTAGGTGACGCGTACACGTGCGTTCCAGGAAAAAAGACGGAGGCGGTTCAAGCCTACAAGCGCGCCATCGATCTCGCGCAAGCCAGCTCGGTGGTCAATCCCAAGGACGCCGACGTTTTGAGCCGCGTAGCTCTTTATCAAGCCCGGCTCGGCAACCATACGGAAGCCGAGGTTCACATCCGGAAAGCCCGCCAGCTTAAGCCGTCCAACCGCGACGTCCTCTGGAACGCCGCGCTGGTATATGAACTAGCCGGCCAGCGCGACCACGCACTCGATGCCTTGAAAGCGGCCATCCAAGCCGGGCAACCATTAGAAGAGGTCCGCCACGAACCAGCTCTGGCAAACTTGCGCAAAGACCCCCGTTACGCGCGTCTAATGAAATGACCTCCCTCGACGCACTCCTGGGCAAACTAATCGACTACGCCGGCCTCTATCCGCCCTCGAGCCTTCCCCTACCCGCCGTCATTCAGAACTACAACCAATATTTAGCGTCCAACGAAAACTGGATTCTCAACCGCCTGGTTCTCCCTCACTCGAAATTAAACGAAGTGCAGCCAGGCCCCAACTGGCACGTCACGCTGCTAACCGATCAAGATCCAGGCAAGTTGCCCCGCCAGATCGAGACTTTAGAAACCAAGGGCGATCAGCGCCTTTCCCTCCCCACCTATTGCGAAGCTCCGCTCGATCGCATCACCGACGCATTCGCCAAAATCCGCACAGGTGGTTTGACTGACGATGCCACCCCACCCGCTCCCGATCTCGCGGATTTCCTCCACCAGGCCGCCGCCCGCCGCATTCCCTTCAAGGCAACCGCCGGATTGCATCACGCCATCCGCGCCGGCATGCACGGCTTCATCAATGTTTTCGTAGCCGCCGCGTTCGCCTGGCACGGCATGGATCGCGAATCCATCATTCTGGTTCTCGAAGAATCCCACGCGCCCGCATTCGAATTTGGCGAAGACCAACTGTCCTGGCGTGGCTTGCAGCTCTCCACCGGCCAAATCTACACCGCGCGCCGCGATTTCGCCCACAGCTTCGGCTCCTGCTCCTTCGAAGAACCGCTGCAAGATTTACGAATGCTAGGTTGGCTTTAAATGATCGATCAAACGCACGACCCCGCGCTAAAAAGCTGGGTGGAATCCGCCAACCGCGAGGATACCGAATTCCCCATCCAGAACCTTCCCTACGCCACTTTTCGCAAGCGCGGCGAAGAGCGAACCCGCTTAGGAATAGCAATCGGCGACATGCTGCTGGACGCGACGGAAGCCTTCGACCTCGAGTCCATGCAGCGCGTGATGTCCATGTCTGGCGCCGAGCGCACCGCCATCCGGCGCACCGTGAGCAGCTACCTGGCGAGCTACTCCACCGCAGCCGAGCGTCACCTGCATCCAATCTCCGAAGTCGACCTGCTGCTCCCGTGCGACATTCCCGATTACACCGATT
>JBEKJJ010000301.1:0-12936 GCA_050011295.1 Bryobacteraceae bacterium
TGTCCAAGTGAATATTGGCTACGCCTATATCGCCGCCGGAGACAATCAGGCAGCCATCAAACAGCTAACCAGCGTGATTCGGAATCATCCGGACGACGCGGGCGCTCATTATGACTTGGGAATCGCCTATAAAGCGGTGGACGATTTGCCGCATGCACGCGCCGAGCTGGAGCAAGCCGTGCACCTCGAGCCATCGCTTGCCGAGGCGCATTATAGCCTGGCATTGACAGATATAGATGCTGGGGTCTCCGATCAGGCCATCGAACAATTGCGAGCAGCGGTAGCGCAACGGCCCGAGTATAACGACGCCTGGTACATTCTCGGCACTACACTCAAGCAGCAGGGCGATGTGGATGGAGCCATCGAAGCTCTGCGGCACTCCGTCGCGCTGGACGATCTCAACGCCGCCGCCTGGAACAACCTGGGCCTGCTGCTGCGGCGGAAGGGCGACAAAGCCGGAGCCGAGGATGCTTTCGCGAAAGCGGCAGCTATCCGGAAATCAGAAGAAGAGGAGAAAGAAAAGAAGTTACAGCAGGGAGTAAAGAAATAAATCCTAGAACAAAATTCCAGCCACCTGCTCGGCCACTTTGCGCGCTTTCTCTCGAAGGATTTTGGGCGCCGCGGATTGATCCTTAGTGCTGATCCGCACCAGGAAAGCCTGATCGCGCACTCTCCCCACCACCTGTTCGGCCACCCAACCCGGCTTGCCCTGGTAAGTGCACGCCTGCGCTTCATTGCCGATCGCCTTTAGCGGTTCAGCGCCGGATCCGCACTGCGCATGTGGCGCGCTTATGGCTCCAACTTCGATTCGCAGTGAAGTCTCCTGGCGGACGAATTCACAAGAGCCGGGAGTAACCGTCATGTGGACCTCGCCGCCCACCACACCTGCCGCCGTTGCGGCATTCAGCCAAGTGCATCGGTCTTCCGCCAGTGCAGGTAAACAAAGAGCCATCGCAAGAATTGACGCCAGATACTTCACGCTTTGCGCTTTCCAGCCGGTTGCAGCGTTTCCGCCTTCAATATCTTGCCGCCTTCCTGGATGACGTACAGCTTGTTCACGTCCAGGTCCTTCAGTTCGTCCACCTGCCCGCTCAGCCAGCGAATCTCGACCTTATCCACTTTCGTGGCTTGATCCAATCCGAAGTGCATGCGCAGATCGTTCTGTGAAAAATAGCTCCCGCCGCTGCGCAGCTCATCCATTTGCGCCAGAGCTTTGTCCGCACCTGGTGTGGTCTTGGCCGTCACGATGACGCGTGTGCCAATCCCCGTGCGGTTCGATTTCACGCCCTGCAGCTTGATCTTGATCCAGTTCCGATTCAGCGTGGAATCGCAACGTAAGAGCTGGGGAATCGCGTTGACACAATTCACGGCAACGTCTAAGTCACCATCGTTATCGTAATCTCCAAAAGTGCATCCGCGCGCCGGAGCGTTCTCCAGAATGCCGGGACCACCCTTATCCGTTACTTCTTCGAACCGTCCGTTTTGTAAGTTGCGGTAAAGATACTTGTGCTCCGCATATTTCAAATCCGCATTGGATTTATCTACTTCTGGATATACGTGGCCGTTCGACATCAATATGTCGAGCCATCCGTCATTGTCCATATCGAAGAAGCCCACGCCCCATCCCAGCAGGCGCGTATTTACTCCGATCCCGCTCGGGTATGTCCGATCTTCGAACGTGGCGTCGCCCAGGTTGGTATAAAGCGAGTCTGTGTCGCCCGCGAAATTCGTCTTCACGACATCCAGATTGCCGTCGCGATTGTAATCTCCGATGGAAACACCCATGCCGGCCTGCGGCTTGCCCTCCGGCGACAGTGCGGCGCCCGATTCTATGGCGATATCCTTGAACGTTCCGTCCTTTTGATTCTGATAGAGCGTAGCGGTGCTGGAATCGTTGGCGACATAAATGTCCGGCCATCCGTCGTTATCCAGGTCGGACGCAGCCACGCTCAATCCATACGTGCCCGGCGTATTCCAGATGCCTGACTTTTCGCTTACATCGGTGAACGTCCCCTTACCATTGTTGTGATAGAGGATATTCTTGCCGCCGCGCAATCCGGGTGGTCCACAAGCCACCATCAGCCCTTTGTAAGTGCAAGGGCCAGCCTCAGGCGGCGGAGCAGTCTTCAAATCGAAATCGACATAGTTGGCAACGAACAGATCCAGGTTCCCGTCTTTGTCATAATCCACAAACGTGCAGCCGGTATTCCAGCGAATCTTCGGACCCGGCTGGCTCAAGCCCGCTTCCTTGGTCACGTCGGTAAAAGTTCCGTCGCCGTGATTGCGATAAAGCGCGTTCTGCCCGTAGTAAGTGACAAACAGATCGTCATAACCGTCGTTGTCATAATCGCCGACGCAGCAAGCCTGTCCCCACCCGGTTTTCTGCTCCAGCCCGGACCCTTTTGTTACATCGGTGAATGTGCCGTCCCGGTTATTCTTGAACAGGTGACAGCGCGGCTCCTGCCCGGCTGGAAAGCCTTCCAAACGCCAGCCATTTACCAAAAAAACATCCAGCCACCCGTCCTGGTCGTAATCGTAAAATGCCAATCCGCAACCAGTTGTCTCGAGAAGATACTTGTTCTTCCCTTCCCCGCCGTAGATGGTTTTCACAGCCAAGCCGGATTCCTTGACAACATCCACAAAACTGACTCCGAGCGGCGTGCCTTCTATGGGTGACTTAGGACCTGGAGCCGCCGGCCGGGGCTTGGCATCATAACGTCGCTCGGTTGGAGCTATCGGATTCTGCCCGAGCGCCAGTAAGTCGGAAAAAGGAAGCACCAAAGCTGTCCGGCTCAAGGAGCGGACAAATCGCCGGCGGGTTCCGCTCAAAAGGATATCTCCTCGGCTTGGTTGGCAATTCGTGGGGCCGGCGCTTTCGCCTGCCAAGTGTGCAGAAGGCCGATCACTTACCCTGGCCTCCGCCGCCGGCGGCTGTCACCGGATGCGGCGAATCCGAGTGCAGATGCCAGGGCACGCTTTCGTTTGAAATCTCCGGATGCACCCGCAGAAACTCCATCGAGTACGTTGGCGCTCCGGGATCCACCTGTTTCGTCGCAAACATGGCAGCTTGTTCGGCAGCTTTCTCCTTCATCCCCATGCGGCGGTACAACACGGCTAAATTGTAGTGCGCGGCGAGATCGTCGGGATCTATGGCCTGCAGCGCCTCAAACTGCTGCCGCGCCTCTTCATAACTGTGCCGTACGCGTTGTAAATCGGCTAGCTCTTCATCGAAATGCCCTTCGCGCCTTTCCACGAGCGCCAGATAATAAAGAGCGCGTGCATTGTTCGGGCTTACCTCCAGCGCCTTCTCCAGGCTGGGACGTGCGGAAGAATATTTTTCCCATTCGATGTACGTCAGCGCCACGTTGATAAAGCCATCCGCGTAGTCCGGACGGAGCATCGGCACGTGCTCGAAAGCTTGCATGGCATCGGCATATTGCAATTGATCCAGGAACCCGATGCCCAGATTGTTCCAACGCATCCAATCCTGATTGTCTTTCGGGTCTGGTGCGGCGGGGTTCTCGCCAAGGTTCAAAATGCGCGTACGGGAGCCAGCTCAACCACCGGATACGCCGGATGATCCGTTCCAAAGATATTATTCAAGTAACTCTGGCGTAAGTGGCGATAGTTCACGCGGGCCGTTACAGTAAGTGGCCCCTTGGCGTTGGCCGGAATGTGGAATTGATAGCGCACCAGCGCCGATCGCCCGGATTGTATGGTGTTGTCATAAGCCACGGACTGAATGGTCCAGACTTTGTGATTATCCACGAAAACGCCGTCAGTATTCACGGGCCGGTTAGTGAAGCTGTGCGCGCCTGGTTCGAGCGACCCGTCCGGCTTCAAAAAGCCGCTGTGATAAATCTCCGTGCCCGCGGCATCCGTCACCTGGAATTCCACCCATGGCTCATACAAATCGCGCACTTCGGGAACCAGTGAATGGCCGATGTTTTTGTTCTGGATTACTACCATCATCTCAACGGTGTCATCGGGCGCGAGTTTGAAAGCCGTGGAACCCAGCGGCGCGATCATACCTTCTTCTGCATTTCTCTTGATCGCAAACAGGTCCACGTTGAGGTAGTTGCCGGACTTTAGAAACTCGACGGTCTTCTGCAATTGCTGATCGAAACCGTAGTAGAACGGCACGGCCGTATTGCCGGCCGGCCAGCGATGCGAAACAAGCGTGCCATGCTTGGCGCCGTCATCTTTCAGCGTGATCGGCGAGCGCTGCATGTGGCAATCCTGGCAAGTAGTGAACCCGGTAGAGTAAAACGTCAGCGGATTGCGTGTTGAGAATTTCGAGTTCTGCCATTCGTCGTACACCGTGAATGCCCGGATGAACTTATAGTCATTCAAGGGATTCGGCAGATTGGCCTTGTGACAGGACGCGCAAAATTCCGGCGTCCGATAGAACGATTGCATCACCGCGCGCGAATGCCGGTCAGGATGCTGGCGGATCTCTTCGTCCGGCACTATGCCGGGAATCCGTTTGCCGTCCTCATCCACCAGTACGGAAGGAACTCCAAAAACGAACCCACCATTCCCGTTCGTGGATTGCAGCTTTTGAATGGAATGGCACGTGGTGCAAGTGAGACCGTCTTCATCGAAGCTGCGATCTACCTGAGAAATTTGAGTCAACCCGCCCGCGAGCACGGCGATAGGATTGTGGCAGCTATCGCAGTGACGCGTAAACTCGATGCCTTTGGTTCGCAGCAGAATGTTTACGCTAGTTCGATAGAAAGGCGTGCGAAAGGAATTGGAATGCAGCGCCTGCCGCCATTGGCTATAGGCCTCGGCGTGACAGCGCCCGCAGTATTCCGCGGTGGGAAACGCGCTCGCTGGAATAAAGTCGTTACCCTCCACAGCCGCGTTACCGGGCGTGGAAATCTTGTCTTTTCCGAAGTGGAAATTGTACGTTTCGCGGATCTTGAGGGCGTACGCCTGGCGGTCACTGTCCGGATCCTGCTGCGCCCGTAACGATGTTATCGATAAAACGAACCCAACCAGAACCACCCCTGCCCGAAGCGTAGGCAAGGTTTTGAGCAACATGGCATCCTCCTGCCTGAAGGAATCTTTTGATAAGTATAGCAGTCACCCGAGTAATTGGGCTGCCGCGCCATGCCAGGCAATGTCAATAGACATGCTGTAGTATGGATCGAGGAGCTCACCAAATGCCGCTTTGGCGACCAGACCCAACCTTTTATCCTTCTCCGACAATGGCCATGCAGGCGCCACCGGAAAAACTCGCGTATGTAGCCATGCTCAATGCGAACGGCAACCAGCGGCCGGACGCGCTGGGCGTAGTGGATCTCGACCCGGCGTCATCCGGATACGGCCACATCGTCGGCCAACTGGACATGCCGAATGTCGGCGACGAGCTCCATCATTTCGGATGGAACGCGTGCAGCGCGTGCTTGTGTCCCTACGCGCCGCATCCGCACGTGGAGCGCCGCTACCTGATCGTTCCCGGCATCAACTCTTCCCGCATACATATCGTGGACACCAAGCCCGATCCGCGAAAACCGCAAATCGTCAAGGTAATCGAACCGGAGACGCTGGCCGCAAGAACTGGCTATGCCTCGCCCCACACGCTGCACTGCGGGCCGGAGGGAATTTACGCAAGCGCCCTCGGATCGACATCAGGCGATGGCCCTGGCGGAATCTTTGTGATCGACCACGACAGCTTCGACATCCTCGGCAAATGGGAATTGGATCGCGGACCGCAGTATCTCGCGTACGATTTCTGGTGGCATCTGGGTTTCGACACTCTTATCTCCAGCGAATGGGGCACGCCCAACATGGTGCAGCACGGATTGAATCCCGAGATCCTGCTCAAAGGCGGCTACGGGCACAAGCTGCACGTCTGGGATCTGCACAAGCGCCGTCATTTGGAGGAGCTGGATCTTGGCGCGGAATATCAAATGGCGCTGGAGCTTCGCCCCGCTCACAATCCCACGCGCGCCTACGGATTTTTAGGCGTGGTTGTGTCGCTGAAGGATTTGTCGGCCTCAATCTGGCTGTGGCATCTCACCAACGGCAAATGGGGCATTCAAAAAGTGATCGATATCCCGGCCGAGCCGGCCGAGCCGGAATTGCTCCCGCCGCTTCTGCAAGGATTCAAAGCTGTGCCGCCGCTGATCACCGACATCAATCTTTCGCTCGACGACCGGTTTCTCTACATTTCCTGCTGGGGCACCGGCGAGTTCCTGCAATATGATGTTTCCGATCCCTTCCATCCGAAGAAAACCGGTTCCATTCATTTGGGCGGAATCGTGCGCCACGCTGCTCATCCCGCGCAGCCAAAGACTCCTCTGAATGGCGGTCCGCAAATGGTGGAATTGAGCCGCGACGCGAAGCGCATCTATTTCACCAACTCGCTCTACTCGCCGTGGGACGCCCAATTCTATCCCGAGGGAGTTCGAAGCTGGATGGTGAAAGTGGATGCCGCGCCCGAAGGCGGGATGCACATCGATCCGAAGTTCTTCGTGGAGTTTGGGGATCTGCGCGGTCACCAGATCCGTCTGGAAGGCGGCGACGCGTCGTCCGATTCCTACTGCTACGCATGAGCAACGCCGCCGGCTGGGCGACGCTATTCCTGTTGGGCGCCTATCACGGCATCAACCCTGGAATGGGTTGGCTATTCGCCGTGGCATTGGGGATGCAGGAGCACAGCTCCCGCGCGGTACTACGGTCGCTGATACCCATCACGCTCGGGCACGCACTCGCAATCGGCGTCGTGGTGTTGATCGCCGGATTGATTCAGGTAGTTGTACCGTTGAATTTCGTCAAGATCGCCGTGGCCTGTTTGCTGGTGGCGTTGGGCGTCTATCGCATCATTCGAAGCCGCCATTTCCAATGGGGAGGAATGCGGGTGGGATTTCTGGAACTCACGGCATGGTCATTTCTGATGGCCTCGGCGCATGGAGCCGGACTGATGGTGCTGCCGGTAGTTCTGCAAATGTCGACGCCGATGCATCACATGCACGGCATGGGCATGACCGGTATTGGAGCCACGCTGGTACACACGCTGGGATATCTCACCGTGACGGCCGCGGTTGCGATAATTGTCTACCAAAAAGTGGGCCTAGCGATGTTGCGGAAAGCCTGGTTCAATCTTGATCTAATATGGGCCGCTGCTTTGATTGTTACTGGTTGCGTGGCGCTCCTGCTGTAGCGCCGGTTTCTGGTTTCTCGTTTCTGGTTTCTGGTTACGTCCCCCCGTGCGAACCAGAAACCAGAAACCAGAAACAATTGTACAATCCTAGACAATGCACCGGCTCAAAGGATTTCTCCCGTTTTGTCTCGTTGTGTCGATTTTTGCCGCCGACCGTCGGCCCATCGCCGACACCGATATCTACTCATTCCAGTGGATCGCGAACCCGCGCATTTCACCGGACGGATCGCGCATCGTCTACACGCGCGTCACCGTCAATCAAAAGCATGAGGGATACGACACAGCTCTGTGGATCATTCCGTCGAGCGGCGGCGAAGCGCGGCAACTGACCGCCGGTCCGCATGACTCGTCACCGCAATGGTCGCCCGACGGCCGTCTGCTCGCGTTTGTGCGTGCCTCGGAGAAAGATGGCAAGCCGCAACCTGGCCAGATCTTTCTGCTGGCCATGGATGGCGGCGAAGCGCGCCCGCTCACCGATCTTCCGAAGGGCGCAGGTGGGCCCGTCTGGTCGCCCGACGGCCACACCATCGCATTTTCGTCCTCAAATATACCCAAGGATTTCGACAAGAAAAAGGACGGCAAAGACGAAGAGAAGAGCGACGTGCGCGTGATCACGCGCGCGGTTTATCGCATGAACGGCGCGGGCTATCTTGAGCCGGACCGTCCCAGCCACATCTGGACCGTCGAAGTTCCCAAAACGCCCGGCGAATCGCAAAAAGCCAAGCAGGTAACCGACGGCGAATTCAGCGAAAACGATATCGTGTGGTCGCGCGATGGCTCCCAGATTTACTTCACCTCACGCCGCGTTCGCGAGCAGTACTACGAATCCGCGCATACGGATCTCTACGTAGTGAAGGCGACCGGAGGCGATATCACTCGCGTGACGGGGCTCGACGGCTTCATGGGCGGCATGGTACTGAGTCCGGACGGATCGCGCATGGCATTCGCAGGCGCTATCGCGAGTGGCAAGGACGGGGCCGAGCGATCCTACAGCCAGCCGGATCTGTTCATTACTTCGCTCCAGCCCGGTTCCACGCCGAAAAATCTCACCGCGAATTATGATTACGACATTTCCGGCGGCGTTGGGGGCGATCAGGCTCCGCCGCGCGGCAGTGGCCCATCCACGCCGTTCTGGAGCAAGGATGGGCAATTCATTTTCGTCTTAGCTGGCGAAGAAGGCCGCTCAAATCTGAAGCGCGTCGACGCCGAAACCGGCGAAGTGAAGCCGTTAACCCGCGGCGATCACGATGTGTTCGCCTATAGCGCGACGCCCGACGGATCGAAGGCCGCGATTCTGATTTCGTCACCCACTCTGATCGGCGACCTTTTTTCCCTGGATGTCGCATCCGTTGACGTGCGGCGGCTCACTCACATCAACGAGGAGCTGTTTTCCAAAATCAACATCACGGAACCTGTAGCCATCTGGTACAAGAGCTTCGACGGTAAGCCCATTGAGGCATTTGTCCAGCGTCCGCCCGATTTTCAGGAAGGCAAGAAGTATCCGATGATCATCAATATTCATGGTGGTCCGCACTCCGCATATGGCTACACCTTCGACCATGAAATTCAGTGGATGGCGGCCAAGGGCTACGTAGTGCTGTATCCGAATCCGCGCGGCAGCACCACCTACGGACAGGATTTCGGAAACATAATTCAATTTGCCTATCCAGGAGACGACTTCAAAGATCTGATGGCCGGCGTCGACGAATTAATCGCGCGCGGCTGGGTGGATAAAGATCATATGGGCGTGACCGGCGGCAGCGGCGGCGGGTTATTGACAAATTGGGTAATTGGCCACACGCAGCGCTTCAAAGCCGCGGTATCGCAGCGTGACATCGCCGATTGGACGGACTTCTGGTACACCGCCGATTTCACACTATTCAGGCCCACTTGGTTCCGCGGCGCACCCTGGGAGCAGGAAGCTGACTTCAAAGCCCGCTCGCCCATCACCTACATCCGCGATATCAACACGCCGCTGATGCTGATAGAAGGCGAGGCCGATTACCGCACACCTCCGGCTGCAGGCGGCGAGCAGATGTTCCGCGCCCTGAAGTACAAAAAGATCCCAACCGTAATGGTCCGCTTCCCCGGCGAATCCCACGAGCTCTCTCGCTCGGGAATGCCCAAGCATCGCGTCGAACGATTGCAGCATATCGTGTCGTGGTTCGATATCTATCTTCAGGGGAAAGAGATTCATACCTACGACGTGCAGTAAAGGTTGCTCCGTTATTCGGTTGATCCTTGCATTTCGCGCGCCAGCCACGCGCGCGCCAGTTTCCAATCGCGCAGCACGCTCTGTTCGGAGATCTTGAGCGCTGCGGCAGTTTCCTCTACGCTGAGGCCGGAGAAGAAACGGAGTTCCACTACCTCCGCTTTTCGCGCGTCGAATTTCGCCAGGGCGTCCAGCGCGTCATCCAGCCGCACCATTTGATCGCTATCAAGGGGCGCGCCATCCAGGGACTCGTTGATCTCGACGCGAACCGTGCCGCCGCCCCGCTTCCCGGCTATCCTGGTGCGGGCCGCGTCTACCAGGATTCTCCGCATGAGCCGCGCCGAAATGGCGAAGAAATGCGTGCGGTCCTGCCATTGGGCAATCCGGGCGTCCACCAACTTTAGATATGCTTCGTGCACCAGCGCGGTGGCCTGCAGGCTGTTCTGGGGACCTTCGCGGCGCACATAACCTTGCGCCATACGCCGCAACTCCTCGTATACGACGGGGGTAAGCCGGTTCAAGGCTTCCCTGTCCCCGTTTCCCCACGCCCGCAACAACTGCGTAATCTGTCCCTGCGATTCTTCCAACAAATCTCCTGAACGACATTATAGTTTTACGCGCTGTTTTCCGCTTACCGGGTGAACGCAGAATCCTCAAGGAGAAACCCATGCTTAAGACGTTTTCGATGACTCTTCCCGGCCTGCTGTTTGTGGCCTCTACCGCGGTTGGCCAAACGATACCCGATCCAACCCCCCTCGATCCAGTAAAAGTTCAGCAAGGGATGGCGATTGCACCGGTCCCGCTGAATTTGAAGGGCCTGGATCCCAATTTGGTGGCATACGGTAGCTACCTGGTGAACGCGGGGGCAGACTGCAACGGCTGCCACAGCGACGGTCCGACCACTCAGTTCGCAAAGGGTGGAAATCCTTATCAAAATCAGCCAGCAGTCGTGAACCCGGCCACGTACCTGGGAGGCGGAAGAGATTTCGGAGCTTTTCCGAATGCGACCGGCAACTTTCCCCACATCATTAGCCGCAACCTGACGCCGGACTCCACTGGCCGAGCTGTGGGTGGCGACACGTTCGATCAGTTCCTTTTGATCATGCGAACCGGCATCGACATGGATCATGTCCACCCCACCTGCACCGGTGCTCCCAATGGGACATGCATTCCGGCGCCGTTCAACGGCAGCCTGCTGCAAGTTATGTCCTGGCCCACGTTCAAAAACATGACCGATAACGATTTGCTGGCGATCTACACGTATCTCACGGCTATTCCGTGCTTGGAAGGCGGACCTGGCGAGCCTGCCAATCGTTGCGGCCCGGCTGTAAAGACTAAGGCGGTCGCGGATCCGAAGAATGCCACCGTGGTGTCGCAAGAGATTCAGTTGGATGGAACCATGTCCATCTCGGCCGATGGAAAACCATTGACCTACCAGTGGTCGATTCCACAAGGCAGTCCATCAGCGGCCATCCTGCACGGCAACCTGGCAACTCCAACAGTACAGTTTTCGCAGGGGCGTGGTCTTTATACTTTTCTGCTCACGGTGACGGATTCGACTGGTACATCTTCATCCGACATAGCCACCGTGAACTTCGCGGGCAACTGACGTGGGGCAGGTCCCCGACCTGCCGATTGAGAGTTTTGAACTGTCCCTCTCACCCCTTTCTCATGAGCTTCTATCGCCGTAGGTTGCCTCATTGGCAACCTACGAGAGTTCCTCCTGTTGGATCGGCAACTGGACTCTGCCAATGCGGGTCCCATGTTCCTCAGCCATCCGCAAGTAGCCGCTTCGGTCGCAAGGAGCTAATTCATCGCGGGCAGAAAATGGGTCGGTCGTCATGTCGACGGCACGGAACTTGAGCGTATCGTGCGGTACATCGAATGGAATCCGGTGCGAGCAAGACTTGCTAGAGCGGGCCGAATTGTGGCCCTGGTCGAGCGCATCGGAAACAATTCTCTGGCAGGTCGGGGACCTGCCCCACGATACGCATCAGGCGAATGTAGAGACTCCAGAGTGCGCCAGCGGACCCGCACAACCGTGAGTTATAGTTGGGAACCTAGGGTTTCCAGGCATGACTTCCCAGCGATGGCGCCAGATCGAGCTGGTGTATCACGCGGCGCTTGAGCGCGAGCCGGAAGTGCGAGCGGAGTATATCGCTGATGCTTGCGGCGGCGATCAGGACCTCCGAAAAGAAGTTGAGTCGCTGCTCGCGAAAGACCCTTCCTCGCCGGAGCTGGTGTTCAACCGTGCCCTCACTGCGACGTTGGTCACGGGCGCGCGGCTGGGTCCATATGAAATCGAGAGCCGGATTGGCGCCGGGGGCATGGCCGAGGTTTGGAAAGCGCGTGACACGCGGCTTGATCGGTCGGTTGCCCTCAAGGTCTCCAGAACCGAGTTCAGCCGCCGGTTCGAACTCGAAGCCCGCGCCGTCGCCGCATTGAATCATCCGAACATTTGCACTCTCTACGACGTGGGACCGAATTATCTGGTCATGGAGTTCGTCAACGGCAAACCGCTTCAGGAGTTGATTCCCCGAAAAGGATTGCCGCTCGCCGAAGCGTTGAACTACGCCGGGCAAATCGCCGATGCCTTAGCCGCCGCGCATACGGCCGGGATTGTGCATCGCGATCTGAAGCCGGGCAACATCATGGTGACGGCGGAAGGTACCGTCAAGGTGGTGGATTTCGGCCTGGCGCGCGTGGCCGTGCCCGAGTTTGAGAAATCCGGTGATACTGATCCGCTAACGGCCAAGGGCGAGATCGTGGGCACGGTCTGCTACATGTCGCCTGAACAGGCGGAGGGCCAAAATGTGGACGCGCGTTCGGATATCTTTTCGTTCGGGTCGGTCCTCTATGAAATGCTGACAGGCGTACGCGCCTTCCACGGTACTTCGCCGGCCTCCACGCTGGGCAACATCATTCACAAGGACCCGCGGCCCGCCCAAGAAATCGCCGGCCCGCTGCCCCACGATTTGGAAACACTTCTGGCACGCTGTCTGCGCAAAGATTCCGCGCGGCGCTGGCAGAGTATGGCTGATATAAAGGTTGCGCTGCTGGATTTGAAGGAAGATTCCGCGGCGCGCGGAAGATTCCGCGGCGCGCGAGCTGGTTGCGGATTCGCGTCCTCGACCGCGCGGTCTGGGCCGGCTCGCCAGGTCGAGGGACCTTGCCTGGACGCTAGCGACGGCGGCGATCATCGCGGCTGCAGTCCTGGCTGGCGTCCACTACAGTGAGCAGCCGCCGCAGCGTAGCATGCTCCGCTATACTTTGCCATTCCCCGACAGGACCACCGACGTGCGTGAATTTGTCATCTCACCCGATGGACACTCTCTCGCCATGGATGCCGGAGACCAGGGCTCGCCGCGGCGGCTTTGGGTGCGGGCGCTCGATTCGCTGGACGCCCAACCGCTCACGGGCACCGAGGATGCATCGTATCCTTTCTGGTCTCCGGACAGCTGCTGGATTGGTTTCTTCTCGCACGACAAGCTGAAGAAGATTTCGGTAAACGGTGGCCCGGTCCTGACTCTGTGCGATGCTCCTACCGGCCGTG
>JBEKJJ010000302.1:0-8899 GCA_050011295.1 Bryobacteraceae bacterium
CCATTGGATCCTGCGGTCCTCGTGATTTGGAATTGCACGTGTCCGCTCACATTCCACACCAGGTAGACGCCGCCGTTAAAACTTGACGTCAATGCCTGGGTATTCAAAACATTTCCGCTTCCATCCAATACGTTGATCGTCTGCCGTCTGGTCGTGCTGTCCCAATCCAGGCAATACAGCGCCACCTGATGCGTCAGCGTGTCGCTTATGTTCATGTCGATGGTAAACTGCGTGGTCGAGAACCATGCTGCCGCTATCCGGACGGTTGGATTGCTGGCCTTCTGCAGCGCTCTCACATCGGAGGTCAAGCCGGTCCAGGTGTCGCTGGACTGTCCGGACGGTATCGGTGTCACGTACGATGGGTTGCTCGCCAGATCCCCGATTACGTTGTATCCGTCGCTGCCGTATACCCCTTTCCAAGTGCCCTGCGTCGCGGAGTCCGTCTTGACAAATGCCGCGGCTCCTGGGGAAGACGTAGCGCTATTCGTCAGCGCAAATGTCACCGCCGTCAGCCCGGGCGCCGAGGCCGATACATTGTAAGATCCCACCAGGCTATTAGCCACCGGCACTGGCGAGATTGCAATCCCGCTCCCATTCGTCACTACTGCCGCCGTCGCCGATCCGCCGAACAGCGCACTCGCCCCGCTCCCCGGCGCCGTGAACGTCACCGTCACCCCGCTCACCGGATTTCCGGACCCGTTCTTCACCGTCGCCTGCAGCGCTGCCGGGAAGGCCGTGCTCACCGCCGTGCTCTGCGGTGTACCGCCGGTGGCGCTAATGGTTTGCGTGTTGAGCGCCGGATCAAAAAACAGCCCGGAAATCACCCCATTGGGTCCTGCGGTCCTCGTGACTTGGAACTGGACGTGTCCGCTCACATTCCATACCAGGTAGATGCCGTTAATGAAGCTCGTCCCCAGTACCTGCGTGTTCAACACGTTCCCGAGTGCATCCAGCACTTCGATCTTCTGCAGTCTGCCCGAGCTGTCCCAATCCAAGCAATACAGCGCCACCTGATGCGTCAGCGTGTCGCTTATGTTCATGTCGATGGTGAACTGTGTGGTCGAGAACCATGCTGCCGCTATCCGGTCGGCGGGATTGCTCGCCATCTGCAGCGCTCTCACATCGGAGGTAGAAGCGCTCCAGGTGTAGCTCGACTGCCCGGACGGTACCGGCGTCACGTACGACGGATTGCTCGTCAGGTCCCCGATTACGTTGTATCCGTCGCTGCCGTATACCCCTTTCCAAGTGCCCTGCGTCGCGGTGTCCGTCTTGACAAATGTCACGGCCGCTGGGGGAGGCGTAGCGCCATTCGTCAGCGCAAATGTCACCGCCGTCAGCCCCGGCGCCGAGGCCGATACATTGTAAGACCCCACTGTGCTGTTAGCCACCGGCACTGGCGAGATTGCGATCCCGCTCGCGTTGGTCGCCACCGCCGTGGTTGCCGATCCACTGAACAGCGCACTCGCCCCGCTCCCGGGCGCCGTGAACGTCACCGTGGCTCCGCTCACTCGATTCCCAAACCCGTCCCTCACCGTCACCTGTAGAGCTGCCGCGAAGGCCGTGTTCACCGGCGTGCTCTGGGGTGTGCCGCTGGTCGCTACTAGGCTGGCGGGCGCCCCGGCTGTATTGGTGAGGCTGAAGTTGGCCGGTGTTGCCACTCCCGCCGCGCTCGCCGTTACTGTGTAGGCTCCCGCCACCGTGTTGGCCACCGGCACCGGCGAGATTGCGATCCCGCTTCCGTTGGTCACAACCGCTACTGTCGCCGATCCTCCAAAGAGCGCACCCGCCGCTCCGGTCGGCGCCGTGAACGTGACTGTTACGCCGCTCACCGGATTCGACGATCCATCCAACACCTTCGCTTGTAGCGTTGTCCCGAATGCAGCGTTCACTACCGCGCTCTGCGACCCACCAGCAATCGCCGTCACGCTGGCGGCCGTTGTATTTGCGAGGATGAAGTTTGCTCCCGCGGACACACCGGATACGGTCGCTGTCACGGTATAGCTTCCCGCCTGAGTGTTGGCCGTCAGCGCCGGCGTTGTCGCAACCCCGTTCGGACCGGTGGAAACGGTCACTGTGGACGAACCACCGAAGGTCGCGCTCGGTCCACTGGTGGGGGCCGTGAACGTCACGGACACCCCTTTCAAGAGGTTGTCGTTGGAATCCTGCACCGTTGCCCGCAACGGTGCAGCGAATACGGTCCCGATGGTCGCGCTTTGCGGTGTTCCCCCGGAGGCCGTGACGGACGCCGGCTGCCCTGGGGGCGCCAGAAGCCCAAAAACATTCAGGACCCCGTCGAACGTACCCAAATAAACTTTCCCATTGGCGATGGTCGGCGGATTGAACTTTGCCCAACTCCCGGACGAATCCCGCGAGACCTGCTGGTTGCTGTTCCAGAGATCATTGGATACATTGCTGGCATCCAGCGCGTGCAGTATTCCGGGTGTTGGAGCGCCCGCATGTGGGTTGCCGCTGCTGGCAAACGAAGCCCAGACAATTCCGGTGCCTGGAGAAGTACCATTCGCCGAAATCGACATTGCCGGTGTGTTGCCGAATCCACTTGGGCCGACCGTGCTCTGGGAGGCTGGTGTGGTGTTAATCGCCGATCCGCTAAATGAATATGCTTTTAATACGTCACTGCTGCCCCAGGCGTACAAGGTCGAGTTATAGAAGACGCTTCCCCCGAAGAAGCTCCCGGGCGTGGCTTGCCAGATCTGCGCGATCTGGTCACCGGCACTGTTAAATTGGCCCAGATCGTTTGTGTTGAATAGCATCAGCCTGCCGTCTTTTCCAGCGGCGACCCCGAAGAGGGTCCCGGGAACAATCAAAACTGGGCCGCCGGCCCCGAGATCATCGTCCGCGGCGTCCAAAGTTGCCTGATTGGATGGTGAAAAGTAGTCGACCACGCTTATTCCGCCGGCAGTACTTAGCTTCAGAATGCTGTCACCGTAGTCCAATCCCCCCGTGTTCGCATCGAACAAGCCGTTTCCAGTCTCCAAGATGATGTTGCCGGTAGAGGTGGCCGCCGGCCCGATGCCGCTCTGCCATATTCCGCTCGAATCCGAATTCGGAGAGGTGCAGAAGATAGACACCTGCTGCAGCGTGGCGGCGTTGTATCCAATTAGCCAGCCGTGCCAAACTGGATCATCGCCGTGCGAGCCGAATGCGACATATACACTACCGTTCAATAACAGTAGTCCGGGACGTTGGAGCTGCTTGTTAGCGCCAAACGTCACGATTCCTCCCACGCTATCTGTACCCTGGCCGGCTACGCTCCCTTGAATCATCACTGGACTACTCGGCTTTTCGGCGCCGGTGGTGAAATCGAGTGCGTGCAGCCTAAAAATCACTTGGCTGCTTTCGTAGGTCTGGGCTATCACATATATGGTGTTGGACGTCGGGTCGATGACTGGTGTCGAGAGAATCCCAACTTCGACGGAGATGCCTTCCTGATCGGCTGTGCCAAACACGGAAATCGGAACGGAGGGGCCCAAATTAACGGTCCACAGCGGAGTTGAAGCCGATGAAACATCCGCGTCATAGGCATACACGCTGTTGTGTTGGGTGCAGACGAAGACGACATTGTGCACTCCTTGCCCGGGAATGGTTACGTTCGACACATACAGGGGCTGAGCGTAAATATGTCCATCCACGGCCCGCGAGAACAGCTTCCCGAATGACCCAACGTTGACATTCGAGGTGTTCAGGACCACTTCACTGAGATTCGCTCCGGTCCGATTGTTGTCATTGTGTTCCGTGGTGACGTCCGCCCCCAGAAATGACGCCCCCAAGGCTACCCACAGCACAGCAGTCAGCGAGACTGTATGTTTGAAGACAATTCTCATCTTACCGTTGATCTTAGCACTATAATCAAGTGGCGCCTCCTTTGATTTTTCGCCCTACTAAGTACTATACTGCTCATTACCTTAGGAATATCCAAGACATACCCTACACCCTTCTGTCAGGAATTGGATTCGCCCGCCGCCGCGTAATCCCGAATGCGTGGTCCGGGAGAAAAAATAGCACTTCGGTTCACATTTTCACCGCCTGCGGTACGGTGTTATCGGAAGCGAATAGTCGACTCCAAGCGATATCAACAATCCTCCCGAGACTTCGTAAGCGAGCGCCAACATAATATAGTAGTAAGAAGCAGAATCCCAAAGGCTCGGAACGTGCGCAGTACTGGACGCGCTGACACAAACTTACTCATCGGCATCGCCAGCGTAGCAGTATTCAATTTCGCGGCTACTGCGACAGGCCCCGTTAGTCCCACTTTCAGCAAAGAGGTTGCTCCGATTTTGTCACGGCATTGCGTGACGTGTCACCGCGCTGGTGAGATAGCATCCGCCGTCCCGCTGCTGATATACGACGAGGTGCGCCCTTGGGCTAAGTCGATCAAAGAAAAAGTCATAACGCGCGAAATGCCACCGTGGCCGGCGGATCCCAACCGCAGCCTGAGATTTCGTAACGACGCCAGCCTGGACCAGAAGGAAATCAACACCTTAGTGGCTTGGGTTAACGCAGGCGCCCCCAAAGGCAACGATACTGACTCGCCACCACCTCCCGTCTCGGCAGCAGGCTGGCGTCATCCCACAGGTCGGAATCCGGATCTCATTATCTCCATGCCTCAGGAATTTGAGGTTCCGGCACAGGGGACGGTCCCCTACGTGAGGCGCCTTGTTAACGTGCCCCTCTCCCAGGACAGATGGGTTGCGGCACTCCAGGTACGTCCTGGTAATCCTGCAGTCGTGCATCACATAGCGATCACAGAGGACACGCTGGACAAAGGAGTGAAACCCGCCGATCTGGAGGCTCTCGCATCGTTTGCCCGGCAACAGGGCTTTCAAAATGTGCTGCCAGGCCTTCGACCCGCCGTTCCCGCTCCTGGGAATAACTCGGGAGTCGATATGCTGGGAGTCTATACTCCGGGCACCACCTTGGAGATGTACGACGACGACACGGCGAAACTCATGAAGGGCGGCGAGAATTCATACATCAACTTCAACATCCATTACCAGCCTAATGGACAGCCGCAAAAGGACCGGTCGATGATTGGTTTCTGGTTTCGATCCAGCGCCCCCCGGCACCAGCTGTTTCGCGTACCCGGCGCCACGAAGACAATAATAGCCAACGGGAGGGAGATTTTGAGCGATGCCCGGGGCAGGAAGGCGGAAGGAACAGGAGCTGCGATTCCCCCCATTCCGCCGAACCAGGAGAACTACGAAGTGACTGGAATAACGGCGTATCAGGAGCCCATCGTCATCTTCCAGTTCCAACCGCACGCGCACATACGATGTAAGGACTTCCAGTACACCGTCGTCTACCCGGATGGGCGCGAGCAGAGCGTGCTCAGTGTGCCGAAGTTCAACTTCCAATGGCAATTGGCCTATGATTTGGAGACACCGCTCCACCTGGCGGCCGGCAGTAAACTGGTGGTGACGGCGCACTACGACAACTCTAGAAACAACAAGTACAACCCCGCGCCAGACCAGGAAGTGCACTTTCGCGATGTCGAGAATCAGAGTTGGGATGAGATGTTCACGCCGTTCGTCCAGTTCAGCACCGATATCCCAGATTTCGCGCAGCAGACGAATGCTGCCGGTCCACACGCAAAGAATGTGCCTGACATTGTGGAGGTCGACGGTTGTTTGGTGCAAAGTGGTGGGATCTGGATGCTGACGCGTGCGACCAGCCCCATTGCATCTGAAAGTCAGGCTACGACGTCGGCCGCCTTAAAATCCGCGGAGGGAAGGCCGTTGGGCAATGAAACGTTTCAACTGCTGGGTGTAAACGCCTTCTCGCCGGCCGGCCACCTTGGACAAAAGGTCGCAGTCAAAGGCGTTTGGATTAAGGCGAACGGGGGGATCAACGTCACCTCCCTGCAAATGGCCGCCGCCGCGTGTGGTCAGTAGTCAGCGATGCGTTCAGCACCGCACCCGTCCCCTCCTGTTATCGGCTTTCATTAGTCTGCACTCCCTTCTTGAAGCCGGTTATGCGAGCCAATTCATTCTCCAGGGCTGCGGCCGCTTCCGATGCACTCTTCTCGCCAGTCAACACAGAGTGCACTGCCCGACTATAAGCCTCGCTGACGTCTGGATATTTTTGGCCAGTGACATTCGAGGGGCGCGAAACTATGCCATTCCGGAACGCCTGAGGGAACATGGCAAAACCAGGATTTGGCCCAATTACCTCAGGCACGTCGTAGAGTTCCGGTAGAGTGGGGGGCACCGAAAGCACGCGTGACCGCTTCACTTGCACGTCTCTACGGCTGAGATACCGGACCAGTTCTACAGCTTCACGCGGATGAGCCGAGAATCGGGAAACTCCCAGGCCGGCTCCTCCCAACGTACCGAAGCGGCCCGCCTTACCACCAGGCGGCAAGGCGATTGCGAACTTGTTTCGGATTGGCGAGCCGACCGCCTGGCTGTCAACGTAGTATGTTGGCCAATTTCGCATGAATGCCGCGTTTCCCGCGACCCAAACGTTCTGCGAGTCCCACTCTTTATATCCGACTACACTGGGTGGGGAGATAGAACCGACCCAGCGCGCCGCCCTTTGCCAAGCACGGATCGCGTTCGGGTTATTCACGCTGATGGTCCGGTCCGCTTCGATGATTTGCCCGCCGCCTTCAGCGGCCTGCCATTCCAGAGCGTTGCAGGTTAACGCTTCAGCAGCGGCCCCTTGCCATACAAAACCCCAAAACGCTTTGTTCCCCTTGGCTCGTTCGCCCGCCTGAATCCGAGCCGCCATGAGCCCTAGCTCATCCCAGGTCCGGGGTGGTTCACTATATCCATACTGCCGCAGAAGATCGGTGCGATAAAGCAAAATCCCGATGTCGGCATGATACGGCATCGCAATTAGCTTCCCGTCGAGGGAATATCTTGCGGCTATCGCCGGAAAATCGTGAGAGATATCGCTGGCGAAATACGGCTTCAGGTCTATAAAGTATTCGTCCAGAATCCGCGTCCAGATCACATCGATGCCGTACACATCAGGACTCGATGCTCCTGATCGAAGTAACCCTTGCCACAGAGCCAGCTTTTCCCACGCGGACTCCGGAGATGGAAGCAGCTTGACTTGGATTCCTGTTTCCTTAGTGAATTGCCGCAACTCCTGCTCCCGGCCTTCGTTGATTGTCTTGGCCGTCCACTCCTCCAGCAGAGTTAATGTGACCGGTTCATGAACAGGTGGCCGAGTGCAACCTTCCAAAAGCAAAGAAAGCAAAACAATGCCAACGGGGCCTGCCATCCCGGCGTAATTTGCCCTATCCTTACGCGAGCACAGTTTTCGCTCCGAGATTGTCGGCCGGTCTCCGGATGGCATAGCCACTATGCTAGCCAGAGGACAGCCTCGGGGGCAAACTATTGGCGCTCACGCGGCGCCGACACCAAGCACAACAACCGTCGTGTCGTCGAACCGCTCCCTCCCGCCTGACCATTCTGCGACGGTTTGCATCAATCTGTCGGCCACTCCCTTTGCATCCATCCCTGCCGCGATAGTGCTGCAACACTCAATTAAACGCTCGTCCCCGAAATCTTCCCCCGCGGCGTTCTCGGCGTCGGTGACGCCGTCCGTGAAGATCACTAGCCGGCTTCCCGGCCGCAAATGCACCGATGTGGCCGTATATTGCGCATTCGCGAACATTCCGATCGGCACACCAACTGAATTCAGCCTTTCGATCGGGCCAGCCGATTGACTCAGAATCGGCGACGGATGGCCTGCGTTGACATATGTCAACATACCGGTCAGCCCGTCGTACTCCGCCCAGAAGAGACTCGCGTAGCGATTGTCTCCGAAGCGGCCGGCGAGCTGCTGATTCAGTATTTCAACGAAATGGGCGGGCGGTGCAGCCGGGCCGTCAATGCTATCGCCGAAGTGCGCCCTTGCGATTGCCTGCAGGTTCGCCATCATGAGAGCGGCCGGAATTCCTTTGCCGCTCACGTCCGCGCAGAGGATCCCAATTCGTTCCGGGCCGAGATCGAAGAAATCGTACAGGTCGCCACCGATTGTCCTCGCCGCCAACGTTCGGCCTGAAACGGTGCCCCCACCGAATACAGGGGCAACGTGCGGGTATAAATACTGCTGGACGCTTCGCGCGATTTGAAGTTCGCTCTCCAACCTTAGCCTGGCGGCTTCGTCCTTTTGAAGCTGTTCGAGGGCAATCGCCATCTCGTTGAAGTTGCAGCTGAGATCCCCCAGTTGGTCCTTGCTGCGTACTGGCGTCCTCCAGGCGAAGTTGCCGCCGGCGATCTGGTGCGCCGCCCTACTAAGGTCGTCAACAGTTTGAGCGATTTCGCCGCCGAAGCGGATGCTCATCCACACACCCGCTGCATCCAGAAGCAACACCGTAAGTGATAGCGCAGCCAGAAGCCAAACCCAATTCGCCGTTTGGCTGCCCAAACGTACCACGTCGTCGAACGTGCTTGAGTAGCTAGGTCGAACGCTGTATGCTACCCAATCTTCGGTTACGCCCGTTTCCCAGTTGCGCACGGATAGCACGACGGCTGCCGACCGGGATATACCAGGAATGAAATTTCTTTGTATGGTGCTGAGTACTTGTTGGCTCGGCGAGTGCACACGGAACGGCCTGGGCGACACAGTGGTTACTTCCATACCAGCCGCCGAAGACAGCCGCTTGGCTAAATCGGATCCCAGCGGCAGGCTAAAGATCACTGTTAGAGTGCATGCGCTCTGCTGTCGCGCCAGGACATCGCGGATCTCGATCTGTCCCCCATCCACCACCAGGCCCGCAAACCCGGTTTCCGGCAGCCAATCCGGATGTTTGACGGCACGGGTGGCCGTCCCCGCCAGCAAAACCTGCGCATCCGCGGCGCCCTCTACTGTTAGAGAAGTTTGAGCACGGGGGAACGCCTCATCGGTGTACGCAAGCAGCGGCTTGAGC
>JBEKJJ010000303.1:0-8879 GCA_050011295.1 Bryobacteraceae bacterium
TAGCGGGCTTTCTCCACGTTCAGGATTTTACCTTTGAGCGGCAAAATAGCCTGATAGCGCCGGTCGCGTCCCGATTTCGCCGTGCCGCCGGCCGATTCGCCTTCCACCAGGAACAGCTCACAGCGCTCCGGATCCTTCTCCTGGCAATCCGAGAGCTTCCCAGGCAGGCCGCCCGAATCGAGCGCTCCTTTGCGGCGCGTTAAATCGCGTGCTTTGCGGGCGGCCTCGCGAGCGCGTGCGGCATCAATCGCCTTGCCGACGATCTTGCGCATCACAGCCGGGTTCTTGTCGAAATACTCGCCCAGCTTTTCATTCACGAACTGGACCACGAAACCCTGAATATCGCTGTTCAGCTTGCCCTTGGTTTGCCCTTCAAACTGCGGCTGCGGGAGCTTCACGCTCACTACAGCAGTAAGACCTTCGCGGACGTCGTCGCCAGTGAGGTTTTCCTTTACGTCCTTGAACAGCCCGGCCTGTTGCCCGTAGAAATTAATGGTGCGCGTTAACGCGCTGCGGAAGCCGCTCAGGTGCGATCCGCCATCCACGGTGTTGATGTTGTTGGCAAAGCTGAACACGTTTTCCGAATAGCCGTCATTATATTGCAGCGCCACTTCCGTGGATAGAAGGCCGCCATTCAATTCCCGCTCACCCTCGAAGTAAATGGGCTTTTCGTGCAGCACGGACTTGCCGCGATTCAGATGCCGGATAAACTCAGCGATCCCGCCGCTGTAGTGGAACTCGCTCTGTTTCACCGGATCCACGCGCTCATCCGTCAGCGTAATGGTGAGGCCTTTGTTGAGGAACGCCAACTCGCGCAGCCGCTGGGCCAAGGTGTCGTAATTGAACTCCACCGCAGTCATGATGGTGGCGTCCGGCTTGAACGTGATCTTGGTGCCAGTTTTTTTGCTTTTTCCGGCCTTAGCCAGCGGCGCCGTGGGAACGCCCTTCTTATACTCCTGCTCCCAAGTAAAGCCGTCGCGCCAGATCTCGAGCTGCAGAACTTCCGACAGCGCGTTCACGCAGCTCACGCCCACGCCGTGCAAACCGCCCGATACTTTATAACTCTTGGAATCGAACTTCCCGCCGGCGTGCAGCTTGGTCATCACTACTTCCGCGGCGGAGATGCCTTCTTCCTCATGCATGTCCACGGGAATCCCGCGGCCGTTATCAACCACGGTGAGGGAATTGTCGATGTGGATGGTAACGCTGACCGTGTCACAGAACCCGGCCAGAGCTTCGTCCACCGAGTTGTCCACTACTTCGTAGACCAGGTGATGCAGCCCGTTCTCGGTAACGGAACCGATATACATCGCCGGGCGCAGCCGCACCGCCTCCAAGCCTTCCAGCACCTTGATACTCCTGGAGTCGTAATTCTCCACAGGGGTCACTTCCTTAGTTGCCATGTTTGTTGTTGCTCAGTCCTTATTGCCTTCTGCTTCCTGCCGCCTGCCTTTAGCCGCCTGTTCTTCAGATCCGCATCGGCATCACTACATACCGGTACTTGTAATTCGCGGCGCCATCGCCGGATGGCCGCAGTTCGCCTGCGCTATGCGCATCCTTGAAATGAAAAGCTACTTGCGCTTCCGTGGTGGCTCGCAGAAAATCCAGCATGTAGCCGGCATTGAAACCAATCTCTACCGGACTTCCGTCGTACTCCACCGGAAGGCTCTCCTCGCTCTCGCCAGTCTCTGAAAGCGAAGAATGAATATGCAGCTCACCCTCATGCACGCGCATCCGGACGGCTCGCGAACGCTCATCGGAAAACTGCGCCACACGCTCGATGGATTTGCGCAACTCTTCCCGATCCAACACCACCGAGTGTGGATGATCCTTGGGAAGCACCCGCTCGAAATCCGGAAAGTTGCCAGTCAGTTTGCGGCTCAGCAGCAATCGATCGCCCAGTTGAAAGAACAAGTGATTCTCATCGCCGGAGAATTGAATAGTTGCATCCGCGTTCGAGTCCTGCGCCAGTTTCAAAATCTCGCCCATGGCCTTACGCGGCAGCAGCGCTCGAAATGGTGTAGTGACACCAGGCAAATCCACATTATTTTCCACCATGGCCAGCCGATGACCATCCGTAGCTACCATACCCAGGCTATTGTTCTTCAAAAGCAGCAGCGATCCATTCAGCGTGAAGCGCGACTCTTCCATAGAGATCGCAAAGATCGTTTTTGAAATCATGGATGCCAGCAGACCTACCGGAATCTGCGCCAGGGCATCGGGCATCTGGGGAAGCTCCGGAAAACTTTCGCGCGACATTCCGGCAATCCTGGTTTTTGAACGTCCGCATACCAAACTGGCCCACTGATTCTCCTGTAGCTTCACATCGAGATCCGCATCGGGAAGCAGACGAACATAATCCAACAGCCGCTTAGCTGGAATGGTGCCCGCACCCGGTTTCTTCACGCGTGCCGGACACGAGCTGCGAATCCCCAACTCCAGATCCGTCGCCGTTAGATTAATCCGATCCCCAATAGCTTCCACCAAGACATTCGACAGGATCGGAATAGTGGTCTTTTTTTCCACCACGCCTTGCGAAAGGCTCAACTCACGCACCAGATCTGTCTTGCTAACCGTGAACTCCATCGTCTCCCCCACTCACCTTTCAGCCAAACCGTCAGCCAAACCGTCAGCCAAACCGTCAGCCAGCCAAACACGCTTGTTCAACACTGGTTTGCCTACTGCTATTTCCTAGTACCTAAAAAGCTACATTTTAGAACCGTATTAGTAGGGCCTGTTGAAATGTTGATTTCTCTCTAAATTATACAAAATCCAGAAGCTTTCCGCCACTCGAACCTGTGGATCTCTGGGTGGGCCGAGGTGCAAAACTCCACCCTCCCACGGTTCGCGCACAGTACTAACAGGACAAATTCGAAGCCTGATGTGGAAAAAAACCATAAGTCTAATGGATAGAATCAATTAGGCTGTGGATGAGGCTGTTCAAATCTGGGTCGCGTTGGCGTAGCTTGTCAATTTTCTGGATGGAGTGCAACACGGTCGTGTGATGCTTCCCGCTGAAGGCGCGTCCAATCTCAGGCAACGACGACGAAGTCAGCTCCTTGGCCAGGAACATCGCAATCTGTCGTGGGTAAGCAATCTTCCGCTCGTTGGTCTTCTGCTTCAGTTGGGAAGGCTGAAGAGAGAACTTCTCAGCCACGGCTTTCACGATAGATTCGATGGTGATTCGCCGCTCCGGACCCTGTGTGAGATGCTTCAACACCTGCTGCGCCATCGGTAGCGTGACCGGTGTGCCGGTGACTGAAGAATAAGCCATCAGCTTTATCAGTGCGCCCTCTAGCTCACGAACGTTCGACTTGGTCTTGGTCGCGATATAGATACGCACTTCTTCCGGAAGCTTCACACCATCCGCTTCGGCCTTCATATCCAAGATCGCCATTTTGGTTTCCAGGTCCGGCGGCTGCACGTCTACCATCAGGCCCCACTCGAAACGCGATCGCAAGCGCTCCACCAGGCCCGGCGTATTTTTCGGAGGCGAATCGCTCGAGATCACAATCTGCTTCTGATGCTCGAACAGTTCGTTGAAGGTGTGGAAGAATTCTTCCTGCGTGCGTTCCTTCCCTGCCAGAATCTGAATATCATCGATCAGCAGCGCGTCGGCCGATCGGTAATGCTTGTGGAAGAGCTGCATACGATCGGTCTTGATGCAGGTGATCATCTCATTCATGAAGCGCTCGCTCGATGTGTAGATGATCTTCATCCCGGTGTGCTGGTCAACCAGCGACCGGCCGATGGCGTGCATCAGGTGCGTTTTCCCCATGCCCACTCCACCGTAGATGAACAGCGGGTTGTACGTTTTCGACGGCCCGGTGGCCACGGCTTGCGCGGCCGCGTGCGCGAACTGATTGCACGAGCCGACCACGAAAGTCTCGAAAGTAAACTTTGGGTTCAAACTGATGGAGGGCGAAAAGGTGACCTCCGGTTTCTCGTCACCGGAATTCCTCCGGCCAGCCTCGTCCGCGGAGCCTGACAGCTCAAACACGATTTGCCGGATACCAAAGTTCCGGTCGCGAATGGCGGACCAAATTTCTCCGTTGTATTCCTGCTGAATCCAATCCTTGGTAACCACGTCCGGCACACCGACCCACAACCGGGTTCCTTCTGACCTGAGGAAAAACGTTTTCGACAGCCAGTTCTGGTACGCCTCCGTCGTGATCTTGCTTGAAATTACGCTCTTTATTTCATCCCAGATATTCATTCGTTCGTAACTAACCCCACACGTTTTGCACACGTTTTCCACACCCTGTGGAAAATCTGCAATTCAGCTCTTCGATTCTAGAGGGAACCTATTCGAGGCGCAGCAAAAAATTTGCGATGGCTATGATTCCGAACCGCAGTGTAACACGATTCCAAAGACCTGTGGCGTGTATTTTTTTGCTGCTTATCTAGCTTGTTTTCAATATTATACATAAAACAGTATAGCCTTCAAATGTTGGGGTCTATGTAGCCGTTCAATTGTTACTGTTCCGTAAACTGGCGCGGGCGCGAGGCTTGTTGGCTCATTTGACAGGCTGCGGCTCAAAGCGCGACAATTGAAATCTCCGGGCAAGTGCGGGAGTAACTCAGCTGGTAGAGTGCGACCTTGCCAAGGTCGATGTCGCGGGTTCGAATCCCGTCTCCCGCTCCAAATCCTCTGGAACTAATCCAAGTTAGATAGCGTACGTTAGGAAGGAGGCCTGCTATGGTCGGTTTTCTCCTGTGGTGCATTATTTTCATTCTGTGCTGGCCGTTGGCGCTGTTCGCCCTGATCCTTTATCCGATCGTCTGGCTGTTCCTGCTCCCGTTCCGCCTGGTAGGCATCGCCGTAGGGGGCGTCCTGGAACTGGTTTGGGCGTTGATCACTCTGCCGGCGAGAGTAATCCGCCGCGTAGCATAACGAAATCCTCTCACCAGCAACCAGTCACCAGCCACCAGCTACAATAGGCCAATGTCCCGCTTCGCCGGTGTCGACTATCTCCAAATAGACTCCCTCTTCTCTGAACAAGAACTGCTGGTCCGCCAAACGGCTCGCCAATTCGTCGAGGATCGAGCCATCCCTCTGGTCCGCGATTGCTTTCGCGACGCGCGATTTCCCAAAGAGCTGATCCCCGAATTCGGACGCCTGGGATTCCTGGGCGCAAACTTGGAGGGTTACGGTTGCGCGGGCATGAGCAACATCGAATATGGATTGGTGATGCAGGAGCTGGAACGCGCCGATTCCGGGCTCCGCAGCTTCGCTTCCGTGCAAGGCGGCTTGGTGATGTATCCGATCCTGACATATGGTTCCGAGGAGCAAAAGGAATATTGGCTTCCGAAATTGCAATCGGGCGAGGCCATCGGATGCTTCGGACTCACCGAGCCAGGCTTCGGCTCAAATCCCGCCGGCATGCAGACGCGCGCGAAGAAGGAAGGGAACTGCTGGAACCTGAACGGCGAAAAAACCTGGATCACGAACGGATCCGTGGCTGACGTTTCCATCGTGTGGGCGCGCACGGACGAAGGCATCCGCGGATTTCTGGTAGAGAAAGGCACGCCCGGTTTCTCGAGCTCCGAAATCCACGGCAAAATGTCCATGCGCGTGTCGGTGACATCCAGTCTGGCGATGACGGATTGCCGCGTGCCCGCGTCCGCCATGCTCCCGGGCGCGCAGGGATTGAAAGGTCCATTGGGTTGCCTTTCGCAAGCGCGTTTCGGCATCGGCTGGGGCGTACTGGGCGCCGCGATGGATTGCTTTGAAACCGCGCGGCAATATTCCATCCTGCGCAAGCAGTTTGACGACCGTCCCATCGCGAGCCACCAACTGGTGCAGGAGAAACTCGCATGGATGGTCACCGAAATAACCAAGGCGCAATTGCTGGCGCTGCACGCCGGCCGTTTGAAGGATCAAGGCAAGCTGGAGCCCGCTCACATCTCCATGCTGAAGCTGAACAACGTCGGCATGGCTCTGGAATGCGCGCGCCTGAGCCGCGATTTGCTAGGCGCCAACGGCATCATGGACGAATATCCCATCATGCGCCACATGTGCAATCTCGAAACCGTGAAAACTTACGAAGGCACCGAGCACATCCATAAACTGGTGATCGGCGAGCGGGTGACGGGGATCGCGGCGTACAAATAAGTTAAGCGCTCCCAACGAGAAACGAGAAACGAGAAACGGGCATCCATACCGTATGCTTCGCCGCTCTCCGATCTTCACGCTGACCGTTGTTCTGACGCTCGCGCTCGGCATCGGCGCGAACACCGCCATCTTCACAGTCGTCAATTCGGTTCTGCTCCGGCCGCTGCCTTTCCACGATCCTGCTAGCTTGGTCGCCATATGGGACACTTATCAACCTAACTTCCCGAAACTTGGAGTCTCGCCCACCGAGTACGACGAATGGGCGCGACAAATCGATGTCTTCGAAGACGTCGGCCGTTACCGCTACGTCGTAGGTGGCCAGGAAGCGAACCTGACCGGCGGCGCTGAGCCACGGCGTGTGCAAGCGAGCTGCGCAAGCTCCAGCTTGTTCCGGATGCTCGGCGTGCATGCCATCCTCGGGCGTACTTTCCAGGCGCAGGATGATGGGCCAAACGCACCATTCATCGCGCTGCTCAGCGATCGGCTCTGGCGCGATTACTTTAATGCCGACCCCAAGCTGATCGGCGCGCCCATTCAATTGCAAGGCCGCGCTTTCACCGTGGTCGGAGTGTTGCCTCCCGCTTTCAAGCTGCCTTCTTGGGCCGACTTGTGGCTACCGGAAGGAATGGCTGGTGACGAAGTCACAAATCCATTGCGCCATGGATTCGGTGTCATCGCACGGTTGAAGCCCGCCATTTCGCCGCGGCAAGTGCAAGCGCGTCTCGATTCCATCGGCCAGCGGCTAGCGCGCGAGCATCCCAAGACGAGCAAGAATTTCGGTCTGACCGTTCGAGGCTTACAGCAAGATTTGGCCGGCAATCTTCGCCCAGCGCTTTTAGTGCTGCTTGGCGCGGTGAGCATCGTCCTGCTGATCGCCTGCGTCAATGTTGCGAACCTGCTGCTCTCTCGTGCTGCGACGCGCCGGCGTGAGGTCGCTATTCGCATCGCCCTGGGAGCCGGCCGCTGGCGCATTGTTCGCGATTCGCTGGGCGAGAGCATCCGGCTCTCGCTCGCTGGCGGCGGCGCGGGGCTCCTGGTAGCCTATGCGGGGCTCGGAGCGCTGCTACGTTTGGCCCCGACAGGCACGCTCGATCCTTCCTCCAGCCACCTGGATCTGACCTCGCTTGCGTTTCTCGCGGGCGTTTCAGTTCTCACAGGATTCATCTTCGGGATTGTTCCAGCATTAGGCGCCGCGCGCCTGGATCCGAGTGAAGGCTTGAAGGAAGGCAGCCGCAGCTACTCGCACGGGTCGAGCGCGGGACGCAACGCCCTGGTCGTTGTCGAGTTCGCCCTCGCGTTGGTGCTGCTGATGGGCGCAGGACTCCTGGTTCGCAGCTTCGCGCGTCTGCTGAACGTCAATCCCGGCTTTCGCACTGCGAATCTTCTGACGCTGCGCTTCGAGCCATCCGGGTTCCCGGACTCTAAGACCCTTCGAATCTTCTACGAACGGTTGGAAACGCGCCTCAAATCCCTGCCAGGTGTGACGGCCGTCGCAGCCACCAATGAGCTTCCTCTTGCCACCGAGCGCGCCAACACACAGCGTTTCGTGGTCCCTAGCTCTCCGCTCATGCGTCCCGACGTGTTTCCGGTGGCGCAGCGGCATCTTATCACTCCCGATTATTTCCGCACGCTCGGCATCGCTCTGCGCGGACGCACTTACAACGCCCGAGACCTAGACCAGCCGTACGTCATCGTCAACGAAACCATGGCGCGAACGTTTTGGCCCGGTGAAGATGCCGTCGGCAAGCGCTTTATCATTGGACCGTGGGGACCGCAACCGAATTGGGCAACCATCATCGGCGTGGCGGCAGACGTCAAGCAGATCGGACTCGACGCTGAGCGAACCAACGATTTCTACTTTCTTTGGTACGGCCCCAGATACCTGATCCTTCAAATTGCATCGAATCCGCTCGCGTTGGCGCCCGCGGTCCGCCGCGAAATCCAAGCACTTGATCCTTCCGCGCCGGTCTCAGATTTTCGAACCATGGATCAAGTGCTGTCCGCTTCCACCGGTCCTCGCCGCTTTTCAACGTTGCTGCTTTCGATCTTCGCGGCCGTCGCGCTGGCGCTCGCGGTGATTGGAATCTACGGAATCATGTCATGGTCGGTGGCGCAGCGGACGCAGGAGATCGGCATCCGCATGGCGGTGGGAGCCGACGCACGCGGCATCCTGAATTTGATCCTCGGCCGAGGCCTGAAACTGAGCGCTATCGGACTGGCTATTGGAATCGCGGCCACGCTGGCACTCACACGTTTGTTATCGACACAGCTTTTCGAAATCAGCCCGCACGATCCTTGGGTGTTCACAGCCGTCTCGGCGCTGATGCTGGCCATCACCACGGCAGCCTGTTATCTCCCGGCCAGGCGCGCAACCAAAGTGGACCCCATCGCCACTCTGCGCGCCGAATAGCCCATATAATTGCTAAATGCGCGGCGTTCTTCAAGACCTCCAGTACGGTCTCCGCGTCTTTGCCAGGAACCCAACTTTCACGTCGATCGCACTCCTGGCGCTCGCGCTCGGCATCGGCGCCACCACTGCCATCTTCAGCGTCGTGGACACTGTACTACTGAAACCTCTGCCGTATCCGCGGTCCGACCGCATAGTAGCCATCGGCCTCACCGGTTTTGGTCCACCCCCAATCGCGATGGCGCCCGACTATGTTGAATGGCGCGCGCGAAACCACGTCTTCGATGAGATGGCAGCGTACGACAATGCAAATCCAACATTGACAGGCGAGGGCGAACCCACCGTCCTGAAGTGCGC
>JBEKJJ010000304.1:0-9789 GCA_050011295.1 Bryobacteraceae bacterium
ACGTATGTGGCGTCCGGTGCGGTTATCTTTGCGGCAGCCATGGCTGCGAGTTATATTCCGGCGCGAAGAGCCGCGTCGGTGGACCCGATGGAAACGCTGCGCAGCGAATAGACGCGCGCTTGAGTTAACGGCTAGGCAGGAGGCAGGCGGCAGGAAGCAGGAGGCAGGAGGCAGAAAGCAGAAGGCAGAAAGCAGAAGGCAGGAGGCAGGAGGCAGGAGGCAGGAGGCAGGAGGAAATTGTCAGACGGAGATGCCGATGCGCCAGAGCAGGTAGCCTAAGGCTTGGCGGTAGTAGAGCCAGCGCTCGCGCCAGTTGCCGGAGGGGGCTGAGGGGCGCGGGGAGCCGTAGACTTGGAGGCCGCTCGATTCGAGCATTCTTTTTACGCGGAAGATGTGATAACCGTCGCTTACTACGATGGCTGATTTTAGATTCATGCGGCGCATGATCTCGGCTACCGCGGCTACACTTTGGGCGGTGCTCTCGGCTTCGCGCTCTACGACGATGGCTTCGGGTGGGACGCCGCGCGCGGTCAGGTAGGCGCGGCCTACGGAGCCTTCGGTGAAAACCGGGTCGCCGCCGGCGCCTCCGGTGGTGATGATGCGCGGGGCCATCCCTTCGAGATACAAATAGAGTGCGTGGTTCAAGCGGGCTTCGAGGACTGGAGACGGCTTGCCGCGGTATTCCGCCGCGCCTAAAACGATGATGGCGTCGGAGGGGCGGGCTTCATCGAGGACCGACTGATGCTGGATCTCGCCGGCTACTTTTCGGACCTTGACCACCGCGAAAATCAGCGCGAACGCGAGGGCGCCCAGTAGCGCAATCGCGACGATCCATTTCATGATAGATTTGGCTGGCGGCAAGGCGGTAATTCACAGTCTACTTTATGCAAGTAGTGACAAGCGCGCGAAATCCGATGTTGAAGGAAGTGCGGAAGGCGATTCTGCGCGGAACCACCACCGAGGATGGGTACGCCGTGGCCGAGAGTTTCCATCTATTGGAAGAAGCGCTGCGGAGTGATTGCGAGATTGGAGGGGTGTTCGCGGCTGAGTCCGTGAAATCGGCGGTGGAGAGGCATGTCGGGGGCTTGAAGAAGGTTCGGGTGATCGTGCTGCCGGACGAGCTGTTCCGCACGATTTCGGCTACCGAAGCTAGCCAAGGTGTTGTGGCGCTGGTGCGTCCGCCGGCGTGGACGCTGGAGCAAATATTCCGTGGCCAGTCGCTGGCGGTGATTTTGGACGGCGTGCAGGATCCGGGGAATGCCGGGACCATCGTGCGGGCGGCCGAGGCTTTCGGGGGCACCGGCGTGGTGTTTTTGAAGGGCACGGTGAGTCCTTATAATCCGAAATGCTTGCGGGCATCGGCTGGGTCGATTTTCCGGGTTCCTTTAGTGGCGGCGCTGGATGAGAGGCTGCTGGTGGCTGCGGTGGAACAGAAGAAGCTCGAAATGTTCGCGCTGATGCCGAAGGGCGTAGTGGAGTTGGGCGAGTGTAATTTCAGCGGGAAATGCGCGATCATCGTGGGCAGCGAGGGGCGCGGAGTTCGCGATAGGCTGCGGGCGAAGGCAATGGATGTTCGCATTCCGACGGTGGGGGTGGAATCCTTGAACGCGGCGCTGGCGGCGGGGATCGCGCTGTATGCCGCGCGAAAGCAACGGATGATTTTGCCGTGAGCCTTTTTGAACCAGAACCTTTGGCGAGCAGCAAGAATGATGCCGAGAGGCCGCTCGCGGAACGCATGCGGCCGGGGACGCTGGAAGATTACGCAGGCCAGGGGCACATTCTGGCGCCGGGGAAACCGCTGCGGTCGCAGATTGACCGGGATCAGTTGGGGTCGATTATTTTGTGGGGACCGCCGGGGGTGGGCAAGACCACGCTCGCGCGAATCATCGCGCGGATGACGCATGCCGATTTTATCCCGTTCAGCGCGGTGCTCAGCGGAATCAAGGAAATCAAGGCGGTGATGGCGGATGCGGAGCGCAACCGGCGGCTGGGGCGCCGCACGCTGATTTTTATCGATGAGATCCATCGATTCAATAAGGCGCAGCAGGACGCATTTCTTCCGTATGTGGAGCGCGGCGACATTATTTTGATCGGCGCGACTACGGAGAATCCGTCGTTTGAGGTGATTTCGGCGCTGCTCTCGCGGACCAAAGTCTACATGTTGAAGCCGCTCGCAGAGGACGAGATTGTGCGGCTGCTGGAGCGGGCGCTGCCGGTGGTGAAGGTGACCGGTTCCGTGGATTTGCTGCGGCAGATCGCGGTGTATGCGAATGGAGACGCACGCACGGCTTACAACATTCTGGATCTGGCTGCCGCGGCTTCGAGCGATGGGACGTTGGGCGCGCAGGCGGTGGAAGATGCTATGCAGCGCAAGATGCTGCTTTACGACAAATCGGGCGAGGAACATTTCAACCTGATTTCGGCGCTGCACAAATCGGTGCGGTCGAGCGATGTAGATGCGGCGCTGTATTGGCTGGGGCGGATGCTGGAATCGGGCGAGGATCGGATGTATATCGCGCGGCGGCTGGTGCGGATGGCGATCGAGGATATTGGCCTGGCGGATCCGCGGGCGCTGGAGCAATGCATGGCGGCGCAGCAGGCGGTGCACTTCCTGGGCATTCCGGAAGGAGATTTGGCGCTGGGGCAGGCGACCATCTATTTGGCGGCGGCGCCGAAGTCGGATGCGTCGTATCAGGCTTTGAATCGGGTGATCGAGGCGGTGCAGAGCCATCGCGATGAGCCGGTGCCGTTTCACTTGCGGAATGCCCCTACGGGCGCGATGAAGCAGTGGGGTTACGGGGCCGGCTACCAGCATGCGCACAAGTTCGAAGATGCGCTGCCAGATATGGAGTGCTTGCCGGAATCTCTCGCGGGAACGCGATTTTATGAGCCGACTAACCGTGGAGCGGAACAACGCATCGCGGAGCGGCTGGAGGCGATTCGAGTCCGTAAACAACAGACGCCGAAGGAGTAAGGGCCGGCTTCCCGCGGCGTTTCCACGCCGGGGACTGGAACCGAGGTACCACTCGTTTCGCGCCCCGTACTATCCCAAATTAGTAAGACTCAGCTATTGTTGCGTTCCAGCCTATAGCGCAATCTGTGTGTGGGCTAAACATAACCATGAACTGGACAGGAATTGAATCGGGGGCTGCTGTGAAACTGGAACGAGACAGAAACGATCGCCGGGCCGCGGATCGCTTCCCTATCGAGCGGGAAGTCCGCTACAAGATACTCAACCGCAAGAGTGTCGATGAGGTGGGCTTCGGCAAGACCATCAACATGAGCAGCAACGGTGTCTTGTTCAGCACGGACCAGCATTTACTGCCGGGGAAGCGGCTGGAGCTCTCGATCAGTTGGCCGGCGCAATTGGACAGCAAGATTTCCTTGAAGCTGGTGGCGCGCGGGCGGGTGGTCCGGTCGGATGAAGGCAAGGCGGCGATTGAGATTCATCAGTATGAGTTTCGGACGCAGGCGACGCCGGGACCGACGATGGTGCAGTAAACCCGAATCTAAGGATTCAAGAATTCAAGAAGTCGGGGAAGTAAGGTTGCGGAGTGCGGAATTTTTTAGTGCGCGGTTGGCAACCGCGCGCAGGATGGCATCCTGCCCTACGGATTACCGTGGATTACGGCGGTCAATTGCTGGGAGAGATCGGTGAGGGCCTGGGCTTGCGCGTTTAGCTGCTCGGATGCGGCGGCCGATTCCTCGGCGTTGGCGGCAGTGTTTTGTGACACGCTCTGCATTTGGGACATGGCTTGGGTGACCACTTGAATGCTGGTGGATTGGTCGCGCGTGGCGGTGGCGATCTGGGCCACCAGTTCATCTAATTTTCGGGAATGATCGAGGATTTCGATCAAGCCCTTTGCAACTTGCGCGCTGTCCTTGGCGCCTTCCTGGCTGCTCTGGCGCGAGTTGGCGATCTTTTCCGAAGTTTCTTTAGCGGCATCGGCGCAGCGCCGCGCGAGATTGCGGACTTCGTCGGCGACTACAGCGAATCCTAGGCCAGCTTCACCCGCGCGGGCGGCTTCGACGGCGGCGTTCAACGCGAGGATATTGGTTTGGAACGCGATGCCGTCAATGATCTTGACGATCTTGGCCACTTCGTCACTCGAGGTTCTGAGGGCTTCCATGGCGGTGCTCATGGTCTCGACCGATTTACCGCCGGCTTCGGCTGAGGCGCGGGTTTTGCCTGCTAGATTCTTCGCTTGCACCGAATGATCCTCATTGCGTTTGGTCATGCCCGCCATTTCCTCGAGTGAAGCGCTCACGTTTTCGAGCGACGCGGCGGTTTGGCTGGCGGCTTGGGCCATGGATTGGCTGCCGGAGGCGACTTCGCCCGCGGCGCTGGAGACCTGGGTGGCCGCTTGCAGCATGGCGTTCGAGACGGCATCGAGCTTGCCGGCCAGGTTGCCTGAGATCATGAGCCAGGCAAGTGCTGAGATCCCAACGCCCAGGGCGATCAAAATAAATAAAATGCGGTTGTTCCGGGATGCCGTAATCCGAATGGCGGCGGCTGCTTCCAGAAGTTCATCCTCGGGGGCGTTTACCGCGATGGCCCAGTCCCATGGCTTAAAATATTTGACGTAAGCCAATTTGACAACGGGTTTCGTGTCGCCGGGATTCAGCCAGGAATAGCGGAAAGCGGCGGTTTCGTTGGGTGCGAGCTTCACGGCCCGCTCGCAGATATCGCGAGTGAAGTAGACGCCGTTGCTGTCCTTGAGATCCCAGAGATTTTCGCCGTCGCGCTTGCCATCTTTTGAGATGGCATAGTGGCCTTTGTTCGCTCCAGTGGCGTAGAGGGCGAAGATGTATCCGGTTTTGGCGACCTTCTGGGAGATGACATCTCGGCGGAGGCGGTCTACCGCAATACTTTCCGGTTCGCCGGTGAAAAGCATGCCGACGACTTCCTTGTTAGCGCCGTACAAGGGCTCATAGGCCGTGGCGTACCAGGCATTCACCACAAACGCGCGGCCCACATATTGTTTACCGTCGAGAACCGTTCGGACAACGGCGTTCGGCTTGCCGTCCGGATTTACTGCGGGAATATAGGTGCCGATGGCCCGGTGTCCGTCCTTGCCGATTACGGTGGTGGCTACGCGCAGCATGTCGCCGGCAGCATTCAAGCGCTGAAAAATGGTGGCCTTGGCCCCGGTGAGAGCTGTGACTTCATCTACCACTGGGGCGGGTGTTGCGGCTTCCGAAACCTGTCCGAGCCAAGCGCTGCCAATTAGCATTCGCGGCAGAGTTATCGAAATTTCATCGCCCGAGAACTGATTCTTGGCTTTCCATGTCACTGTGGTGCGTTGATCGACGCGAGCCTGGCCGGCGTGTTCGAGAGTAAGGCGAGCGACACGCAGCTCGGTGCGGAGGCCGCGCTCGAGCAGGGCAAGATTGCTGTCGCATCGCTCATAGATGCCGGAAACTAGAAGCTTCAGATCCGCCTCCGCCAGATCCAGCGAACTTGAGTGCACCTCGGCCAGAATTGCCTGATTCTGGCGCCAGATCGCGACGGCTGTAACCACAGCCGGGATCAATGTGAGGGCGATCCCCAGGAGTACGAGCTTCTTGCGGAAGCTGAAGGAGTCGAAGTTAAACATGCCCAACTAGCTTCTCGGCAGGATTCGATAGGAATTTAGTGTGGAGGCGGCGGACGGCGGCGACGCGTTATTATTTTAGCCACAGATGGACACGGATACACACGGATCAAAACTTGCCGAGGAGACCTGCGCGATTTGCGGGGGATCGGGGTGGAGGATCGTCGAGCGGGAGGGGATTTCGGGGGCTGAGAAGTGCGAGTGCGTGAATGCGGGGCGGGCTGGGCGGCTGAAAGAGCGGGCGAATATTCCGCCGTTGTATGAGAAAGCGTCGGTGGACAATTTCGTTCTTCCGCCGGACAATCCGGTGGCGCGGACGGCTTTAGCGACCGTGGCGCTGACGGTGCGCGGGTACGTGCGGGATTATCCTAGTGTCCCGAAACCTGGGTTGCTGTTTATCGGAGCGCCGGGATGCGGGAAGACACATCTGGCGGTGGCGGCACTCAGTGGGTTGATTGAGCGCGGATTTGAAGGCGTGTTTTTCGATTTCCAAGCGCTGCTGAATCGGATTCGGAGCGGGTACGATCAAGCGTCGGGGACCATGGATCGGGAAGCGTACAAGGCGGCGCTCGATACCGAGATTTTGTTATTGGATGACGTGGGGGCGCATCGGGTGACGGATTGGGTGGAGGATACGGTGACGTCCATCGTGACGCATCGCTGCAACAACCGCAAGGCGACTATCGTTACTACCAACTTGCGGGATCCGGAGGCGGGCAATCAGCGAGGGTCGGGGTTGGAAAGCGATCTTTACAGCAAGTTCTTTTTGGAAGAGCGGATCGGGATGCGGGCGCGGTCGCGGTTGTTCGAGATGTGCAAGCTGATTCGGATGCCGGATGTTGAGGATTATCGGCTGAAGAAGCGCTAGTAGCTCGCATGCGGAAGCGCCTGCGCCACGATGCGGTGAGAAAATAAAGCATGGCTACTCCTCCCTTGCCCAGCGCTTTGGATCCTCGGACGCAGGCGTTTCCTGTCCTGCCTCAAGCTCAGATTGACCGCATTCGTCCCTCGGGCCGCGTGCGCAATGTCGAGCGGGGTGAAATTCTGTTCGAGCCCAACGATCCAGTCATTCCGTTTTTTGTGCTCCTCTCGGGGCGCATGGAAATCGTGCAGCCGAACTTCGGTGGGGAGCGCGCCATCGCCACGCACGGTCCGGGCGAATTCACGGGTGAGATTTCGATGATCTCCGGGCAGCGATCTCTGGTGCGAGGGCGCGTCACCGAGCCTGGCCAGTTTATCGAGGTGGATGGCGACGCGTTTCGATCGCTGATTGCGAAGGACGCGGAACTGAGCGAGATCCTGCTGCGCGCGTTCATCCTGCGGCGGCTGGAGCTGATCAGCCACGGCTACGGGAACGTCATCCTGCTGGGGTCGCGCCACTCGGCGCGGACGCTGGAGCTGCGGGAATTTCTCACGCGCAACGCGCATCCTTATAGCTACATCGACCTGGACAGCGACAGCAGCTCCCAGGAGCTGCTGGACCGCTTCGATGTGAAGGCATCCGAGGTACCGGTGGTGATCTGCAGCGTCAGCAGTAAAGTATTGCGAAATCCGACGATTCAAGAACTGGCCAACTGCCTGGGTTTTAACAGCAGCGTTGAAGACCTGCACGTGCGCGACGTGATCGTTATCGGGGCGGGGCCGGCGGGTCTGGCAGCGGCCGTTTATGCAGCGTCGGAGGGACTGGACGTTTTGGTGATTGAGACGCGCGCTCCTGGTGGACAGGCGGGATCGAGTTCGAAGATCGAGAATTACTTGGGCTTCCCGACAGGCGTTTCGGGCCTGGAGCTGGCGGCGCGTGCCACCACGCAGGCGCAAAAGTTCGGCGCCAATATGTTGATCGCGCGCAGCGTGGTGAAGCTAGATTGCAGCCGGCGTCCGTACCAGGTGGTGCTGGATTCCGGAGACGCGCCGCCTGCGCGCGCCATTGTGATCGCCACTGGAGCGCAATACAACAAGCCGGAGCTCGCGAATCTGGAGAAGTTCGAGGGCGAGGGCATCTACTATGGCGCGACTTATATCGAGTCGCAATTGTGCGGGGGTGAGGAGGCCATCGTAGTGGGCGGTGGAAACTCGGCTGGCCAGGCGGCGGTATTTCTGTCGCAGACCGCGCGCAGGGTGCATATGCTGGTGCGGTCCTCGGACTTGTCGAGCACCATGTCGCGATATCTGATCCAGCGGCTGACGGAAAATCCGAAGATCGATTTGCGTCTTAATACAGAGATCGTGGCGCTGGAGGGTGACGGACACCTGGAGCGCGTGACGTGGAAGGACAAGAAGACGGGCGAAGTTTCAACGCACCCCATCCAGCACTTGTTCATCATGGCCGGCGCGTCGCCTGGAACGGAGTGGCTGCGCGGTTGCCTGGCGCTGGACTCGAAGGGGTTCATCCTCACGGGGCGCGATCTGGATCAGAATGCTAGCTGGCCGCTGGCGCGGAGGCCGCAAATGCTGGAGACCAGTTTGCCCGCGATTTTTGCGGTTGGAGATGTGCGGGCGGGAAATGTGAAGCGGGTGGCGTCGGCAGTGGGTGAGGGGGCGATTAGCATTCATTTGGTGCATCAGGCGTTGGCGGAGGCATAGGGATAGGGTCCAGGGTCACCAGTAGCCGAGGGTTTTCACGATGATGTTTGGGCTGGCGCGCTGGAATGGGGCTTGATCCTGGCATTTGGGACAGGGGGTTATCTCCGTCGAGTATTGCTCGCGGATGAGTAGCTCGGGGTGACGGTCGAGGAGTTGATGCGCGAGCTGAGTGGCTTCGATTTTGGCGGGATCGGCGAGGCCGGCTAATCGTCGAAACGCACGTGCGTGCTTCGGGTCGATGGCTGCGCCTCTGCGAAGATGTCCTACGACGAGCGCCGCGGTTCTTGCGATGAGATCATCGAGCGAAATCACCGTGAGTCCGTTCAGGCGCTCAGCGCGCGTCAGCGTGGTGCCGAATTGGCGGAACACATCGATGCGGAGCGCTTGTTCGGGATCGATCAATTGAAGCAGCGTTTTTCCTTCTGGCGCGTTTGGGTGGACATGATGGACTAGAAACTCCTTTGCCAGCGAGCCTGGAATTGAGGCGAAGCTCTCGACGACAAAATCCAGATCGTTTAGTGGGCGCTGTTCGGTCTTTAATCGCCGCGAGAGCAGGTGAGCCTCCGCCGCCAGGCTGCCCGTCAGTGCTCCTTCGAAGCCATGGGCCGATAGCTTCTCTATCGATAGCGACGCGCGCTCGGCATCGCGGGGATTCAAGAACTCGGTGAACATCTGTCTGTATACTAAGAAGTCAGAGTATGCCAAAACCGGATTCACTGCAAGGCTCGCTGGATTTGCTGGTGCTGAAGATTCTTTCGCGCAGGCCTGGCCTGCACGGCTACGCGCTGATGACGGCCATCCAGGATATTTCGGGCGAAGTGTTGCGCGCTGAAGAGGGGTCGCTGTATCCGGCGCTGCATCGTATGGAAGAAGCCGGCTGGATTCTGGCGGAGTGGATCACCAAAGATACTGGACGGCGGGCGCGGATCTATCAGTTGACGGCCGCTGGCAAAAAGCAGTTGGCTACAGAGGAGTCGCGCTGGCAGGTGGTGACTTCGGCAGTGAATCGCGTTCTGAAGCTGGCCTGATGCTACGGCTGCGCGGGATCATCGTTGCTCCAGCGGAGGAAGCGAAAACCGGAGGTGTTCAGTTCCACCAGGCGCAGGCGCGGCTGTTTGCCCATCGGGACTGGTTGCCCGTCTACAATGACTTCTACTCCTGCGGCGTTGCCGGTGTGTAGAAAGGCAAACTTCGAGTACTCCAGGTCCTTCGTGGATCCTTTCGCAAGCATCCCGCCGAAGATTTTGTTCCCGTCGGTACTCACGCCCACCCAGGTGGTTTCGATCGCTTTGATCTGCGCACGATGCAGCACTGGCGCGGCTGGAGGCGCCTGAGGGGGTGGTTCGACCTTGGGCTCGGCTTGGGGCACGGCCGGCTGCGGCGGCGCGACTTGTTGCGCAACGGGCGGCGGCGTAGAAACTGGCGTTGCCATGGCGGCGTGGCTCTTGCGGTATTCCACTACGCATACCATCAACAAAGCGACAATCACTAAGCTCGCGGCCACGGCTGCGAATGTGCGGCCGGCGCCGCTAGAGTGCTGTTCCTCTGCTGGAACAGCGGGCTGATCGACGTCGCCGGTTTGCTCGACAGTGGGTTCCGCTGCGCGGTGGGA
>JBEKJJ010000305.1:0-9148 GCA_050011295.1 Bryobacteraceae bacterium
TCGAAGCCATCTTCACCGCGCGGCTCATCGAACGATAGCTCGCCCGCATCCTGGAAATAAATCTTCTTGTGTTCCACTCCCTCGCGCGGCGGCCACGCGCCGTAGCGCTCCCATTTGTTCGAACCGGTCTGAAACGTCAAAGCCTCGGGCAGATCGGGCGTGCCCTTGTCCTTCAGCCAATAAGCGAACCAGGGCGCTTGAATCTTCTCGCGAAAATATTTGCCGGTGTCGCTCGCGAAGTCAATCTTGCCAAGCGACCGGCCGGTACCGCGCCCCCATCCACCGTGATTCCACGGCCCCACAACTAGATAGTTGCGATGCTCCTGGTCGAACTTCTCGATCGTCTCATAGATTTTCAGCGGTCCATAAAAATCTTCCTGATCCCACCAGCCGGCGACATTGAGAATGGGAGTCTTAGCCTCTTTCAAATAAGGCGTCACCGCTTGCTTCTGCCAAAACTCGTCGTAGTTGGGTTCCCGTGCGCGTACTTCTTGTTGAAGTTCGCAATCGGTCCCAGGCGCAAAAACCAATCGAATGTGTCGAAGCGATCGAAATCGAAAGCCTCGTTCTGCTTGGATGTTTCCATGCGCGCCGCATACTCCAGGCCGTAGCTCAGACGAAACGCCCCGTTGTGATGGAAATCGTCGCCCAGGTACATGTCGGCCGGCGAGGCTTGCTCGGAAACAGCTTTCAGCGCCGGATGCGGATCGATCATGGCCATCACGGTGAGCCAGCCGCCGTAGGAAACCCCCAGCATGCCCGCGCGTCCGTTGTGGTTCGGCACGTTGTCGAGCAGCCACTCTATGGTGTCGTAAGCGTCGGTGCTCTCGTCGATCGCCTTCGCGTCGCTTTTGGCGCGCGGCGGCCGCATCATCACGAACTGACCCTCCGATTTGTAACGCCCGCGGATATCCTGAAACACGAAGATATAGCCCTCTTGCGCCAGCTCCGCATAGACGCCGCTCAGCGCCAATCGGAAACCTTGCGGATCCAGGCCCGGCCCATAGGGCGTCCGGGTGATCAGGAATGGAAACCGCTCGCTCGAGTTCTTCGGGGCGTAAATCTCGGTATGCAGCCGGATGCCATCGCGCATCGGGACCATGACGTCGGTTTTGTCAAAATTCTGGCCCAGATCCGGACTTGTCTGCGCGCCAAGCACGCCGGCCAACAGCATGGTCGAAAAGATTCGCATAGGCGTTGTCCACGGATTCTAGCATGGCCACCAAAATGCAACCTTTCCGTAATTAAACTTGAAACGAACGGAGACTCATGGACTTTAACCTATCTCCCCTTTTGGTTATCTGGGAAGTTACTCAAGCCTGCGATTTAGCTTGTGTCCATTGCCGCGCCAATGCTCAACCCGAACGAAATCCGAAGGAGTTAACAACCGAAGATGGGTACCGGCTGCTCGAAGAAACCAAGCAGTTCGGCAATCCACTGATGGTGTTTACCGGCGGCGACCCTCTGAAACGCCCGGATTTATATGACTTAGCGCGTCACAGCGTTCAAGTTGGATTGCGCACTAACATTACCCCCAGCGCCACGCCGCTGCTGACGTCGGAAGCCATCGACCAGTTCAAAAGTAGCGGAATATCGCGCATGGCTGTCAGTCTGGATGGGCCAGATGCCCCAACCCACGACGGTTTTCGGCGTGTGGACGGCACCTACGAACGAGCCATATCCGCCCTGCGCCATGCGCGCGAAATTGGTCTCGAAACGCAGGTCCAGACCACCGTCACGCGCCGGAATCTCACCCAGCTCGCCCACATTGCCGAACAAGTCGGCGAGGTACAGGCGAGAATGTGGAGCCTGTTCTTCCAGGTGACCGCAGAAGATGACTTGACTCCGGCCGACTATGAAAAGGTCTTCGAATTCCTCTATGAAATCTCGAAAGTGGCGCCCTTCGAAGTCAAGACTACGGAAGGTATGCATTATCGCCGTTACATAGCCCAGCGCCTAAAGGCCGAGCATGGCGGACGTGGCGGCGCGAACGGCCGTTTGCTGTGGAGAACCACGGGCGTGAGTGACGGCCGGGGATTCGTATTCATCTCCCATACCGGCGAGATATATCCCAGCGGGTACCTCCCGGTTTCTGCCGGCAACGTGAAATCGGACTCGCTGGTGGACGTCTATCGAAACTCCAGCCTGTTCCGCATCCTGCGCACCCCGGAAGCGAACGTTGGAAAATGCGGCTACTGCGAGTACCACAAAATCTGCGGCGGCTCCCGTTCCCGCGCCTACGCCATGACGGGCAACTACCTGGAAGCCGATCCCCGATGCACGTATCAGCCGTGCCAGACGCCGATGCTGGCGCACGCCTGAGTCATCCGCGGCCTGGATGCGTAAATCATTGAGAGCCAAGCCGGAACTTACGGAACTGGAGATTTCCTTCGGAACTGCCGATAGGTGGTTCGGCGCATCAAGAATGGCCGCCTAACGGCAATCGAAATTCGCTGGCCTTGCGCGGACAGGCTCTCCTGTCCGCCTGCACGTTCTGTCATGACGTCGGACAGCCTCCGAGGTCACATGTTCCGAACGCGCAGTATTTGTGCCTTTGTTTTGTTTTCGGTGGGAGCAGGATTCGCACAGAGTCCTGCCTCCCTTACGCTCACCGCAAGCACGCTATCTGAGTCCGCAGGGAAATCGGTGACCTTCCAGGCTACCGGCCGAAGACCCGAAGGCGCGGGGAACCGAGTCACGTTCTTCGACCGTGCGACGATCCTCGGAACAGCTCCTGTAAACGGCCAAGGCCAGGCGAGCTTCTCGACTGCATGGCTGGCCGCGGGACGGCACTCGATCTACGCCGTGTCCCCTGACGGCGCCCGGTCGCGGGCGGCCGAGATAGTGATTCAGCCCGTGGCTTCGAGCAGCTTTGGCGCCGCGAAGCATTACGCCGCCGGATTGACACCCAATGCCATGGCGATCGCGGTTTTCAACGGCGATGGCCACCTGGATGTCGCGCTCGCCGGAGCCAGCGGAATTAGCGTCCTGCCGGGGCATGGCGACGGGACTTTTGGGAAACCGCTGGCGACGCCGACGGCATTCCAGCCCACTGCAATCGCCGCTGCCGACTTCGACGGCGATGGATTGATGGACCTAGTGGTGACGGACGGGGCCACGGGGAAGATCTATTTTCTGCGGGGCGCGGGTGATGGAACGTTCGAGGCGCCGCGCGTTATAGCAACTGGCATCAATCCAGTAGCCTTGGCTATCGGCGATTTCAACGGCGACGGCATCGCGGATCTCGCGGTAGCGGACCAGGCCAGTAATTCAGTGCTGCTTCTGTTGGGCGCCGGCGATGGGAGTTTTCGAGTGCCGGTGCGAATTGAAGCGGGCGTGGCCCCGGACGCGCTCGCTGTAGGGGATTTCAACTCCGACGGAATTGCCGACCTGGCGGTCGCGAATTTTGGCGACAACGAAGTGACCATCCTGTTGGGAAAGGGCGATGGAACGTTCTCTCCCGGCGCGTCGCTCAAAGTGGGCAATGGCCCGGCAGCGCTCTTGATGAGCGATCTGAACGGCGATGGAATCGAGGACCTGGCGGTCCTGAACCGGCTGGACGCGACAGCTACTGTATTTTACGGCAAAGGCGACGGGGCGTTCCAACCAGGCGTGAGCCTGCCTGCGGGATCAACCCCGATTGGGATCGCCGCCAGCGATCCTGACAAGAACGGCTTCCGCGCATTGTTGGTAGCGGATGGCAACCAGCTCCGGTGGCAGCAGCTCACCACATCAAGTGCGCGGCCGGTGGTCGAGATCGATGCCGGCGCAGCAGCTAACGGAATCGCGGTAGGGGATTTCACGGGCGACGGAGGGAGCGGCGTCGTCATCGCCGGCAACGACGGTATAGTGTGGCATCCCAGGGCCGTTGGCACGGCCTTCCAAATTGTGTTCACTGGCTGCCCGAGCACGGTTGCGCCGGGCCAAAGCTTCAGTTGTACGGTAGGAGCCTATGATAGCGACAGCAACCCCGCTTCTGGCTTTACCGATACTGTGCATTTCACCAGCAGCGATGGCTCCGCGACGTTGCCGGCAGATACCACCGTCCCGACCCCCACGACTTTCAACTTTACCTTGGAAACGCCAGGGGCCCAGACCGTCAGCGCTAGCGACCCAGATAACACTCTAACAGGAGGAACCACGGGTGGTTCCGTCACCGTGCAAACCCTCGCAACGCACTTCTCGGTGACCGCGACAACGCCGGTAAACGCCATAGCTCTTTGCCAGATCACCGTAACGGCTCTGGACGCGAACAACGCCGTCGTCACAGACTACGCGGGCACCGTGCAATTCTCGAGCAGCGACGGACGGGCAATACTGCCCGGGAACAGCAGGCTCATTTCCGGAGCCGGCACCTTTCCCGTCAGATTCAGGACAGCCGGGATCCAGACCGTCACTGTGACGGATACGGTCACTAGCATCACAGGCACATCGAACAGCGTCACGGTCCAGCCAAGCGTACCGACCCGCATCGCAGTCACCGAGGGAGACCTACAGTCAACCCCAGTAGGCACCGCTTTCGCTACGGCATTGCAAGTCTCCATCATGGACAGGTTCCACGATCTTCTCAGCGACGTGCCAGTCACCTTTATTTCGCCCTCGAGCGGCCCCGGTGCAACTTTCACCGGCAGTCCCGCCATAACCGATGACTCGGGTCTCGCTACCGTGATTGCTACCGCGAACCATTTGCCAGGTAGTTACTCGGTGACAGCCAGCGTCAGCGGTGGTGCTCTCGAGATCACCTTTTCGCTTACCAACACACCGGGACCGGCGACCCACTTTTCTTTAGCGATCGGACTTTCATCCGTGAGTGCCGGCACGCAATTCAATGTAACCGTGACGGCCCTGGACCAGTACGGGAACACCGCGACGGGGTATACCGGAACTGTACAAATCGCGAGCTCCGACACGCGGGCTTCACTTCCGCCAAACTCCACGTTGACCAACGGCGTCGGCACCTTCCAAGTTACGCTCGGAACTGCGGGCAGCCAGACCGTCACGGCGACGGACGTGAGCACCTCGATTTCCGGCACCTCGGGACCGCTGACGGTCGACGCGGGTCCCCCTGGTGTCATCCAGATCGGCGGCGGAACACCGCAATCCGCGGTGGTCGGAACCGCTTTCTCGACACCTTTGCAGATCACTGTGTCGGACCTCTACGGTAATCCCGTCAGCGGTGCGGCGGTGACGTACACTGTTCCGCAGGGTGGCGCGAGCGCGGTAATCCCCTCGGCGGTAACGAATGCCTCCGGCATCGCCTCCGTCACGGCCACGGCGAACCTGGTGCCGGGCAGTTACACAGTGACACCCGTGGTGGAGCAAAGATTTGACCGAAAGCTCCGTCCAAGGGGCGGCGGACCGTCCGTGTCCTTTTCTCTTACGAATCTCGCGAATGTTACGGTCGAGATCTCGCCGGCTGGGTTTGTTTTTTCAGTAGACGGCGTATCTTACACCAGCGTGCAGAGCTTCGGTTTCGCCCCGGGCAGCATCCATACCATCGCCGTACCGGAACCACAGACGGGCCCCGGAGGACTCCAGTACATATTCTCCAGCTGGAGCGATCAAGGCGCCGTCAGCCACTCGATCCTCGCTACTGGAAGGTCCGTCACCTACACCACGATTGTTGGCATCATTTATCAATTGACCACTAGCGCATCCCCCGCGGCTGGCGGCAGGGTGGTGCCGGCCTCGGGACCGTGGTATACCGGCGACATAGTTCCGCTGATGGCGATTCGGAACCCCGGGTACCGCTTCGATCATTGGAGCGGCGCGGTAGCCGCCCCCCTGAGCGCCACTACTTCGATCGTCATGACCGGGCCACAAACCGTGGTTGCAACGTTCGTATTGGTGAATGGCCAAGTATCGCCAAGAACCTTGAACCTGCAATATGACCTGGGAGCCGCCCCATCCACGGCCGTGGGAACCTTGTCCGTTACCACTGCCGACGGCAGCGCCTTCAGCGTGACTGCGGGCGATGCCTGGCTCACCGTTTCGACGAGTTCCAACAACACGCCCGCGACCGTAACTGTGACCCCGAATGTTTCCGGAATGAAAGTGGGAATTTACTACTCCAGCCTGACTTTCAGTTTTAGCGACGGCAGCGTCAAGATAGTTCCCGTCACGCTGACCATACTGGGCGTGTCGCAGTTGGTCTGGGCGGCAACCCCGGCAGGTCCTCTGAATTTCACCGTCCAATCCGGATCGGGCGACGAGCAATCGCGAGAGATCATCGTGTCGGCCACCAGCTACGACGTGCCGCTTCAAGTCACAACTTCCACCTCGTCTCCGGCGCCACGGCAATGGCTCTCAGTTAGCCCCTCCGGCAATAACAACGGCACAACCCCCGAGGCTTTCCACGTCCGTGTAGATCCGAGCGGCCTGGAAGCGGGCGTCTACCAGGGAACCATTACGGCCAGCTCGACCGCTGCCGGGGTCACGCCGCTGAATATTCCGGTGACTCTTACTTTGACCGCGGGGCCACAGGGGATTTCCGTCCCAGTGATCCGGAATGCTGCTAGTTTCGGCCTGGATTCAGAAGCGCCGAACACGATAGTATCGGCCTTCGGTGTTTACCCAGGTTGCACCTCCCTCGCGCAGGTATCAGTGGATGGCAGCCCTACGACTGTCTTCTATAGTTCTCCCACTCAGGTGAACTTCCTGTTTCCGGCGGGCGTGAGTGGAGAAGCATCGGCTTCGGTCCAAATTCAATGCGCCGGTCTGCAATCGCCGGTCTTCAAGATCCCAGTTCTCAAGCTGGCGCCTGCGATCTTTACGGTAGGCCAGGACGGCACCGGGCAAGCCGCAACTGTAAACCAGAATGGAACCCTGGCCACCGCCGCGCCTCCCGGTTCGGACATTGAGATCTATGGGACGGGCTTCGGCACGCTGAATCCGCCCGGCTCGGACGGTTTACGCCACCTGGCGCTTCCGGTGACGGCCACAATCGGAGGCATCCCGGCGACGGTGCTGTATGCCGGCGAGGCACCCGGATTTACAACCGGTCTACAGCAAATCAACGTGCAGATTCCGGCGAACGCCCCGGCTGGCCCAGCGGTTCCCTTGCAACTGACGGTGGGTGGCGTGAGTACCCCGGTGGGCGTCACTTTGGCGATTCAGTAATTCTAGGCCGCGAATGAACGCAAATAAACGCGAATAAGAAAAGCCGTTTTATTTGCGTTCATTCGCGTTCATTCGCGGCCTAAAAGTGTCTAATGGGAGTATGTCCAAATCCCACAAAGACCTCGCGAAACGTTTCCGGGTCCAGCCTGGAAAACGCCTCAAGCTCAACCAGCACGACCCTGACGACACCGCCGGCATCTTTCGCAAACGCGAGTATGAAGCGATCCTCAAACACGATATCCAGCGTCTTTTCGAGCAGGAAACGCTGCTGTGGGCCTCTCGCAAATACGCAGTGCTTGTTGTGCTACAAGGGCCGGACGCCGCCGGCAAGGATGGCACCATCCGCCACGTTATGACCGGCCTCAATCCCCAAGCCTGCCGCGTGACCGCTTTCAAAGTACCCACCGACGAGGAATCGCACCACGATTTTTTGTGGCGAGTGCACAAAGCAGTACCCATGCGCGGCGAGATCGGCGTTTTCAACCGGTCGCATTATGAAGACGTGCTGGTGGCGCGCGTACACAAGCTGGTGCCGAAGGACGTATGGTCGGCGCGCTACGGCCAGATCAACGATTTCGAGAAAATTCTGGCTAAGAATCAAGTGGTGGTGCTGAAGTTCTTTCTACACATCAGCAAAAAGGAACAGGAGAAACGTCTCGAGGCCCGCATCACGGATCAGAGCAAGAACTGGAAATTGTCCCCCTCCGATTTTGCCGAACACAGATACTACGACCAATATGTGGAAGCCTATGAGGACGCACTCACCGAATGCAGCACCGAGCGCGCCCCCTGGTATGTAATTCCCTCCAACCATAAATGGTTCCGCAATCTGGCCGTCGCTCAGATCCTGACGGACACCATGACATCCTTGAAAATGAAATATCCGCCGCCCTCTTTCGATGTGTCCCAGCTTCGCGAGGCAATGCATCAGCCAAGTTAGGCGAGCAGCCCAATCTGAGTGGTATTTTGAAAGAGACACCTTCGAAAACTACTAATGCTCGAAACCAAAGTCGAATCGCCAGCGGACGCTAATCCGCAAGAAACCACAGAATGGCTGGAGTCCCTGGATTCCGTTATGGAGGAAGGCGGCTCCGAACGTGCCTCCTTCCTGCTGGCCCGCCTCATCGATCACGCGGCGCTCTACGGCATCCAAACCCCGCACAAGCTAACTACGCCTTACATAAATACCGTTCCCGTAGAGGAAGAAGTGCCGTATCCGGGCGACCGCGAAATCGAGCGCCGCATCAAGAGCCTCAATCGCTGGAACGCCATGGCCATGGTGGTCCGCGCCAACAAGCACGACCCCGGCATCGGCGGCCATATTTCCACCTACGCCTCGCTCGCCACCCTCACCGAAGTGGGGCACAATCACTTTTTCCACGGCCGCCACGGCGATCAACCCGGCGACTTCGTCTACTTCCAGGGCCACGCCTCGCCCGGAATGTACGCGCGTGCATTTCTCGAAGGACGCATCTCGGAAAAGCACCTGGAAAACTTTCGGCATGAGCTGCGCGCGGAGCCCGGCCTTTCCTCCTACCCGCATCCCTGGCTGATGCCCGACTTCTGGCAGTTCCCGACCGTATCGATGGGTCTCGGTCCCATCAACGCCATCTACCAGGCGCGCTTCATGCGCTATCTCGAGAATCGCGGCATCATTCCTGTCACGGGCCGCAAGGTCTGGGCGTTCCTCGGCGACGGCGAGACCGATGAACCTGAGTCGCTCGGCGCCATTACGCTCGCCCCGCGCGAGAAACTCGACAATCTCATCTTCGTCGTCAACTGCAACCTGCAGCGGCTGGATGGTCCCGTCCGCGGCAACGGCCAAATCATCACCGAGCTAGAAGCCGCCTTCCGAGGCGCCGGCTGGAACGTTATTAAAGTTCTCTGGGGCTGCAATTGGGATCCGTTGCTCGCTCGCGATACGACCGGCCTGCTAATCAAGCGCATGGGCGAGGCGCTGGACGGCGAGTATCAAAGCTTCAAAGCCAAGGACGGCGCCTTCGTCCGAAAAGAATTCTTCGGCAAGTAT
>JBEKJJ010000306.1:0-17155 GCA_050011295.1 Bryobacteraceae bacterium
GCACAGTGGGCGAGCAGTATGTCGTCTAAGCTGCATCGCGGTGGAATCCCGATCGAGCCGATCGCCTGGCGCAGCGTTGGCTCGAATGAAGAACATCCGGTGAAGCACGAGCCAGCGCATGAGCCAAGGGGCCAGTTTGTCCCGCCTCAGGCCTCCGAAGGCGGCCGAAACCGGAGGAGTGGGGATGATGTGGAGCAGAAGATCCTGGCGGCCCATCAGCAAGGTGTTCAGGAAGGCCAGGCGTCGGCGCGGCAGGAACTGGGCGCGCACGTGGAAGCCATGAATGTCCGGCTTGCGCGCGCTATCGAGGAAATGTCCGGCATGCGGCAACGTTTCCGGCAGGAAGCCGAAGAAGATGTAGTAAAGCTGGCGCTGGCGATCGCGCGGCGGATCCTGCACCGGGAGCTGACGGTGGCTCCGGAAGCTCTATTGGGGCTGGTGAAGGCGGCGCTCGAAAAGATCGAGGCGCGCGAAGTGCATACGGTCCGAATCCGGCCGGAGGACGCTCCCATGGTGAAACAATTTTTGGGGAAAATGGGGCTGCCGCAGCGTGTCGAGGTGGTTTCCGATCCTGGCCTGGAGCGTGGCGCGGCGATTTTGGATTCCAGCCGTGGCGCGCTGGACGCGTCGGTGGAAACTCAGCTGTCGGAGATTGAGCGGGGGCTTGCAGACCTGGTACGGAGAGTATGATCAAGCTCGCGCCTTATCACGAAAGGCTGGCTAAGATCGAGACCTGCCGCTGGACCGGAAGCGTGACGGAGTTGGTGGGTCTGCTGGTGGAATCGAACGGGCCGGCGGCAGCGATCGGCGACTTCTGCGAAATCAGCACCCAGGACGGGCGTGTGATTCGCACGCAGGTCATCGGATTTCGCGACGGCCGGGTGCTATCGATGCCGCTCGAAGAAACTGATGGGCTGCATCTGGGCGATCGCATTACGGCACGCAAGGAAGACGCCCGTATGGAAGCCGGCCCCGAGTTGCTGGGCCGCGTGATCGATGGCTTCGGAAAACCGCTGGACGATCTTGGCCCCATTGGCGCCAAGATACCTTACGACTTGTATGCCGCAGCGCCGGGTCCACTGGACCGGGAACCCATCGGCCAACCTCTTGGAACGGGCATACGCGCCATCGATAGCTTACTAACCTGCGGCAAAGGGCAGAGGATTGGGATTTTCGGCGGCAGCGGCGTGGGAAAAAGCACTCTGTTGGGTGCCATGTCGCGGCATAGCTCGGCGGATGTGAGCGTGATCGCACTGATCGGAGAGCGAAACCGTGAGGTGCGCGATTTCATCGAGCACGAGCTCGGCCCCGATGGCTTGAAACGTTCGGTGCTGGTAGTTGCTACTTCAGACCGGCCGGCGCCGCTCCGCATCCGGGCCGCGTTCGTTGCGCTAGCGGCGGCCGAATACTTCCGCGACCAGGGGGCGGACGTTCTGCTGGTAATGGATTCGATTACCAGATTGGCCATGGCGCAACGCGAGATCGGCTTGGCTGCCGGCGAGCCACCCAGCCAGAAAGGCTACACGCCATCTGTTTTCAACCTGCTTCCCAAAATCTTCGAAAGGGCCGGACGCTTCCGCAAGGGATCCATCACAGGTTTTTTTACCGTCCTGGTGGAGGGGGACGACTTCAATGAGCCGATATGCGACGCCGTACGCGCCATTCTGGACGGCCATATCATTCTTTCGCGTGAACTTGGCTCCGCCGGGCACTATCCGGCTATCGATATTCTGCAATCGGTGAGCCGCCTGGCGCCGCGCCTTTATAGTCCCGAGCAGCGCGATGCTGCCATGAAAATCCGCGACGCTATGGCCACGCATCAGCGCGCCGAGGACTTAATCAACCTGGGCGCTTACGCCAGTGGCGCGAATCCCAAGTTGGACGCGGCCATCCGGATGCGGCCACAACTGATCGAGTTCCTGAAACAGGACAACGCGCTGCACGCTCCGTTCGAGCAGACCATGGCACAATTGCGTGAACTGGCCAAGCTGGCGGGATGAAGCGCTTCAATTTTCCGCTCGAACGGGTCCGGCGGTGGCGTTTGGAACAACTCACCGTGGAGGAGCTCAAGCTGCAACAAGTGCGAGCCGAACGGCAAGCGCTCGCCGACGCCAAGCAGCGCGTGCGTGACTCGGCGGCTACCTCCGCACGGGAAGTGTTGGCCCAACCTTCGATGCCGGGCCTGGAACTTGAGAACCTGGACTCTTATCGGATCCACGTGCATCAGAGAGTCCGGGCCTTCGAGAATCTCGAGCAGCAGGTGGAAGCGAAAGTGGTGGAGCAGCGGGCGAGAGTACTGGAAGCGCGGCGCCAATTCGAGTTGCTGGATGGGCTCCGCCAAAAGGCGCTGGCGAAATGGAAAGCCGCGGGCGACCGGGAACAAGAAGCGCTTGCAGGCGAACTGTTTTTGTCCAGATCAACCAGGAACCGGTGAGTTCTTCAGTTCTTGACCGCCAGCGAACGCGGCCGGTGATTTTGTTTTTAGAAAATTGGCGAACTGTTGCACGTCGCGCGTGGAACCTGGGAATGTTGCGATGACGTGTTCATCCGGATCGAGGATTACATAGAAGGGAAGGGAAACGGTTTTGTAGCGTTCCTCCTCCATCTTGGCATTCTCTTCAGAAACCGCATCGCTACCGTCGGTGTACAGATCCACCAGGACGAAATCCTTCAGCAGCGGCGCGATTTCCGGACGCGGGAACATGTTGGCCTTCATCCAGTGGCAGTTGGTGCACGCGTTGCCGGTAAAGTTGACGAAAACCAGTTTGTTTTCCGCACGGGCTTTTGCGAGCGCTTCCTTGTATTGATTCTTCATCCAGAGCGGCCCGCCATTTTCCTGGCCCGCGCCGCCAAGGGAAGTGGTTTTCGCCTGCACTGGAATGGCGGCTTCCAACTCGCCGAGCGTTGCGCCGAACAATCCAGGAAGCAGGCTGATGGAGAAGATCAAAAAAACGGAGCCGAGCAGCATTCGCCCCACACCCAAATGTTCGTCGGACTGAATGCCTTCCAGGCGCAGGAATCCGAACAGATACAGCCCGGGCAGGGCGAAGAGCACCACCCAGGCAGCGATAAACACCTCGCGCGAGATCAGATTGGTCTGCAGAATCTGATCGGCGGTGCTCAGATACTTGATCGACACCGCCAGCACGATAAACCCCAGCACCACTTTTACGCGCATCAACCATCCGCCGCTCTTCGGCAGTTTCTTCAAAAAAGAAGGAAACAATGCCAGGACGAAAAACGGGAGCGCCAATCCGCTAGCGAATGAAGCCATGCCGAGCACCGGCTGAATCCCGCCGGTTTGCACGGAAGCGACCAACAGCGGACCCACGATTGGTCCTATGCAGGCGAATGAGGTGAGCGTGAACGTCAGGCCCATGATCAGCGTGCCGAAATACCCGCCGCCCTCGGAGGCCTGATTCAATTTGGTGAGGAGTCCCGACGGCAGCGTCAGCTCGAATGCCCCCAGCAAACTCAATCCGAATACGATGAACACCAGTCCGATAAAGCTGTTGACCCACGGGCTGTTGCCTAGCTTCACTACACCGATGGGTCCGGCGATGGCTTTTGTGATCAGCCCGAGGCCGGTGAAGAATACGATGACACCGATACAAAAGACCACGGCTTGCAGTACGCCATCGCGCTTGGAGGCGGAGTTGCGATTGATGAAATACGAGACCGTGAACGGGATCATCGGAAAGACGCAAGGCGTGAAAATGGCAGCAAGTCCGGCCGCAAATGTTGTGAGCAGGAAGATGCCGAGGTCGGAGGATTGCGGATTCTGCGCGGGCGCGACGGGAGCGGACGGCGCGGCCGCAGCCGAGGCTTTCCGGAATTCGGTGTAGCCGGCCGGGATCACGATGGTCGCCGCCTTGGCCGCTGGATCGATGTTGATGGACGCCGCCGCGGTCTTGCGCTTGGGCGGAAGGCAGATGTTATCGTTGCAGCACTGGTAGCGTACCTGCGCCGTCAATTCCGCCAGCCCGCCAGGCGCGTCTTTCTTCAGCTCGATTTCATATATGAAAATAACTTCTTCGCCGAAAGTCTCCGTGTTGACGTTGAACGAAGGGTCCAGTTTGATGAGCGGCTTCGGTTGATAGGTCTTGAACCCCGCGACTACGGGACTTTCGGCCAAAACGGCAGTTGTGGCGATAGGAGGCCGCGGCGTGGTTCCCGAATAGAGATGCCAGCCGGGCTCCAGCCTGCCGGTGAGGCGAGCGAGGATCTTTGAACCAGGCGGCGCCGACTGCGAATCGAACGTCAGCTTCCACTGCACCGGATCCTGCGGAGCGGCGAGGAGCGAAACCAATCCGATGAGGAAACCAGCGACGAGGCGCATATTAATCCGCGTTAGCAGCGACACTGGGCGGATGGCCGTTCGCTAATTCAGCTTCAATGCGTTCGTTGATCTTGCCGCCCGCCAATTCCTTCGCTACGCGGATGGCGTTCTTGATGGCATTGGCGTTCGAACGTCCGTGGGTAATGATGCAAACGCCCTTGACGCCCAGTAGGGGCGCCCCACCATGCTCGGAATAATCCAGGCGCTTCTTGAAATCCTGGAACGCGGCGCGGGATAACACGTAGCCGATTTTGCGCGTGATAGTGGCTTCCAGTGACTCACGCAACATCTGGTAGATCATGTCTACCAAACCTTCCCCCACCTTCAATGCGACGTTGCCCACAAATCCGTCGCAGACAATCACGTCGAGATCGCCCGTGAAGATGTCGCCGCCTTCCACGTTGCCTACGAAGTGGATGGGCAGCGCCTTGAGCAACGGCGTGGCGGCGCGAGTCAGCTCATTGCCTTTGTGTTCTTCTTCACCGATCGAAAGCAGGCCCACGCGCGGCTTCGGCTTCCGAAAAGCCACGCGGGAATAAATATCGCCCATCACCGCGAATTGGGCCAACATGCGCGCTGAGCAGTCTACATTCGCGCCGACATCCACCACCACCACCGGCGTGCCTTTGAGAGTGGGAAAGGCGGAGGCCAGCGCAGGACGATCGACGCCCGGCACCATGCCTTGCACCATCTTCGCGGTGGCCATTACGGCTCCGGTATTGCCGGCCGACACCACACCGTGCGCCACGCCATCCCGGACCAACCGGGACGCAACTCGGATAGAGCTGTCGCGCTTGCTGCGAACGGCCTTGGCGGCGCTATCTTCCATGGTGACCTGTTCGCTCGCGTGCAGGATTTCTATGGGCAATCCGTCCAGATCCCCGTGCTGGGCCAATTCATTGCGAAGGACATCCTGTTTGCCGACCAGGACGATTTTTACGCCCAGAGTTTTGGCGGCGCGAACGGACCCATCCACTTCGGCTTTCGGGGCGTGATCGCCGCCCATTGCGTCCACCGCGATGGTTAGCATGGGTTGATCAGCATGAATGAGAATTATACGACGTCCCTGGCTATTCTTCCGCTACTTCGATCACTTCGCGACCCTTGTATCGCCCGCAATGCGGGCAGGCACGGTGCGGCATCTTGGGCTCATGACAGTTCGGGCACTCGGCCATGCCGGGGGTCTTCAGGGAATCATGCGCTCTTCTGGTGGACGTGCGCTCCTTGGAATGTCTTCTTTTCGGATTGGGCATTTATGTTCCTTTGACTTGAAGTTTCTTCAACGCCGACCAGCGGTCATCCGCCGGCCTGGGTTCACAGGCGCAGTCCGCCAGATTGCGGTCTTGGCCGCAATTGGGGCAGATACCGTGACAATCTTCCCGGCAAATGCGCTGCATCGGCAGCGAGAGCAAAACAAACTCCCGCAAAATATCTTCCAACTCTACACCGCCGCCTTCATAGAAGGCGACTTCACTTTCTCCCTCGTCGATCTCGACATCCTCTTCGTATCCGGCGCGCTTGGCCGGACGATAGAAGAGATCAAAATCCGAGTCGATCGGAAACTCGGCCGGCTCCAGGCACCGGTCACAATCCGCCCGCATCCGGACCTTCAGGTGTCCCTGTATCCGGATCTCTCCCAACGTATGGGGGAGCAACTCCGCGCCGCCTACCGCTTCGAGCGGCGTGGCTTGACTAAGTCCCTGATCGTATTGGATCTCACCAGGAGAGAAGGCCACGTCGAAACGGACCTTCTTTAATTCCAACTCCTTAACGCTGAAGAACACGGAAACCTCGCCTGAACAGGGAGCGGTTAAACCCTTAGTATAGCAATGCCGTGTAGGGCAGGTTGGCAACCTGCGCGCCGATTGGTAATCGGCGCAAAAGCCGCGGGTTGGCAACCCGCTGCAGGTTGGCAACCTGCCCTACAACTTATTGAAACCCCACCTCGCTCAGGATGATGCTCAGTTGCCGATGGTCGCTTGGGACCGAGAAGCTCTTGTCTACCGTGATCGTAACCGTGGCGCTCGGGCCCTCTGGGTTCAACGGTGCGCTGGATAGCGTGTAGTTGCCAGGGCCCGGATACGTTTGGGATGTTACGGGCCGATTGTTTAGTTCCACCGTGACTCGCCGGGCAGGGGATTGCTCCGGGATGGTAAAGCGAACTACCAGCGGGGACGGCTGTGCGGGAGGTTTCAGCAGGATGACGGCGGTCTGGCTCATCCAGCGCCATTGGCCATTTTCGAGTTGGTAGACGCCGCTCGCGATCTGCAGGTCAGCTTCGGGCGCGTTCATCGGGAGGTTGGAAAGTGTGGGCTTGTGCTCTACAACCATTTCGGCGCGAACTTGATCGATGGGAGCGAGAGAAACATCGAAGGGCCGTAGCCCGAACATGGTGGTGGAGTACGCTGATTTTCCGTTCAGAGCTACGATGCGCAGCGGAATGGAGGGCCGGATGGTCCGTTCCGCTATCAGCGCCAGCACTCCACCGCCGGTGGTGAATGGCTGTGGATAGCAGAGCGCGCTGGAAGCCACCATTTCGCCCGGATGAACGGCTTGCCCGGACAGTAGCGGAAGCGCGCCTTCCGATTCCAGATAGTAACGCAATCCCCACTCGCCGTTGATCCAGACGCGTTTGGATTCGACGTCGTTCTTGAGTGCTCGCGCAAACTTGCGGTAGCCATCCCAATGTTGATAATTGACGATTGCAAGAGCGAGGCCGAGGGCGAGCGAAACGGCGAATCCGATCTTTTGCCAGCGCCGGCTGACGCGGCGCGTGGCCAGGATCGCGACGGGCAGCGCGATGGGCAACAAATACCGCGCCGATCCCGCGAAAAAAAGAATTAGAGCGCTGGCGAAGAATATAAGAACCCACTGCGCCAGGAAATCGCGCCATTTGCGCGCGCACCAGAGGAGGATTCCAAGCCCGATGGCGATGGAAGCCCAGAAAAGTGGATTCAAATCGTAGAACGCCGCGCCAATGGCCACGGGGATGGTCATCAATGGCGGGAGCCAGAGGCCCGGGAAGACGATCCAGGCCAGATGGCCGGTGAGTGCTACAGCGTTCCTTATCTTTTGGTCAAATGCCTGCAGCCCGTAAGTTTGCATGTAGCCGGCCAGCACCTGAGCGGGGAGCGTTCCGCTGGAGAAGCGTTCGTAGAGCGACCAGGCAGCCAGGACGACGGGCGCGGTACAAGTTGCGATCCAGGCGGCGCGCCACTTGCGGCCCCATTGCCAGGCGTATAGCAGCAGGATCGGGGTCAGGATCACGGCTTGGTAGGCCGCCAGCGCTGCGAATGCCATAGCGACCGACGAGCCGAGCAATCGACGCAGCGAGTGGCGCTGCACCGCGCCAACGAACAGAGCGACCGAGAGCAGCCAGAAGGCCAGGAACGGCAGATCCGCTTCGAGCGAATTGCCGTTGATGACGAAGGCCGGCGTCGCGAGAAATAGCAGCGTGGCCGCGAGGGGATAAGGGCTGAAACGGTGCGCGAGCGAGAGCGCGCTGAGCGCGGCGATCAGCGAGAACAGGATGTACGCAGCATGGAACGGGATCTCATGAACGTCCTTGAAAACCGCGAGCAGCAGGCCGAGATACCAGGAGTTCAGCGGCGGATGCGGATGGCCGCGCATATCCACCATCTGGCCCAGGAAAACGTAGCGGACGTGCAACGGATGGAGCGGGTCGATCTGCGCGTGCTGAGCGCCGTAAAGATAGTAGACATCGTCGCCTTGAATGGCCTGATTGAGGAACGGAAGCCTGAGGGCCAAAACGAAAAGTACAATGATGACGAGTTCCCGGCGCAAGTATCAAGATAGCAGCCGTGGGACAAGCCTCCGGCTTGTCCGGAGCAAGCCGGAGGCTTGCGCTACGGGGCGAGTTACTGCGTTACGCTCATCACTGGATTGTTGCTGGACTGGCTGCCTTGCGTAACCACCACCGGATAGGTTCCAGTAGCCAGCTTCGGGATCACCATGTTGATCTGACCCAAGCCCACGAAGCCTGGGGACATGCCGGCGAACTGCACCACCGCATTTGCTCCGCCGACGGTTACTGTGGGAACCACCGTCGCGTTCGATAGCGGGCTACTCGAAGCTGGCGATCCTGTAGGCAGTGGATGGTCCAATGGGCCCAATCCGGTGACGTACATCACCACCACCGTTCCTACCTTGGCGGGACTCGCGCTATCGGCGACGGAATTGTCTGGATTCAAAACCACGGCTTGGTTCGTCCCCGCGACAAAGATTCCGGGTTCCACCGCGCTGACATTCACCATCGCCGCCTGGCTCTCAAGTCCATTGGCGGTGACCACCACGGTTGCCATGCCCGGCTGGGTTTCAAAGGGCATCTGGAAATTCGCCTGGAGTTGGTTCACGAAGATCAATGGCGCTGGCGCGGGAACGTTGTTGACCAAGATTGAGACGCCGTTCAAGGTGTCGGGTAAGGGCTTGACGCTTGCGGCGCCAGTCGAATTCGCAAAGTTGGTTCCGAACATGCTGACGATAGATCCCGGCGCCACCGTGTGGGCGAAGCTGGCGGCGTTCACCAGACCGCTGGAGGGTAAGGTCGGGAAGGGAAATACATAAGCGGCTCCCTCTCCGCCGGCGTGGCCCGGCGCGCCAACGATTGCCGTTCCTTCGCTGATGGAAACCTGTTGCCCGAAATCATCGCCCTTCACGCCGTTGACTGCTTTCAGCTGCATGGATAGGGTCCAATTTGTGCCGGATTGGGCGAAAACGTACGCCTCTCCAAGTCCCCCATTGCCTTTATACGACCCAACCACGGCCAAGTTTCCATCGATTGAGACCGTGGTGCCGAATATGGCCCCGGCCGCGGGGTCGATGGCCGTCAGTTCGGCTTGCTGGGTCCAGTCCGTGCCCGAGCTTACAAAAATGTAGGCTGCACCTATGCCCCCGTTTTTGAGGTAAGCCCCGACGAGTGCCGTGTCGCCGCTCAACGAAATGGCGTGGCCGAAATTGTCAGGTGAGACGCCATCGGAAGCGGTCAATTCGGCCTGCTGGGTCCAGGTAGTGCCAGAGCGCACAAAAACATACGCCGCGCCCTGAAACGAATTCTTGGAAGGTACACCCGTCAAGATTGTATCCCCGCTTATCGCTTCACTGGTACCAAATTGATCGTTGGCCGCTGCGTCGGAGGCGGTCAATTCTGCCTGCTGGGTCCAGGTGGTTCCGGAACGCACAAACACGTAGGCCGCCCCCAGGAAGTTGCTATGGGCGCTGGCCCCTATAACGGTCGTGTCCCCATCTACCGCGACGGCACCGCCGAAGCGGTCACCCGCTACTGAGTCGGAGCCAGCCAACTTCGCCTGCTGCGTCCAGCTTGTTCCCGAGCGCACAAAAACATAGGCGGTATCGGTAGCACCGATGACAGCGGTGTCGGCGCTGAGTGAAACCGCCTGGCCGAAGCTGGCTGGGCCTGGAACCGTCAATTTAGCCTGCTGGCTCCAGGTTCCGTCGGAACTCGAACGCACAAAAACGTAGACAGCGCCTTGATTGGAAGCCTTGGTAGGGGAAGACACCAACGCCGTTTCGCCGTTCACGGCAATTGCGTCGCCGAAACTGTCCGCGCTGGTGGCGTCGGAGGCTTTCAGCTCGGCTTGTTGGGTCCAAACTGTTCCTGTCTGAATAAACACGTACGCCTCGCCTTGCGCTCCGTTTTTTCCTGGCACCCCAAAAAGCGCGAAACTGCCGTTCACCGCGGCCGGGATAACCCCGTCACCCACCACAAGGTCTGAGGCGGCGAGTTTGGACTGCAGGGCCCAATTCGAGCCGGAACGGACGAACGCGAAGGCCGCTCCCATCAAAGACGAGTTGTTGTAGTTTTCCACCACAATCGCCGTGGTCCCGCTCACCGCGACCGAGCAGCCGAATCCGCCACCGCCGTCCGAGGACGCCAGTTCGGCTTGCTGGCTCCAGCTGGAACCGGAAAAGGCAAACACGTAGGCCCCTCCCAGGCCTCCGGCCGATGGTGTGCCGCAATTAAATTGGCAACTTTTGTCTGGGGCCCCCGACACCAACGTGTCTCCATCTACGGCAACCGAGAAGCCGAACTCATCCCCGCTCGCTCCATCGGAAGCCGTGAGTTTGGCTTGTTGGGTCCAACTTGTACCTGAGCTGACGAACACGTAAGCCGCGCCGGTGCTGCCGGATTTTCCCGAGGCTCCCGCCACGGCGGTAGTTCCGCTCAACGAAACCGACAAGCCGAATTGATCGCCGCTTGCTGCATCGGAGGCAGTGAGCTTGGCCTGCTGGGTCCAAGTCGAGCCTGCGGATGCAAATACGTAGGCTGCTCCCTGGTTGGACGCACTGCCGCTAGCTCCCACCAGCACGTTGGGTCCGCTCGCTGCGACTGAGATGCCAAATTGATCCCCGGCGGCGCCGTCCGAAGCGGTCAGCTTGGCCTGCTGGGACCAGGTGAAACCAGTAGTAGTGAACACATACGCTGCTCCTTGGCCGGAGTTGCCGGGGGCTCCGATCACGGCCGTTGTACCGAACAACGAAACCGAACTGCCGAATTGGTCACCACTCGCACCATCCGATGCGGTTAGCTTGGCCTGCTGACTCCATGCTGTGCCGGACAATACAAATACGTAAGCCGCGCCTGTAAGCCCGCCCTCGGAAGGCGCTCCAACCACGGCTGTGTTACCGGCGATCGCAAGAGACTGACCCAGACGAGCACTGCCGGCGCCATCGCTCGGCGTGAGCATAATCTGCGTAAATGTTGGATCGATGGTGACGGGATAAACCGCGCGGGCGTCTTGAACGACGATCCGAACTTGGTCACCTTCCACCGCGAGCCGCGATGCCAGCTCTTTTCCTCTTGCGTCCCACGCTTTCAGGCCGCCATAGCGCAGTACGGCGCGACCTTCCGCATCAAGCAAGGCCACTTCATTCGGCGCGCGAAGCGTCGGATGCAGCGATCCGCCGATCTGGAGCGCAATTTCGAGTGGGCCGTTGCCGGAATTTCCCGGCCGCGCCGACAATGTGAAGCCTTGCTCCAGCCCGCGGGCTTCGTTGACGTACCACTCGGTCAACAAGCCGCGCCGATATTCCACGCGGTTCCCCGCGCTCGAAAGCACGCCTGGGCCATATCCCCGCAGCCTCAGCGTGAGGCTTCGATTGCCGTGAATCAGCCGGGTTCCGGATGATCCGAACGAGAGCTTCAGGTTCTGGGCAGCGTTCTGGGCCGTGAATCCGTGAGAGCTGTCTGGCTCCATGGCATACATCGCTTGGAGCCAAGCCTGTTTCAGGCCTGCGCTGTTGGGCACATTCCGGGGGCCAGTTCCAGCAAGTAGGATTGCGGAAGCGCCGAAAATCAAGAAAAAACGCGGGTGAATCCAAGACTGTTGCAGCATGGCAGTTACACACATCGCGTAAGGCGGTCAGGAATCGCATCATCTTATATTTGAGACAACGCTAAGTTATTCATAAATTTACCTGCCGGAGGCGCTCACTTTCCCGTTGGTCGATCTGCGCGAGAAATCCCGCGGCTTCGGGGTAGTCGGGGCGGAGCTTCAATGCCTGGTTGAAATCGGCTCGGGCTCGCGCCAGGTCGGACTTGTAAATCAGGTGATAGACGCCCAGGAAGTAATGAGCTCTTGCGTCTTGCGGCCGCACGCGCACGATGCGTTCGGCGATTTCGATAGCTTCGTCGAACATTTCGAGCTGGTGATATTCGGCGGCCAGAAAATCGAGGCGCGTGGGGTCCAACGGGTCTGCGGCAATCTCTTCCTTCAAGATTTGGATGTACCAGTGGTTCTTGCGGCGCCGCGCTTCACGGTCTGAGGAAAAGCTGTGATGGATGCGGATTTGGGTCTTATGCAAGCGCCCGCCCGCGGACAGAATCGAGGAGTCGATGATTTCGTGCACGCGGCCGCGGTATCGATAATCCGGACGGTTCGGAAAGAGTCGGACGACATAGTCGGTAACTGAATTTTCGGAATCCAAGGAGTGATTGTGGCGCTCCAGAAAGTATCCCGCGTTTTCATCGAGCGCGATCAGCTTATCGAGCTCCGGCGCACTTTCCGGAGCCAGCACCTCATCGGCGTCCAGCATCAGGATCCACCGGCCGTGTGCGTGTGCAATGGCGTGATTGCGTGCGGCCGCAAAATCGACGACCGTGAAATCGAACGGGATCACGGCCGCGCCGTAGCCGGCTGCGATGGCCGGTGTTTGATCCGTGGAGCCGGTGTCGACGATAATGAACTCGCCGGCCAGACCTTGTACGGAATCGAGGCACCTGGCAAGGTTACGCTCTTCGTTCTTCACAATCATGCAAAGACTGAGCGCGTCCGGCAAACGCGGCATAGCTGTTTTGATAATAAGGCAGACGCTACTCGACGCGTAGCGACCGCACGGGGTCCAGCTTGACGGCTCTGCGCGCGGGAACATAGCTGGCAGCCAGCGCGATAGCCACAAGCAGCGTCGATACTGCCGAGAACGTAATCGGATCGGTGGGGCTGACGCCGAAGATCAGGCTCTCCATCCAGCGCGTGAGCGCAAATGCGGCGGCGCCGCCAGCCACTACGCCAGCCAACGCCAGCAGCAATCCTTGGCGCAACACCAGACCTGCGACGTTACGCGCGGAGGCGCCGAGGGCGATGCGAATTCCGATCTCGCGCATTCTCTGCGTGACCGTGTACGCGAGCACGCCGTAGATGCCCACGCTCGCCAGCAACAGCGCAAGCGTAGCGAAAATCCCGAACAGCAGCATGTTGAAACGGCGCTGCGCCAGCCCCTCGGCCATTCGCTGTTCCATGCTAGCCACGTCCGCCGCGGGCTGATTCGAATCGATGGCCCAGACCTGGCTTTGGACGGCATTCGAGAGCCGCAACGGGTCGTCCGCGGTCCGCACTACCAATGCGATCGAATTGAACGTGCGGGTCGGCAGAAACAACTCCGGCCGCACCTCCGTGTCGAGGCCCATCTGATGCGTGTCGGCCTTGATACCTACAACGGTGTAATGCTGAGGATTTTCGCCGCCGCCCAGCAGCAGGACCTTGCCAATGGCTTCGCCGCGCGGCGAGATGCGCCTGGCCAGCGCTTCATTCACCACGATCACGGATGGTTTCGATTGCTCGGCATCCAAGCGCGTGAAGGAGCGCCCTCGAAGAATAGGCATCCCGAGCGTTTCGAAATATCCGTCACCCACCGGTGTCTGATCGGCTAGGGATACTGTTCCGTCGGCTGGCGGTGGGTCCCCTTCTACGCGGAAATTAGTGGCAGAAATCCGGTCGAGCATCGGGAAACCCGATCCAATTGCAGCGGACTTGACGCCCGGGACACGCACTACGCGATCCAGCAGTTCGTTGCAGAACTCTTTCACGAGCTTCTCATCCTGATATTTCGGCGCATTGAGATTAACGTGCATGGTCAGCAGATGATCGGTCCGGAATCCCGGCGAGATGGAGAGGAGGGAAGCCATGCTGCGGATCATCAGACCGGCACCCGCAAGCAGCACCAGCGCCAGCGCGACTTCAGAAATCACCAGCACATTGCGCAGACGTCCGGAAACTCCGCTCCCGCCTCCGCGGCCGCCCTTACTGAGCGATTCATTCACGTTTTGCCGCGCCGTCTGAATGGCCGGAGCCAAACCAAAAATTAGTCCGGTAAGGAGAGCCGCTCCCAGCGTAAACACGAGCACTTTCGCGTCCAGCGTCAGTTGATGCAGGTGGTAATTGTCTTCCGGCGCGAACTTTCGAATCGCCTGCATTCCCGCGAAGGCAAGCCCGACTCCCGCCGCTCCCGCAAATACGCTGAGAAGCAGGCTTTCGGCCAGCATCTGCCGCGCCAAGCGCCAGCGGCCGGCTCCCAGCGCAATGCGAATGGCGATCTCTTTTTCACGTCCCGCGGCTCGAGCCAGCAGAAGATTTGCCACGTTGGCGCAGGCGATCAGCAGCACGAATGCCACCGCGAACTGCAGCACTACGATGGTGCGCCGCATCACCGCGCCGACGTCTTCCACGAACAGAGGGAATACGTTGACTCCAAAAGTGGTGTTCAACTTCGGATAAAGCTGGATCAAGCGCTGATCGATGGAAGCCATCTCGGCCCGGAACTGTTCCAACGTTACGTTGTCCTTCAAACGCGCGAAAACGAAATTCTGCCGGCCGGAGAGTTCGGCGTCACTCATTCCCGCCGCGCTCATGGTGAGCCACACGTCCGGCTTCTTCTGATCGAAGCCTTCCCACATCGCGGGAAGATGAAACTCGGGAGGCAATACACCGATGATGGTGTAAGGCGCCTCGTCGACGTGAATGGTCTTGCCGATGGCGCCAGGATCCTTCGCGAATTTCCGTTCGAACATCGCATAGCTGATGAGCGCCACCGATCCGCGTTTCCCCGGAGAATCGGAAGCGGTGAATCCACGCCCCAGCATAGTTTGTACGCCCAGCAGGCTTAGAAAATTGGTGGAAGCCGTAACGCTCTGCACCTGTTCCGGCTTGTCCAGGCCGGTAAGGTTGACTTGCGCTTCCTGCAAATAGCCGAGATCGTCCAGCAGCCGGCTCTGCCGCTTCCATTCGAGTACGTCTTTGAGGCAGGCGGGCAAGCGCTGCGCGAGAAATCCGCCGACCAGCGGGTTCGATTCCCAAATCATGACCAGCCGCGCCGGATCGCGATAGGGAAGCTGCCGCAAAAGCACCGCGTCCAGCGCGCTAAACATGGCAGTGTTGGCTCCAATCCCTAGCGCTAGCGCGAGGACAGCCACCACCACAAATCCCGGAGTCTTTAAATAGGATCGAAACGCAAAGCGAAGGTCTTGGAGCATGTTGAGTGTACGCAAGTGGAGGGTCCGCGGTTCCAACTACAGGCGTTTAGGAGACGCAAGGGAGATGCGAACGACATTTCTCGTTTCTCGTTTCTCGTTGGTCGTGACGCAACCGGCCGCTCTTGGTGTGTCGAGGCGCATTGTCCGCAGCTTGTTGATTTCTAAAGGTGTAGGAGTGGTGCTCGGGCCTCGCAGATGATCAAAAACTGACGATGCGTCACGTTCGGGGCGTCGAGATCTGGCGGTATGGAGTCGGCGCTTCATGGTCTTCAATCGTAGATTAAGGCCGGCGCGGCAGGCCCGGATGGGACAGGCCTCGTAAATCGTTGCGGGAGAGGCAAAGAAAAAAGAAGAAGATGGTCACCGGACGCTTCGGACAGTGAGTGTCAATGATTGAGAGCTTTTGGCGGCTAGGGAAACCTCTGTCGCATCTGAGAGATTTGCCTTAACGAATTCGGGGTCCTGGGCTTCCCCGTCGACCGGGGCCCGTGAGCGCGTCCAAGGGCGGAAGTTCAGCAGGCCGACACCGAGCGCGAGGCACGGGATAATCATAATCAACAGCAGCAGCATCCAACCTGTGACGATGTAAACGATCACCGGGCCGTACGCGGCGCTCGAAGCAGGGCCGTGCCGGCCAAGCCTCCGAAGTCGCCCGCTAGAATGCACAACAACCCCATAATTTTGAAGTGAGATTCCAATTACCAGTCAACCTCAATCGTGTATGTTGAGGGGCCGGTTTCTGAGCCGCCGACTTCGAATACCAATCGGTAATTGTTCTTTTCGGTTGGATACTCGACAATTTCAACGCGGCCCTTGCCGCTGAGGTTTTTGACCGTTGGCTTGAGATCAGAGCGCGAAGGAAGCGGGCGCAAGAAGTCCGCACGTTCGCCCGTGATCGGCGCGCCTTGGATTGTTTCTGAGATGGAAGAACTGCCCTTGATGGTGACGCGCGCGCGGCCGTTCACGACGCCTGACCAGAGCATGCCACGCTCGGCTTCTTGCACCGGCAACGGCTCCTTGCCGGCGGTTCGTTTCCAGGACAACGTGAAGGAGTATTCGCCGGAGCCGCTTTGCGGGTCGTGAATGGAGACCCGGGCGGTGTAGTTATTGTTCTCGCGCGGTTGTTCCACCAATCGGATCTCGCCGCGGCCCTCGTGGTCATCGAGAGTCACTGCGACATCGCCATGCGGCAGGGGCCGGGTAAACTTGAAGCGCTCTTCGGCCACGGGCGCGCCGCGGTCCGCCTTGGAGGTGCAGGTTTTGTCCTGGCAGCTAATGATGGCCTCTTCGTCCACCCGGCCGCTCCAGGCCAGCTTGTCCGTCTTGTTACCGCGCTCGAAGGCTTGGTTGGAGGCATCCCAATACAGGGCGATGGAATAGAAGGAGCTACCGGGCTGGCGGTCTTCGATGGAAACGGCCAGCGTGTACTGATTCTCGATCCGCGGCTGGTCGATGATGTGGACGAATCCTCGGCCCTCCCGCACTTCTAGGCGCGCATCCTGGCGGGAGTCGGGAAGCCGGTCGTAAAAATGATATTGCTGGCGCGAGACGGGTGCGCCCTCTTTCGCCTGGACGTTGAGGCGATCGGCGTGTAGATAGAGGATGTCGATGCCGTCAACTTCGCCTTGCCAAGTGAATTGTGCGCGGTCCTGGGCGGGGAGAAGCGGCGTGAGGAGCAACCACGTGAGGATTCGCACGGAAATCCTATTGTACCTGTGGGGCGGGTTGCCAACCCGCCAGTTCGCTACTCAGCCACCGAAGTCCACACACCCCGTTCGCCCATCGTATTGGCGAAATAGCAAACCACCTGCGTCATCTCCTGGAGCGCGCGTCGAGCCAGGGAACGCGGCAGCACCGACGCGAGCGCGTAGAAGGCCTTCATCAGCTCGAAATCCAACATCAGCATGCGCTGCTCGAAGCCCTCGCTCCCGGTGTGCAAGGCGGGACTATGATCCAGCAGATAACTGAGCAGATGATAGTCCCGCTCCAGCTTTTTTCGCAGCGTGTCCAGAACGCGCCGCTCGTTTGCA
>JBEKJJ010000307.1:0-8698 GCA_050011295.1 Bryobacteraceae bacterium
TTGAATCCGGATGACGCGGCCATCGCGGTGAAGGCGGGAGTTTCGGGAATCGTGGTGTCGAATCACGGCGGGCGCAATTTGGATACGGTCCCAGCGACTATCGATGCGCTTCCGCTGGTGGTGGAAAAAGTAGCAGGCCGGATTCCGGTGATTGTGGATGGAGGCATCCGGCGCGGAACGGATGTATTGAAGGCGCTGGCGCTGGGTGCTACTGCGGTGGGAATCGGGCGCCCGTATCTTTACGGCTTGGGCGTGGGAGGCGCGGAGGGGGTCGCGCGAGTGGTGGGGATTTTGCGCAGGGAATTTGAGATGGCGATGATGCTCACGGGGCGTGCGCGCATTGCCGATATCGATCGCTCGGTGATTTGGTAGGACAAGCCTCCGGCTTGTCTGGCAGGTCGGGGACCTGCCCCACCAGTGATTTGGTAGGGATTACCGCTGAGCCCAGTATCTGTCGCGGGCTTGCACTACCAGGCCTTTTTGTTTGACTGACAATTGGATCTTGCGGAATTCTGAGATTCTGACGGGCAGGTCGGAAATATATCCCAGGCTGTATTGGCTGCGCAGCTCATCTTGAATGGAGGCGTAGATTTGATCGATGCCGTATTTTTTGGAAACGTTGAAGAACCCTCCGCCCGTTTCCTTGGCCATTCGAATCAGGCCGCGCGATCCGTCCGGTGAGCCGTACAGATAGAAACGCGGGTCGGAGAACAGAATGGAATAAATCAGCGTGTCGGCGCGCTGGGCCGCGTCCACCGCGTCCGCGACGGTTGCGTCGCTGCCTTCGTCGACACCGTCGGTGAGCAGGAGAAGCGCCTTGCGTCCGCTCTGCTTCTTCATAATTTCGTTGGACGCCTTTACCACCGCATCGTAGAGGACCGTTCCCTTGCTCGTCGATGCCCCCATCTCGAGCTCCTTGCGGCTGGGGGTATCGACATACGCGAGCGCGTCATTCAACTTTCCGAATGACGAGGTCAGAGCCTGGCGCAACATCATGGCCATGTCGAATTGCATGATGAACACCTGGTCCTTGGATTCGCGCAGCACTTGATCGAGGAAGCGGAAGCTGGCGGTACGCTCTGCCTCAAGCACGCGCATCTGGCTCATGCTGGTATCCACCATCAGGCCGAGGGTTAGCGGCAGATCGGATTGGCGGGCGAAATATTTGATCGTTTGCGGACGCCCATCTTCAGTCAGCGAGAAATCATCTTGCGAGAGATCGCGAACGATTTCTCCTTTCTTGGTACGCACGGATGCAAGTACGTTTACTACTTTGACTTCGGTTTTGAAGGTTGTCTCGTCCTGGGCGCGAGCCCGGATTCCGGCCCAGGGCAGGCACGCAGAGGAAAGCAATAGCTGGCGGCGAGAAAGGTACATCTGTTGATCAATTATCTCAAAAACCCGTTTCTGGTTTCTTGTTTCTGGTTTCTGGTTATCGCAATCGTTTACCATGGGCCGTGAGGTGGAACCAGAAACCAGAAACCAGAAACGGTTTTACCGCTTGACGTCCCGATGAGTTTCTTTCACTTTGAAACCGGCTCGCGCCAGGCGCTTGCGGATTTCGCTGGCGATCATTACCGAGCGATGATGACCTCCGGTGCAGCCGAAGGCGATGGTTAAATAGCTTTTGCCTTCGCGAATGTAGTGGGGAATCAAATAGACCAACAGCTCCGAGATGCGTTCGATGAATTCCACAGATTGCGGGAAGCTCCGGATGTAGCGCGCCACCCGGGGGTGCCGTCCGGTAAGGTTCTTGAACTCGGGAATGTAGTTGGGATTCGGAAGGAAGCGCACGTCGAAAACCAGGTCGCTGTCGGGCGGAACGCCGTGCCGGTAGCCGAAGCTGGTGATATCGATCCGAATGTTGGCCTGCTCGCGGCCGCCGCGGAATTTGTCCTCAATCACTTCGCGCAATTCGTGAACATTGAATTTTGATGTATTGATGATGTGGTCCGCTACAGCGCGAATGGGGGCCAACTGCTCGCGCTCTTCTTGGATGCTTTTCGAAACCGAGGTGCTGATTCCCAGCGGATGTGGGCGCCGGGTTTCGCTGAAGCGGCGCACCAGCGTGCTGTCGTCAGCTTCCAGATATACGAGCGTGGCAGGGAGTCGCCGCCGAAGCTTCTTGTAAATGGCCGGAAACTGCTTGAGGCCCAGCCCCTCGCGGATATCGATCACCAGCGCGGCGCGGCGGACATTGGGAGCATCCTGAGTGAGCTCGGCAAATTTCTGAATCAGGCCGACCGGCAGGTTGTCGACTGCGTAATAGCCCAGATCTTCGAAGGCTTTGAGAACGGTGGCCTTGCCGGACCCGCTGAGGCCGGTAATGATGACGAGTTGCGGGCCGGGCGAATCCGGTTGCTCCTTGGCGCGTCCAGCCACTAGCTTTCGATGAGATCGAAATGCCCGTCCGGCCGGCGCATTAGCACTGTGACCCGATCGGTGGAGGCGTCGCGATAGACCATGTAATCCTGCGAGGAATCCATTTCGAGCATGGCCTCATCCACGGTCATGGGTTTGCTGCCATCGCGATGGTTGACGCGAAAGATTTTCTTCGGATGTTTGCCATCGGCAGGAGTGACGGCTGGGCCTTTCTTCTTGCTCTTGGAAGTATCGGCGGCAGGCTCCAGCACTTGCAGCGCGCCCGTCACTTTACCTTTGTACCGTTTGGTGTCGCGGAACTTCGTGCGCAGTTTGAGCAGTTGCTTTTCCAGCCGTTCCACCGCGGAGTCAGCGGCGGTGACCAGATCCCGGTCGGTTCCGACGCCGATCAGGGCGTGGTCCCACGCGTTCATGGTGATTTCCACCTTGCGTAGAAACCGCTCCTGGCTCAAAATTACGTGCGCTTCCTGGCCCCCTTTCGTTAGCTTCGACATCTTCTGGATCTTCGCCTCCAGCTTGGCAAGCTGTTTCGGCGGGAATTCTTCATGCCGACCCGTATAGGTTATTTTCATGGAAATTGACCTCCGCGCGACGAGTCTATTTAGTCGCGAACTCGCCGCTGGTGCGTGGACGGAATCTTCATATCTTCACGATACTTCGCAACCGTTCTTCGAGTTACGTCTATTCCTTCGGACTTAAGCCGCGCGGTGATCTGCTCGTCAGTGAGGGGATGCTGCGAATCTTCTTCTTCGATCATCTTCTTCACCCTACGCTTCAGGATGAGCAGCGGGGTGGCGCTGCCGGCTGAGCCCTGCACCGCTTCCGAGAAGAAGTAGCGTAGCTCGAACACGCCCTGCGGCGTGTCGGCATACTTGCTGGCCACGGCGCGGCTGACAGTGGAGGGGTGCACGCCAATCTCCTCGGCCACTTCCTTGATCATCATCGGCTTGAGCTGGTCGATCCCGTGCTCCAGAAAATCCATCTGACGGCGCACGATGGATTGGCAGACCTTCAGAATGGTCTGCTTGCGCTGCTCGATGTTTTTGATGAGCTGGATGGCCGCGGCGTAGCGGTCCTTCACGTAGTTTCGAATCTCTTTGCTGGGCTCCTGATCGCGATCCAGCATCTTCCGGTATTGCGCGTTCAAACGAAGCTGCGGAAGATCGTCGTCGTTGAGCTGGATGATATATTCGTCGCCTTCTTTAAAGATGTAGACATCCGGCTCGATCTGACGAGAGCCCCGGTCGGAATAACGCAGACCGGGATATGGATCCAGGTGACGGATCACATCCAAGGCGATCTGGATGTGCTCCAGCGGCCTGCCGAGCACTTTGGCGAGTTCCTTGAACTGGCGGGTTTCAACCAGCTTCAGATGGTTGGAAACGATCTGCCAGGCTACGCCACCGCGGCCGTTCCGGCTCTCGAGCTGCAGCAGCAGGCACTCGCGCACATCCTTGGCGCCCACGCCGGCAGGGTCGAGCGATTGCACGATCCGCAGCCCCTGCTCGATTTCCTCCATGCTGTGCTGGCCGGTATCCGCGATCTCTTCGAGCGTGGCGGTGAGATAGCCGTTCTCGTCCAGGTTGCCGATGATGTTGTCGGCCGCGTCGCGCACATCTTCTGACATCACCAGCACGCTCAACTGCGAGTTCAAGTGATCGGCCAGCGTGACTGGGGACGAAAGGAAAGTTTCGAAGGAAGGCTTCTCGACGGATTCGGACGCGGGACTCTTGTAGCCCGGATCCAGGTATTCATCGAAGAAAGTACCGAAGTCGATTTCGTCGAAGGGATCCTTGTCGGTTTTCTGATCCGGAATTTCGGTTTCGGGCGCTGGCGCCGTGGCGGCTGGTTCGGAGGCCGTTTCAATGGAAGGGAGGGCGGGGCCGTCGTAATCAAACCCGGCATTCGCTTCCGTTCCATCGGCGGCGACTCCCGGCTCAACGGCGGCGGCGCCATTTACGGTTTCGAGAATGGTTTGATCGGAAGGCTCGGAGGTGCGCTCAGATTCGAGAATGGCCTGCACTTCCTCGGGCGTCAGCTCTTCGACGCCATCGAGCGATTCCTCGAGCACCGGGTTCTCGGAGATTTCCTGCGTGATCATGTCCTTCAGCTCGAGGCGGTTCAACTGAAGGACCGTCACCATCTGGACGAGTCCCGGAGTCAGGATCTGCTTCTGCGCGACTTTCAGCTGCAGTCTGGGCGAAAGCATCGACATTCTGTAATCATCATAACACCCGGTTGCGACGGCTACAGAGGACTTATAATCACGGCGATGGCCAGTTCTCCTTCCTACCTCTCCATTTATTTCGTGAATATCTATGTTCGCGATCAGGAGCGAAGCGTGCGCTTCTACGTGGATCAACTTGGATTTGATCTGGCCTTCGACGCGCGTCTCCAGGGAGGGCGCCGTTGGGTGGCCGTCGCGCCTCCCGACGGATCCACGGTGCTCTCGCTGATTCAGCCTGAGCGCGATTCCGCGGAGTATAAACTGATTGGCCGGGCCACGCAGGTGGTTCTGGTTACTGAAGACGTCACGGCTACGTATCGCGAGTGGCGCAACCGCGGAGTCCGATTCGGTTTTACGCCGCGCCTGAGGCGCGTGAAGTATGAACGGGCATCGCCCCCAGGGAAAGGTGGCGCATCGGCTTGGGGCGGAGTGTTTACGCGCTTCGAGGACATCGACAGGAACTCGTTTACGCTCGTCAGTATCGATGAAATGAGCCGGACCATCCAGGCGCAGCGGCAGGCGGTGGCCGAAAAACTGGAAGCCGAACGGCGCGCCGCACAGGAGTTGGAAATCGCGAAACAGGTGCAGGCCCGGCTGTTCCCGCAAACGCAGCCGGCTTGCGGGACGCTGGATTACGCCGGCATTTGCATCCAGGCCCTGCAGGTGGGTGGCGATTATTACGATTTTCTGGACCTGGGTCCCCAGCGTTTAGGCCTGGTGGTTGGAGATATTGCCGGTAAAGGAATGGCGGCGGCACTTTTGATGGCTAATCTGCAAGCGAATCTGCGCAGTCAGTACGCAGCCGCTCTGGACCAGCCTCAATTACTGCTGCGCTCGGTGAACCAGCTTTTCTACGAAAATACCGTCGACAGCGCTTACGCCACGCTATTCTTTGCGGAATATGACGGCCGGACGGAGCGGCTGCGCTACGTGAATTGCGGGCATCTGCCGGCCTTGTTGTTGCGCGGCGATGACTCGATGGAGCGGCTCGGGTCCACGTGCACGGTTTTGGGGCTGTTCAAAGAATGGGATTGCGCGCTGGGGGAAAACGATTTCCACGCCGGCGACACGTTGTTGCTTTACACCGATGGCGTGACTGAGGCGTTCAATGATGCGGGCGACGAATTCGGAGAAAAGCGATTGATGGAAGCGCTGCGGCGTCACCGGCAGCGGTCATCGCGGGATTTGCTGGCCGCGGTTGTGGATGAGGTGCGGCAATTCAGTCCGCATGAGCAGCAGGATGATATTACGCTGATCGTGGCGAAGTGCCAGGCGAGTTAGGGGTTGCCATTGAGGAGCAGCGCTAGCACCGGAGGCTGGCCCGCGGCGGTTCGGCGGAAGTTCACAAATGCCACGCCTTCGATCAGCGCATCGTATTGTTCGGGGCATCGACTCTTGAAGTCGAATGGGTTGTCGATTCTCAAGACGAGAACTTCACCCGGCTGCACCGTGACCTTGCTCAGGCCATCCGTAGGAGCGTCAACGGACGTCATGCAGTCTATCCACGCATCCATTTTTCGGCCGTAGAAATCGGGAAATCCGAGAGCGCGCTGGAACACGTCGTGGAAGTTTGCCCAATCCGTGATCTGATCGACGGGAATCGCTATCTCGAGCTGAGCCATGGTTCATACGCCTCCGCAATGGACCAGTCGTCTGCGCCCGGCTCCGAATCCGGCTGTCTAAGGTGCGCTTCGCGCATGGCTTGGTACTCCGCTCGCCGGACAGCCTTGCGTATCGCTTGAACCAGATTGATCGGCAGTACAAACACCTTACTGCTGGTCCGGACCCCACTTGATGGTGAACGAACCCTTTTCATCCACGATGGTGTAATCGGACGGCGGTTGAAAGAGGCCTTGGTCAGGCTCGCTGCGGGAGATGTTGGTCAGCTTCTGGGTATACTCTCCGGAGCGGGGATCCGTCGATTTATTGAGGACCGGCACCTTCAATTCCATCGACCACCAATCCTCGCTAACAACTACGATCGGGCGGTCGTTGCCGAAGGAGCCTTCCGGCCATGTAGCAGTGGTGCGCGTCCCCTTCGCCAACACGCCCTCAATGATCTGGTTCTCCAGCTTTTCGTCGACCCTCTGAGCAGTTTTCAAGTCGGTAGCAGGCGCAGCTACGCTCATTGGCGCCGACGACCGGCTTGCGACGGCCGACCCGGCAACGGGCGCTAACAGCATCTGCCGATGCGCGACTTTTCGGACGACATCCAGCGTATATTTGACTAGGTCGACGGGATCCGTTATGTCGATAAAAGTCGGACGCTCGGCGGCGTTGCGCGCCCGATCGGTCGATCCCTGGAAGGGAAAGCTTTCTTGGCGCGTTCGGCCGAACGAATCCCGATAGACCTTGGTGTACGTCCTGGTGTTCCTGATATGCGTCCCATCGGCGAGGGTCTGGACGGTCTCCGTCACTATCTCGCCCGAATAAGGGGCGCCGGCGATGGGCGTGTAACGAGATGGCGCGGGAATGCGCACCTCGCCGGACTGTCCGAATCCCAATACGCCGCCGAGTGCTAAGAGCGAAACCAGACGCGTCATAACCCTTTACCTCTGCCGGTATTATGCGGTGGACCGCCAGGTAAGTCAACGGAAAGGGCGCAAGGTTACGGACGTTTAATTGTTAAATCGGAGTGAATATCCGAGATTATGATGGGCGGGAACCTCTGGATCCGCAAGATCGTATCATGATTGCGTGACTGTTCATGACGTGTTGGTCCATTACGAGAGCAGGTTACTCGAACTGCAGGCAAGTATCGCCCAGCTCAGCTTGCCCCAGGCGCAGGCTGCAGGCGTTCTTACGCTGGCCGTTGGGTTGTTCCTTGCGATCAGTCTTTACGCCATTCGAGGACAGGTCTCCTTCATCTGGTCGTCGTTTCCCATTCCAATGGCGGCGGTTTCCTTGCGCCGGCTCCGGAGGACTCGTCAAAAAGAATTCCGGATGTGGCGCCTGAAACGCTTCTACGACCGTGCTGTGCAGCGAGTGCGCGGAAATTGGGCCGGCGCCGGAGTCACTGGAGAAGAATTCAACGATCCCAGCCACGTCTACGCAACGGATTTGCATGTTTTCGGCGAGGGATCTCTTTTCCAATTGCTTTGTACTGTCCGGACTTCGATTGGCCGGCGCGGGCTAGCCAATTATCTACTGAAGATTCCAACCCTCGAAGAGACGCTCCTGCGGCAGGAGTCCGTCCGCGAGCTGCGCGAAAGCACAGATCTCCGCGAGAGCATCGCAACGCTCGGCGAGTTTGAGTTTCTGGAATCACATCCAGATAGTTTCGAGGAATGGCTGAACTCCCCTCAGCTTTCTTTCGCGCGCCCACTCCGCGTTGCGCTGGCTCTTACGTCGGGGGTGCTTGCGGGCATCGTTATCGCGGGCGTGTTAGGGATGGTTCCTTGGACCAACGTCGCAATCTGTATACTTCCCTTGATCGCGTTTCATGCCGGCGTGGGGCTATGGTTCCGAGGGCGCGTAAATGGAATGCTCGGCTGGCTGCGGCCGGTGTCTGTAGAAACAGCAGTGTTGCGGCAAGGTCTTCAACTCATGGAAGCAACGCAATTTCGATCGGCCAAGCTGCGGCAACTCACCGAGCAGGTTCGCGATGGGTCGGGATCTATCCGGAGACTCGAGCGGCTATTGGATGCGCTCGATCAACGGGACAAAGATTGGTTTTACTACCCTTCGCGCGCTTTCGCGACTGGTACTCATTTATGCATGGCAATTGAACTGTGGCGAGTGGAGCACGCGGAATCGCTGAAGCTCTGGCTACAGGCGTGGGCGGAGTTTGAGGCGTTGAATGCGCTGGCTTCTTACAGCTACGAGAATCCCGATCATACATTTCCCGAGTTTGGGAGCGGTGCGGCCCACTTCGGCGCGCTAGAAATGGGCCATCCCCTGCTGCCGCACGCGTCCTGTGTCGCAAACGACGTCGAATTAAGCCGGAAGTGTCCGTTCTACGTGGTAAGCGGATCGAATATGTCGGGGAAAAGCACGCTGCTCCGAGCCGTCGGATTGAACGCGGTGCTAGCATTCGCCGGCGCCCCCGTACGTGCACGCGCGCTTCGATTGTCCGGGCTTTCGATTGTT
>JBEKJJ010000308.1:0-8648 GCA_050011295.1 Bryobacteraceae bacterium
CGCGCCCGGTCGAGCAGGATCCGCCGCATCAAGGTGGCTGAGACAGCGAAGAAGTGCGCGCGATCCTGCCAATTCAATTCGCGAGCGTTTACCAGCCTTAGATACACCTCGTGAACCAGGTCGGCGCTCTGCAAGCTATAGCCTGGGCGCTCGTTCTGCAATAGGCGGGCGGCCATACGGCGCAGCTCGCGATAGACACGAGGAGTCAATTCTTCGAGCGCTTTGGAATCGCCGCTCGCCCACGCTCGCAGAAGTTTCGTGGTATCGGCGCTGGATGAGTCCGCCATGTATTTGCAAAGGTCTCTGGAGAAGTATAAAACAACGCTCTGCGACGATGAGCGCAGTTGCCGTAACATAGAGGGAAATAATAGAGATGCGGGGAAAATGACACCGGATCGTTGGCGCCAGATCGAAGATCTATATCACGCCGCCCAAAATTGCGGTCCCACCGAGCGCGCGGCGCTGCTGGAGTGCACAGATCCGGAAATCCGCTTGCGCGTGGAGCGCATGCTGGAAGTGGAACCCAGCGGCCAGATTCTTGACCAATCGCCTGGCGGCTTTCTGAACGACCCAACGCGAACCGTGCTTGCCGTCGGGGCGCATCTCGGCCCGTATAGGATCGAAGCTCAGATTGGCGCCGGCGGCATGGGCGAAGTGTATCGGGCTCGCGACACGAGGCTGAATCGCATTGTTGCAATCAAGATTCTCCCGCAGCGTCTCGCCGGTAGCACCGAATCCCGCGATCGTTTCGAGCGCGAGGCGCGCATGATAGCAAGCCTCAATCATCCCCATATTTGCACGCTCCATGATGTTGGCCATCACGGCGACATGGACTATCTGGTCATGGAATTTCTCGAAGGCGAGACGTTAGCTTCACGGATAACCAAAGGCCGGCTGCCGCTGGAGCAGACGTTGCAGTACGCTATCCAGATTGCCGACGCGCTGGACAAAGCGCACCGCAGAGGCATGACGCACCGCGACCTGAAGCCGGGCAACATTATGATTACGAAGTCAGGTGCGAAACTTCTAGATTTCGGGTTGGCGAAGTTGAAACAAGCCGCATCCGCGGTTGAAGCTCAACTCTCGGAGGTTCCGACGGCAAAGAATTCCATCACGGCGCAGGGGTCCATTGTGGGGACCCTGCAGTACATGGCGCCAGAGCAACTGGAAGGTAAAGAAACGGACGCTCGCACGGATATCTTTGCCCTCGGCGCCGTGATCTACGAGATGGCGACCGGAATGAAGGCATTCGACGGTAAGAGCCAGGCGAGCATTATCGCGAAAATTCTGGATACCGACCCGCCGCCGATTCGTTCGCTCCAGCCAATGACACCCGCGGCCCTCGATCGCCTGGTGAGGACGTGTTTGTCTAAGGATGCTGACAATCGTCTCCAGTCGGTACAGGACGTAAAACTGGAACTTGAGTGGATGCGGGATGCGGCCGCCGAACCTTCGGAGTTGGCAGCTGTACCGTCGCCTCGCCCTGGTTGGCGTCGCGCGCTACCCTGGGCGTTATTCACGACAGCGCTGGTACTCGCGGTGTTCGCCTGGGTGCTCCGGACGGGCGCAAATAACGCGCTTCCCGCGGAGCCAGTGCGGCTCCAGATCGCCCTGCCCACGAAGCCCCCCTTGCGATTGACCGGGTTGCTGGCGCTCTCCCCGAATGGGCAGCAGTTGGCCTTTGTTGCAACAAGTTCCGATGGCATACCCCGCATATGGATTCGGGCCTTGAATTCGCTCAAAATGCGATCTTTGCCCGGTGCCGAATCTGTGGGCACTCTGTTATTCTGGTCGCCCGATAGCAAGTTCCTCGCATTTGAGTCCGGCGGCAAGCTGCGAAAAATCGATATTTCCGGCGGCCCTGCGGAAACCGTCTGCAGCCTGAATCTCACGGGAGTCGGCGGCTCGTGGAACAAAGATGGTGTGATCATTTTCGGCCAGTTCGGGGGACCGCTAATGCGGGTTTCGGCGGCCGGCGGCAGCGCGATTCCTCTTACTGTTCTTGATCCGTCGCATGGAGACGTCGCACATACGCAGCCATATTTTCTGCCCGATGGCCGTCACTTCATGTACATACGCGATTTGAGTACGGATGGGACTATTTCCGTGGGGTCTCTGGACGCCAAGCCCGACCAGCAGGATTCCAGGAGGCTCTTTGAAGCATGGCTCGGCGGCGCATACGTCCCATCTTCTGACCCCGGCGTCGGGCAAATGCTTTTCGTGCGAGGGCAAACACTGATGGCACAACAATTCGACCTCCGCCATCTCAAAATTTCCGGAGGCCCGGTTCGGGTTGTGGAAGAACCCTTGGCACAGTATTTCGATGCCGGTACTTTCTCGGTTTCGGCCAACGGAACATTGGCTTACTGGTCGCCTGGAAATGTAGAAAGCCAACTCACCTGGTTTGACCCGCAGGGCAAGATGCTGGGCACCGTGGGAAGTCCAGGTCTATACGTCGCCTTCGCTCTTTCGCCGGACGGGACGCAAGCCATCTTGCCCACGCATTCAGCCGAGCTAACTCAATCTCTGTGGTTGCTCGATATCTCACGGGGAACCGGCACGCGGTTCGAGTTGAATCCGCCGGACGGCGAGGGGGCGGTTTGGGCCCCGGACGGAAGCCGCATCATTTTCGCGTCCGCTCGGGCCGGGCAAATGACGGACCTATACGAAATGCATTTGGCCGGCGGGGCAGGCCCCGAGGCGATAATCAAATCCAACGAAGCGAAGTTCCCTTTGAGTTGGTCCCCTGATGGACGCTTTTTGCTTTATGTGTCCGTAGGAGCGGAAACGAAAAGTGATTTGTGGCTTCTACCACTGGAAGGACGCCAGAAGCCGGTGCCGTTCCTTCGGACGGAATTTGACGAAGGTCAGGGCCGTTTTTCTCCCGACGGGCGTTGGGTGGCCTACGCATCGAATGAATCGGGCCGTTATGAGGTTTACGTTCGGCCGTTCTCGCCAGATGCTCTCCGGGAAGGGATGTCAAATATAGGCGGCAAGCAGTTAATTTCCGTCAACGGCGGTTCCAGTCCCATGTGGCGGCAGGACGGCAAGGAGCTGTATTATATCAACCTCGAAGGAAAGTTGATGGCGGTCACGCTTAGAGCGGGGCTGGTCTTCCAGGCGAGCGTTCCAAGAATCCTTTTTCAAACGCCGCTGAAAGACTCTGATCAAGCTGCTCTGCCCCAGTGGGCGCCCTCGCCGGATGGCAAGCGCTTCTTGTTCTTGGTGCCCGAGACGCAGGAAGGGACGGGACTCACGGTGGTCCTCAACTGGCAGGCGGGGGTGAAGAAATGATGCCGGTGACGAAACTCCGGTGTGCGCGCTGTGGCGAATGACAGAGGCCGGCCTGGCTGCCGTGCCGCTCATCGCCTAGCGACGTTCCTTCCATGGGTGTCGGGAGAAACCACTTCTAGAGCTTCAGAGGTGTAGATAAAATCGTAGACGTAGCATTCCAAGAGTTCAACTCAGTTCAACAGAACGCAACAAGATCGCTCCATCCGCTTGAAACGAAACGCGCTGAAAATGGACGACTTTGTATCACGGCCGGAATCCGCCTTGGGCGCAGGGGTTCGGGGGTTCAAATCGCCACGCGCCGACCAAAGGAATAAGGTGGAGGCGAGCCGTTCAAGACGGCTCGCGAAATCCGCTGGGCTCTGGCTCTACGGGTTATTGCCCAGATCGACTAGCTTTGTCGAAAGTTCGATTGTTCGGTTAAGAAACGATATCCTGCTGGTGGTTGCCTGCCGGGCGCGCATGATTTCGATAGAAACTGAGCGCGCCCGCACGCCTCCGTGCAACTACGGTGCTGCCGTCACTGTCGTATCCACTGTCACACGCGTGGCTGTAACGTTTCCCACGAGGTGGTCGACTTGGTTTCCCTTTGTGTCGTAGACGTTGAGCGTGAATGTGCCTGTCAATGAGTCTCCGCTGGGCGAAAGTGTGATCTGTTCGCGGAGGTTAATGAGATTGGCTAGCGCTCCGGTCGTGGCGTTATAGCTCAACGGAAAGTGATTGACCTCGTAGGTCAAGAAGCCAGTCTGTCCCCAAACGCCTAAACAGAAATTCTCGGTCGCAGGTGCATGCCCGCCGGAATTGATGATCTCCGTTCCGTCGCTGTGTACCTGGTGGTATCCAAAGTCGATGAGCGCGCCGTCCGGGATGGAAGGATTGTGACCGGTGTTGCCTTCGGACACAAGTTGGAAATTCCACATCCCGACGATTGACGCGCCCCCGCCACCACGCGCCGCGCTTTTCCCCGCTTCGGGCTGCGAGAGCAAAGATGCAAGCGGAGCCTCGTGTGCAAACACAAACGGACCCTGCAACGTGCTGAGATCCCCACAACCAGCCGTTGCCCGAGGGGCCAAAAGCATCACGAACATTCCCACACCTAGGGTCATAGTAATTGCCTGAGAAATTGTCTTCATTGAGTTCTCTTTCTGCCGCGGGTTATCCGCGTGCACTCTCTAAAGCGCAATCCGGGGCGAAAAACTGGGGCCGTCGAGGAAAATATTTTCACCGGCGGTATCAGGGACGCTGGATCACGCTTGGGAACTCAGCTCGGTCAATAGCCAAGCCCTGGCTAACTTCCAATCCTCCATTACAGTATCGGAAGAGACTTTCACCACCTCGGCAGTCTCTTTTACGCTTAGCCCGCCGAAGAAGCGGAGCTCCACAATCCGGGACTTGCGCGGATCCACTTCCGCCAACGCACCAGTTCGCGCGCGTTGCGTTCTTGGAGATTTAGTTCTTCATTCAGGTCGGCCGCACCGAAATTCCGGCAGCGACCTAACCGCCGTAGATAAAATTGAGGATGCGAAAAGCCGAGAGTTCAACAAGGTTCAACAGCGTTGAACAAGCAGTCGGCATCTTATTGAAACAGAAGCCACTGAAAATAGGGCATTTTCGCGCGAGGCCGGAATCCGCCTTGGGCACAGGCGCGTTACCCTGAAGCGCATCTTTAGATTCAGCAACTTGGAAGGAAGAGGTTGTTGGACTCTGTGGAACTTCGAGGAAACTGTATCTACAATTTCGACTACATCTGCCCAGTGAGCGAACGGTGCGCGTGGCGTTCGCATTGATTCCACACGATTTTCTCCATTACATTTTAAAGAGCGCACCTGCAATTAGGGCAGGGGTTCGAGGTGGTAGTCGCAAGGAATTGGCCGGAACCGCTTCCAGACTGACGTAGCATAACGTCTAGGATTCTATCCGCAGTGCTCCGACGTGTCAGCACCCATGTTGACGCAGAAAAGCCAAAATGGAAATCCTGTTGGTTCTTTTCGAACCGTGTGCCTGAATTCACGCCGGTGAACCTTGTAATGGTGATACACTAACGAAAATCCTAGGCTAAAGCGCAAGGAGTATCCCGATGACGAAGCTCGTGTTCGCTTCAATGTTGGCCGCAGTTTGTCTTCCGAGGGCCGCGTTGGCCCAGTCCGCTACGCTTTTCGGATCGCAAGTCACCGTGACGGTCGAGTTAGGCGGCAACCCCACCAGCTATCCAAACACACAGACGGTGGGTCCCGGCATAGAATTCCTCAGCGGGTCTTTACTTGGTTGTTGTGGTTATGGCAATCCCTTAGGTGTAAATATCGACGTGGGGATGGCGTCAATTGACTTTAATTATACGGCAGGCACCACTGTTGGTGTGGCGGGGTTCGACGGCTACGTTTTCAATTTCAGCGCGTCCGGGCCTGCAATCACCGGCGTCTCGCTCGATCCGTTAAGCACGTTCAACTCTTCGCAGGTCGGTCTTGGCTTTGGCCCCCATGAGGTCACGGTCAACGTGGAGGGATTATCCATCACGCCCTCTTCCCGCATCACGGTTGATTTGAACCTAGCCGCCCAGCCGCTGAACAATATCGCAGTGGCGAATTTCTCATTTGAGGTACTTCCTCCAGGGGGCCTGACGATCAGTTGCGTCGGCGGTGGTACGGGTTGCGCTTACAGTAGGAGTGCAATTCCGGGATGGACGAACAGCGGCATGTCCGGGCAGTTCCAACAAGGGAGCAATACAATTTATTTCAACTACATTCCGGACGGGATCACCATAGCTTACTCAAATGATGTTGGCGGGACGATCACGCAAACTGTGGGTACGGTGGTGGAGGCGAATACCACTTATACGCTGCAGGTGGATCTTGGGCTTCGCAAGGACGGAGAAGATTCTCTCGGAACCGTGGAGCTACTAGTCGGAAGCACCCCAGTCTATGCGGGCGGCGTAGCGCCAACGCTTGGAAACTGGTCCACGTTCACGGCGACCTACACTTCTCAGGCGGCAGATATCGGCAAACCCTTGACGATCCAGCTGACGGCGACGGGGGAGCAGAGCGATTTTGACAACGTGCGGCTGATAAGCAGCAGCTCTCCATTCCCAACTCCGAACATCGGCGCAGTAGCGAATGCAGCCAGCTCTCAGGGCGGCCCGGTGTCGCCAGGCGAGATCATCTCGATCTTCGGATCGAACATTGGCCCGGCAACTCCAGTTAGCCTGCAACTGGATCAGAGTGGAAAGGTCGCCACTACCCTCGGCGGCGTTGAAGTTCTGATGAATGGTGTTGCTTGCCCGTTGACCTACGTAAGTGCCGGACAGATAAATGCCGTGGTGCCCTTCGAGATCACCGGAGTCGCGAACCTCACACTCTTGGCTACGTTCTCAGGTAAAGCTTCTAGTTATGTTTCCCTAACCACGGCGGCGTCAGCACCAGCCTTGTTTACAGATAGTTCAGGGACAGGACAGGGGGCGATCCTTAATCAGGATTTCACTCCCAACGGTCCTACAAATCCTGCCGCTCGCGGTTCGGTTATAGCTATCTACGCAACTGGCGGCGGTCAGACGATTCCAAATGGCGTCGATGGGATGCTGGCGACGGGACCATCTCAGCTAACCCTGCCTGTTGTGGTGGGAATCGACAATGCGGGAGTGCAGGTTCTTTACGCCGGTAACGCTCCCGGCTTAGTTGAGGGAGTAATTCAGATCGACGCGTTGATCCCGGATGATGCTCCAATCGGTCCTGCTGTCCCGATCTCAATCAAGATCGGTGATTCCTATAGCCAGGCAAACGTCACCGTCGCCATCCGCTGATTACTAGGTCCGTACCCTTGTTTTAGGAGGGGACGCAAAGCAGCAAGTCGCGAGGTTAGCCGCCATGAGTAGCAAATTTCAACGGCGTACATCAGGTACTGAGAAAGTGCTCGGGCTTGCGCTCGTTTCGGATGGAAGACTTCTGGCCATAACCGTCCGCTCTTCCGACATCGAAATTTTGCAAATTCCTCCGCCATAATATGTGGGAACAAGGAGAAACGAGAAATGTACAAGCTGATTCTGATTGTATCTGGCCTGCTGCTCGCGATGTCGCCGCGCCAGGAGAACGCCCCAAAAACACCCGCTTCTTCGGCGCCAGCAGCGGCCCCCTTCGGAGTGAAGGACGTCCTGGATATGCTGGAGGCGAAGGTTTCGGAGGGTATCATCATAGCCCAAATAGTCAAGGCGAATCTCAAGTTTACGCTGAGCACTCAGGACTTGATTGCGCTCACGAAGGCCGGCGCCAGCGAACAGGTGTTACACCAGTTAGATCCTTCCATTCCTATCTCGAAGCCGCCAGAGAACTCCGCTCAGCCTGCGCAACTTAATCTTCCAGCACCAGTGGTCGTTGAACCAGAAATTAAGGCGGAGGCAGACCTCAACGATCCGGATGCGCGACACAGGCCAGGTATGTATTTGTATACCGAAAAGAACGGTCAGCGAACTCTGGTTAACATCAACAAGAGCGTCCCCCAAAGTGTGAGGGCGAAGACGCAGGGTGTACTGGGGTGGGCCGTGTACGCTTTCCTCCCGAGAGCGAAGGCCGTTGCCCGAACTAGCGACCATCAGCCCGTTTTCTATTTCTACGTCGGGGAGACTGCCGCGATAAACAGCGGAGTGGACAGCCCGGGGCAGCTTGCTCTCATTAAGATGGATCCTCAAAAGATGCAGGGTGTGGAGGGGCGTAGGTTTTTGTTCGCGAAGGAACCGCATATTTTCGCGAACCCGATTTACGGGACCGATCCAAAAGCCATGAGGCTTTTTAAATTTGAACAGAAGGGGGCACGGGGGTTTCGATTGATCTCTGATACGGATTTAACTTCTGGGGAGTACTGCTTTTTCTTTACCACCGGCCCCAATACTGGGGGCAAGAAAGGCGCTGCCAGCGAGAATCTTACACTGTGGGATTTCGGCATTGATTGAAATCGTTGGAATGTAGATAAAATTGAGGATGCGAAAAGCCGAGAGTTCAATAAAGCTCAACAGTGTTCAACAAGCTACCCGCATCTCATTGAAACAGAAGCTGCTGAAAATAGGGCACTTTCACGCGAGGCCGGAATCCGCCTTGGGCGCAGGGGGCTGGGCGTTCAAATCGCCCCACCCTGACCAATGGGATCAAGCTGATGCGCGTCGTCTTAGGAAGCCAGCTTGTTAAAGCTTGTGGATACTTTAGCCACAATTTCGACGACATCTCGCTTCGGCAGGCCAACCACGCTGTGGTGTGTTCGGTTAAGAAACGATATCTGCTGGTGGTTGCCTGACGGGCGCGCCTGACCTCGATTAGAAACGGAGCGCGCCCGCGCTTGTTCTCCTCAATGCAACTACGGTACTGCCGTCACTGTCG
>JBEKJJ010000309.1:0-9252 GCA_050011295.1 Bryobacteraceae bacterium
GAGCCAACCCTTCAACAGCTATCTCCGCACCCGTTTTAGCAATGAGGATGGGCTCACTTCCAGTGTCGTGCATGAAATTGTGCAGTCCCAGGATGGCTTCCTGTGGTTAACTGCGGGGTCCGACATTCTGACCCGTTTCGACGGCAGGCATTTCACGAACGCCTCTTTCCCCAGCGCGCACCACCTGGCAATGGCTCCGGACGGCGATCTGTGGGTTGGGACCGATGGGGGGTTGCAGCGAATAGCGGCCACTGCTTTGAATCAATTCGGCCAGCTGCCGGTCACTTTGTATCACCCGGGTCCGGGCCTCGGCAGCCACATCATCTGCCTTCACTTCAGCCGCAGCGGAATTCTCTGGGTGGGAACCGGCGGTGGGCTCTATCGATTCGAGCGCGGCGTCTTTTCGTCCGTCATACCGCGATTGGGCACCTTCCGAATAGAAGAAACCTCAAACGGCCACTTGCTGGTCATCACCGCAGAGGGGTTCATGGAATGGGATGGCGAGCGGGTTGTGCCGCACCCTGAGTTTGCCGTTCAATTAGGCGTGAAAACCGACGAGGTATTTCACGTTTTGGAGGACAGCCGCGGCGTTACCTGGTTCTGCACCTCGAGCGGGATCGCGCGCCGGACCGGAGGGTCAATCGAAAAGCTCCGGCCGTTTGGCCCGAAGGGTCACGGAGCTTTCCGGGCGTATGAAGACCCGCAGGGCAACGTGTGGTTTGCCATGGCTGAAGGGCTGTTTCGAGCCACCGCGACCGGTCTGGAACTCGTGGTCCCAGGCATGAATGTACGGTACATGTATGGCGATAGAGATGGCGGCCTGTGGATCGGCACCAACGGAGATGGACTCTTTCGATTGAAGGACCGTGCGGTTCGAATGCTGACAACCGCCGACGGACTGCCGAACAACGTGGTGATGACCGTACTGGCGAGCCGCGACGGCAGCCTTTGGACCGGCGCTAATTGCGGCGGACTTTCCCGGTTCGATGGACGACACTTCCGAACTTACAGCGAGAAGGACGGCCTCCTCAATAGCTGCGTGTATGCTCTGGCTGAAGACGCCAACCACGATCTCTGGATCGGGACCTACGGCGGCGGCGCTTTCCGCCTTCGCGAGGGCCGTTTTACCCAGTACTCGAAGGCCCAGGGGTTGACGAGCGCCGTCGTGACCGGCATCGTCGCGGCGCGCGACGGTTCCCTGTGGATCGCCACGCCCGAGGCCGTGAGCCGCGTGCGCGACGGACAGATTCGCAACTACACCACGGCCGACGGGCTGTCGAGTAACCACGCCGTCAGGCTCTACGAGGATCGATCCGGCACCATCTGGGCCGGAACCGTCCGTGGAATCGATCGCTTGACCGGGGACCGGTTTGCGGCTGTTCCATCCCTTCCCAATGTTGCCGTCTTCCCGCTTGGGGAAGATCGAGCCGGCGGCCTTAATATATTCATGGCTACCAAGGGAGTTTTCCGGCTCGGAAACAACCGGCTGATCAGCGTCGCCCCGGGCATCGTGGTGACCGGCATGGTAGAGACAAAGGAAGGAGACGCATGGCTTAGCGGAGACAGACTTTACCGGTTCCAGCCCGCAGCCCTCGAGGGATTGCGGGGACACGATGAGCCACTCGATTATGCGACATTCGGCCGCGCCGACGGCCTGGACGCGACGGAGTACAGCGATGGCTCCCTCAATTCGGCTCTCACCCATGACGGCAAGCTCTGGGTTGCGACGCCACAAGGACTGGCTATGCTGGACCTCCCGCGCCTGCCGCGAACGAGCCGCAAGCCGGCAATTTACTTGAGGGAGATTACAGTTGGCCGGAACGTCCAGCCTCCCGGTCACGAGTTGGTGCTGCCACCGGGCACGCATCATGTGGAGCTACATTTCGATGCCATCGAAATCTCCTCTCCGGAGAAGATTCGTCTGCAGTACCGGCTGGACGGCGTCGACTCCGAATGGCTCGATACCAGCCACCCCGCCCACGCCATCTATTCCAACATACCGGCTGGGACGCATGCTTTCCATGTGCGGGCGTGCAATCGGGACGGGATTTGGGACCGGGTGGGCATCGTCTACACCATCACTCAACAGCCCTACCTCTATCAGACGGCTTCATTCCAGCTCGCCACGGGCACTGCGGGACTCTTGCTCGTGGTCGGTTTGTACCGCTTGCGGCTCAACCAGGCCACCGCCCGGCTGCATGCCAGTCTCGGAGAGCGTCTGGCGGAACGAGAGCGCATCGCGCGCGAATTGCATGACACGCTGCTGCAGGGCTTCCAGGGCCTGACGCTGCATTTCCAGGCGGTGCTGAACCATATTTCCGATCCGGAGCTTGCCCGGACGATGATGAAGAAAGCACTCGGCTACGCGGACCAGGTACTGCTCGAAGGGCGTGAGCGCGTTCGCGACTTACGTTCGGAAGGGGCGACTACAAATGAGCTGTCAGAGATGCTGGCCCGCTATGGCGACGAACTCGCGCGGGACCGCGAGGTCAGCTTCAAGGTGACCGTCGTCGGTTCTCCCCTGGCGCTACATCCTATTGTAAGAGATGAAGTTTACCGGATCGCGCGGGAGGCGCTGGCCAATTCTTTCCGGCATTCACAGGCATCCAGCATTGAAGTGGAACTTACTTACGATTCCGCGAGCCTTTCGGTGAGAGTGCGGGACAATGGCTGCGGTATAAATCAGGAGATTCTGAGCAGCGGCCGGGAGGGCCATTGGGGAGTGTCCGGAATGCGGGAGCGCGCTCGAAACGTCGGCGCTCATTTGAGTATTTGGAGCAATCCGGGCGCGGGTACGGAGATCGATCTAAAGGTCCCAGCCAAGGTTGCGTATCCGCGCAACCAGAAAGAGTCGGCTTGGCGGCGGATTAGGCGCAGCCTAGGCGGCAGGATTTGACCAAGAATGTCAGCCACACCAAAAATCAGTGTGCTCACCGTCGATGACCACCCCCTGCTACGTTCGGGGATTGCGGCGGTGCTTGAGGGCGAGGAAGACATCCTGGTGGTGGGCGAGGCCACCAACGGTAAGGAAGCCGTCGAGAACTTCCGAGTTCTTCGCCCGGACGTAACGTTGATGGATCTGCAAATGCCCGTGATGAACGGCATAGACGCCATCCTTGCGATCCGCCGCGAATTCCCAAGCGCCCGCATCGTGATCCTGACCACTTACGATGGGGACGCACAGGCGGTCCGAGCCCTGAAGGCTGGGGCCGCAGGATACCTTCTCAAGAATATGCTTCGGGAGGAACTGGTCAACACGATTCGGAGTATTCATGCCGGCCGGCGCCGCGTTCCGGCTGAGATCGCAGCGGAAATTGCCGAGCACGTTGCAGACGAAACCCTCACCGACCGCGAGGTTGAAGTTTTGCGGAAAGTGGCCGCAGGGACTCCCAACAAGATCATTGCCTCACAATTGGCAATCTCGGAGGCAACGGTTAAGACACATATGAAGAGCATCCTTCTAAAACTCGGCGCCAACGACCGTACCCATGCCGTGACCATTGCGATGAAACGGGGATTCCTCGACGGATGAGCCCAAGGGACACCGCGAAGCCCCGCTGATGGGACCCCTCGCGCATCCCCCTAATGGTGGATCACACAATCCTCCCTTTGAAGGATTGAAATTTTATATCGCACGTGAATAACTTGATGATGTGTTACGGCTTTTCTCAATGTTTCCGACGGGAGCGCCCGGAGTCGCATTGCTGATCCTCAGAATCTCCCTCGCGGCAGCTATCGTAGATACTGGCTCCCATTGGCTCAATTCATCTTATGCCCCGTTGATACTGCTCGCTTCGGTGTTACAGAGCATGCTCTTAGGCCTTGGGCTTCTGACCCCTATCGTATCCGTTTCCGCTGGCGTGTTTGAACTGGCCGGCTTGCTCACTTCTGGCTACGACGATTGGCGGTCTATTGCTTTGTCTAGCCTGAACGCAGCCGCGATTACACTCCTTGGGCCTGGCGCGTACTCGCTGGATGCACGGCTGTTCGGACGTCGCCAGATCGTCCTTCCCTCCGGTGGAAGGCCGGATCACAGCTGAGCATGAGCGCTGACATCCGAGATCCTGCAGCGAGTGAATCTTCCGGCGGTGAGCAATTCCTGCAAGTCCATTCTGACAGGGTGGACTCATCGTTCCATAGCTTCTCGGGGCTACGAAAAGATCATTCGATCGAGGGATGGTTTCTCGTGTCCACTCCGGCACAGTAATAAGTGAACGAGGGGACGGGAGGCCGCATGATCGAACGCCGTGAATTCTTGACAAGAAGCGGAGCTCTGGCACTCCGAGCGGCAACACCACTAGCCAATAGTCCCGCAAAGGCGGTTCCAAGAGAAATTATGCAAACAAACGATACCGATGTTTATACACTCGCTGAGTCCCTGCTTTAAATCCAAGCCGGTAAGAGAGCCAATAAAATGCTACCGACCAATTAAGGAGCAAAATGATTTACAACCTGAAATCGGCGCTCGCTTCCCCAACAGGGCCATCAGACAGTAGAACGATGTCTTCCGAATTGATTGGAGCAAGCTCGAAATTCCGGGCTGCACTGGAGGCTGTAGAAATGGTCGCGCCGGTGGACTGCGCCGTTCTCGTTCAAGGGGAGACTGGCACTGGAAAGGAACTGATCGCACGGGCCGTTCACGATGCCAGTCCGCGCCGGAAGCAGCGATTTGTCGCAGTCAACTGTGGAGCGATTCCTGCGGCGTTGCTTGAGAGCGAACTCTTCGGGCATGAACGTGGCGCGTTCACCGGCGCTGTTACTCAGGCCATGGGACGATTTCAAACAGCTGACCGCGGCACTCTGTTTCTGGACGAAATCGGAGATCTTCCCCTCGAACTGCAACCAAAACTTCTTCGCGTCCTCGAGGAACAGCAGTTCGAACGCTTGGGAAGCTGCCGCACCTTGCAAGTTGACGTGCGCGTAATCGCTGCCACTAACCACGATCTTTGGGGTATGCTCCAGGAACGCAAATTTCGCGCCGATCTTTACTACCGCTTGAATGTTTTTTCCATCACTCTCCCGCCTTTGCGCGAACGCAAAGACGATGTTCCGCAGCTGACCGCTCACTTCGTTCGAAAGTTCGCCGAACGCCAAGGCAAAGTGATCGACTACATCCCCGATTACGTGATGGAAGTCCTCAAGCGGCATGATTGGCCGGGCAATATCCGGGAATTGCAACACTTCATCCAGCGCGCCGTGATCATGTCTTCGGGGCCGGAACTGCACCTCCCGTCTGGAGAGCTCAAACGCGCGATCAAGAGCGGCCAGCCAACGGCAATCCGAACACTGGCACAAACAGAGCGTGACCATATCGTCGACGTGCTTCGGCAGGCCAACGGGGTGGTAGGGGGACGGAACGGCGCGGCCGCCCGGCTTGGTTTGCCTCGCACGACCTTGCTATATCGGATGCGCAAACTCGGAATCGCCCAAGAGAGAACCCTAGCGTTCGGACATGCGACCTCCACCTTCCTCTCCTTGGCCAGGTAGATCTGGTAGCTGCGTATCTCTTCCGGACCCAATCGCTCTGGTGACTTTCCAAAATGCTGGGCGAAGTAGCTGGCCTGTTTCAGGTAGGCCAGCATGGTGTTCGGTGCGACGTTGCGCACCGTCATGTCGTCGATCATCCGCTGACGCAAAGGAGAAATCTTGCGGGCAGCAAGGATGGAGTAGTTAACCGGCGTTGTGTTGCTCATGGCCAGCAACAATACCGGAAATCTTCACAGCAGAAGCGCGATCCACTGACCTACAGAGCTCGGAACAGGAGTGACACAACGGTCGGGTGCGCGACATAAAAGTGGGAAACAGCCCTAACCCAACCTCTGCCGCTGGCATTTTCCCCACGAATTTCCTGTGTTCTTGAGCCGCGGGGCGGGAGGCCGCGGCCCGGTAGCTCGGCTGGAAAACTGGCAGGGTCGTCTGAAGTACCACGTACGCTCAGATATTGCCGCTTTGCTGGCGATTTCAACAGGTCCCCACTTTTATGTCGCGCACCCACAACGGTCGTGACACCCCCATTCCCGCGAAGCGGGTTAGTACAATGTTGGATATCAGTTCGGAAGTAGCTTGCTGCTTGCAAGTCCCCGAAATACTCCGGGAGCCCCGTAATGACGCTAGCACTGTGGTTCGCCAAAAATAGATTCGGCTTTGAATTACTTACATCCATGAGGGTGGCACCCGACGGAAGACTGTTAAACCCCGCACACGCCTGTAACATTGTTTCCCTCCTGACCTCACCAAAGCCAGGAATTTCCTGCAACTTACACGTCCTAACTAACGTGTTGGTCGGTTGAACCGTGGGCGTGGATAGATTAGTGGCGAACTATCGGGCAGTAACATCTGTCCCAATTTCAGAACCTCCAATACTCGGACCCACCTCCGAATGGTCCACATTCATCCAGGTGGCTGTAGACATTCAGGACATTACCGGCCATGGGTTTTCTGATCATCCACATACGTGTTGGGAACAGCCACTCCGGTTGCGATTGCAAGCTGAGTCAAACCGGCGACGTTATTCACTCCGAGCTTCCTCATCATGGTCTTGCGATAGCTCCGTACTGTTTCCAACCCAAGGTCCAGGATCACTGCGATGTCCTTGCTGGCCTTACCCGCGGCCACCAAACGGAACACTTGCAGCTCACGCGGCGCGAGGACTTCCAAGGCCGAGAGCGATGGCGTCAACCGTGGGCCTGTCCTCCCGATGCCTCTGAAAAAGTGATCGGAAACCTGGGGGCTCAAATAGGACCCGCCCTTCGCCACCGCCCGCATTGCCTCCAGTAGGTCACTTCCGGATGCCTTCTTTAGCACATAGGCTTGAGCTCCGGCGCGAATCGCGCCCACCACTGAATGCTCGTCGGCGTAGATCGAGAGCATGACGACCTTGGTCCCTGGAGCGTTTCTTACAATGACTTGCGTTGTCTCGATCCCATTCATGCCAGGAAGTCCAATATCCATCACGATCATGTCCGGGTGTTGTTGTTTGCATGCCGCTATTGCTTCGGTCCCACTCCCGGCTTCCCCAATCACTTCGAATTCTTGGCACTGCCCCAAGATGGCTCTGATCCCCGCGATCATGATCTTGTGATCGTCAACAAGAAGGATTCGAAGCGGCATGCTGCATTTTCCTGGCACTGGCGTTTGTGGCGGATACTTTGGTACCCGCCCGCCTGGCGGATGCGGTCGAGATTCTTACGCCGGAATCCGCTTCTTGCCAAGGCTCTTTTCCTAACGACATCATGTTCTTAAAGACTGGGCGTCCATTTGTTTCTACGGCCGGTAGAACGGAAGTGTGGCGATACTGCGCGAAGAAGGTCCGCGCGCCGGCGCCACCGTGAAGGGTACTCGGTCATGGTGATGTAGCCGTTCTGTGATGTGAACACGGTTTACCCCAGGCCCTTGCCCGATGCCAGGGGTCGCGTTTGCGTTCACAATAGCCCGGATGCTTTGCGGCATCCCCGCGGCGACATTTCGTTCTGCGTGAGTAATCCTAATTTCACATTCATCGCAGGCTCCATTTGAAGACATACCCTACGTATACGTTGTGGTTAGTATAGTACAGCGGAATGGCGCTTTTTAAGGGCTTTTGATGTAACTTAACCACAAAGGTACTAGTACTTTTGTGCGTCAATGCAGGAATTTGGCCAAGGTCGATCGCATCTATCGCACAAAAATATGGGCGACCCGACCGTCGACAGCGTCGAGACTTTATCTCTTTGAGAAACAGTCCTCATAGGGGTTTTCGCCACGGACTGGACGAAAGATAGGTTGCATCATCCGAACCGGAATGCTTTACTTGATTTGGCAGATTCTTAGGGTGGATGATTGGAGATCGCAGAATGTATTCAAGTCGCCATGCAGTCATCAGTGGCGGAGCCTTCTGTCGGTCCGGCGCTACTTCAAAGGGAGCAACACCCAAAGAACGGTGCGAAGAACAGTCTAAGTTAGCTCTTACCGCTGTAGCCGCGATAAATCGCGTGTACGACGCGAAGAATGAACTGGATGCGGCACGGAAACGGAAGCTCGACAGCGAGCCGTATATCGAAGCGCTTTGCGAGGCCAAAACAGCGGAATGGTGTGCAGTTGCGGCTCTGCTAAATCATAAAAAGGAACACAAGTGCTGGGGCATCGGCTTGCCGCGATCGGCTTCCTAGGCGTTCAACGTGTCATTCGCCAATAATCCCTCCCGCCTGAAAGTAATACTTGAGGAGGCGGGTGGTGGTCCGGTCTCCTACTGTGCCCGCTAATGCAGAGGATTTTAAGCAGGGTGCCAAGATAAACAAAGCTTCAGTTAGTCGAAGAGGGTGTGTGGGCACTCTGCTTAAAATTCCGTTGTGCTAAGCCGCTGCAGCATGCCGCAAGCTATGTGTTTTGGAAGGTCACGGTATTGGAAAGGAAGCCGAGAGAGTATCGAAGGAATGGAGCTGAGAGAGCCGGCAGGATGTGTTTTGGAATGTGTGAAGCCGAGGAAACAGCATGTGCGGAGCGATAAAGACACTCCTGGCGCTGCCGATAAAGACACTCCTGGCGCTGCCGAAACGTGGTCGAGGCAGAGTTCTGCGCAGACTTGGGCGAAAGGAAAGCCTCGGCCCGCACGGGCATAGCTGATAGCGTCGCTCATGAGCTATCCCATCCGGCGATTGCGGCACTCGCCGAGAGAACGCCGATCCGCCGCATCTGACCTTTGTTGCACTGCGGACATTGCAACAGATCCTGTCCTGTGAGTTGCCGGTAGCGCTCGCAATAATCCTGTGGTGGCGGTGCAACAGGGGCCGCAACACCGAGAAGTTCTCGGCAGCGGGCCAGGTTCTCCGCACGGTGCCGGTTGCTGAAAAGACCATAGTGGCGAATCCGCTGGAAACCCTCCGGTAGTACATGCAGCAAAAAGCGCCGCAGAAACTCGTCGGCCGACAACGTCATGAGCTTCTGCTGTTGTTCATCTTTGTAGTCCTTATAAGCGAACGTGACTTGACCGTCTTCGAGTTGTTGGAGCCGGTGGTTGGAGATGGCGACCCGGTGGGTATACCGGCCCAGATAATCTAATACCCTTTCCGGCCCACCGAACGGTGGCTTGGCGTAGACCACCCATTTGGTTTTTCGCAACGGAGCCAGGTAACGGGCGAAACTTGCCGGGTCGGACAAGTGCTGCAGTTGGCCGTGAAAGCGCAGCTTCTCAGCCCGGTAGGCCAGCTCGAGGTAGCGAAGGTACAGCCGGCGAAAGCGGCTCGATAGCACACGCACGGGTAACAGGAAGCGTGG
>JBEKJJ010000310.1:0-8881 GCA_050011295.1 Bryobacteraceae bacterium
CCGGTGCAGAATCTCGGCTTGGTTGTAGTGGACGAGGAGCACGACCAAAGCTACAAGCAGCAGGATACGCCGCGCTACAACGGCCGCGACGTGGCCATTGTCCGCGCGCAGGGATCGAGCGCAGTGGTAGTACTAGGTTCCGCTACGCCCAGTCTCGAAAGCCGCTATAACGTGGAGCGTGGTAAATATACGCTCATCCTGCTTCCCGAACGCATCGAGCAGCGGCCCATGCCGGATGTGGAAGTGATCGACATGCGCCAGGAATTTCTGGAAACGCGCAAGCAGGCAGTCTTTTCGAGACGCATGGTAGACATGGTCACCGAGCGCCTGGAAAAGGGTGAGCAGACCATGCTCTTGCTCAATCGCCGCGGTTTTTCGAGCTTCGTAGCGTGCCGTGCTTGCGGCGAACGCGTGGAATGCATCAACTGTTCGGTGACATTGACTTACCACCGGCGCGACCGGCGGATGCTCTGCCATTATTGCAACTATGCGCAGAAAGTCCCGACCATTTGCCCGAAATGCGGCAGCGAATATCTGCATTTTATCGGTACCGGGTCCGAGAAGGTAGAGATACCGTGAGCGGCAAGCGCCATTTCGAGACCATCCTGCAAGGCTTTCGAGAAGGCGATTTCGACATTCTGGTAGGTACGCAAATGATCGCCAAGGGGCACGATATTCCGAACGTGACGCTGGTCGGAGTAGTTTCCGCCGACATCGGGCTGGGTCTTCCGGACTTCCGCGCCGCCGAGCGTACTTTTCAACTCCTGACGCAAGCTGCTGGACGCGCCGGACGTGGCGATCTGCCGGGCATCGTGTTGATCCAGACTCTTAATCCTGAGCATTACGCTATCCGCTACGCGTCCGAGCAAAATTATGACGGGTTTTATGCCAAGGAGATCCAGTTTCGCAAGCTGATGCGATATCCGCCGTTCAGCGCGCTGGCCAATGTTCTGGTGCGCAGTCAGAAGCAGGAGGATGCGCTGCAGATGAGCACCGAGCTCGGCCGGTTGCTGGATCCTGCTCCGGAGGGCCTGAAGGTACTTGGTCCGGCGGAGGCGCCGGTGCCCAAGCTAAAAACCGAATTCCGTTACCAGCTTTTGCTGAAGGCGGTGAATCGCAAGCGGCTGAATGAAACGCTGCGCGAGTTGCAGCAGTTCGCGCAGAAGCGGCGGTGGGGACCGACGGGATTGCTGATTGATGTCGATCCGCTGACGTTGTTGTAGACGAAAGAAATTTAAACCGAGCCGCGACCGGAAGGGAGCGTAACGAGCCGGCAGAGTGGCGCATTTCTGGCAGCGCTCCCTCTCGGTCGCGGCTCGGCTAGTGCGGTGAAGAATGAGCGGCTTGGTATTGCTGGGTGCCTCTTATGAGCGTGCTTACGCGGGGACCGGGCAAGATGATTCCGGCCAGGTTCAGTGGATCAGCATTGGAGATGTCGAGATTATCCTCAGCACTTGGATCAGAGCGGCGGACGGCCCGCAGCAAGTCCAGTGCCTCGGGGCGCGCGAATTGTTCACCAGCGAATCCGGAAACGAAGCGGCCACCTCGGATTTCGCCTTGCGCTTCTTTCTTGCGCAATACCAGCAGCAGATCGCGCCAGGGCGGCGCTAACGTTTCGCGGGCCAGCAAATCGCGGAAGATCACACCCCAGCGTTCCAGAAGTTGATCGGCGAAAGCGGCTGCGCGTGCGTCGTTGGCTAATGCGACCGGTGCATGGCGCACCAACGCCCAACGGCCGGCGGCGTGTCTCGGCCGCTCGTGTCTGCCCCGCCCTTCCCCGCGGCGGCGCTTGGGATCCACCAGCGAACGCAGATTCTCGAAACCATCCGCCGTCACCAAGCCTGCAGCAACCAGTTCCCAAAGACCATCCTCCACTTCGCTCGCGAGACGACGAGTAGCGCGGACAAGATCGTTGAAGAAACAGGCGCCGCGGCTCTCCAGTTGGGTGAGCACTTCGCCTGCCGCGTGGGACAATGTCGGACTGTGCGGGGCGCCTCCTAGCCAATCCGCGCTCTCGCGCAGGAAGATGGCAATGGGAGCAGTGCGAGTGGGACGCACGCGTCGCGGCTCGGGATCTTCGAACGCAGGGTGTGGCGATAATCGCGCCCACATTACTTCGCCGGCTAGGCAGAGTTGATCCAGGAAATCGGGCTCGTACCGTGCAATGCGGCGCGCCAGAATCTCCGGCTCCCACGCTGCGGCGGAGATTTCGTAACCCTGCAATTGCTTGATGATCTGCAGTGTTCCATCTACGCCATGCAGACGGCTGCCTGGTACCAGGTGCTGCCAACGATGCAGAAAGCGCTGGAACTGCGCTGCGGTGACAGGTTCAATCTCGCGGCGAAGCTGGCCGAGTGTGAGCCGATGGATGCGCGCCAGAATGCGGCGATTGCACCATTCCACTGCGTCCGCAGCGAGGGGAGAAGAATAGCGGCCGCGCATTACCTGCCCCTCCGCCTCGAGCTGCAACAGAGCAGATTCGATTTCGTCAAGTGGAAACGCTAAAGTATCGGCGAGCGATGCTGCTGTGACGGGGCCGATTGAATCCATCCAGCCGCGCACGGCACCCAGCGGTTCTCCTGTTAAATGGCGCCGCTCGGTGGCGATCCAGAAAAGCTTGCCGCCCCGCTCCAAAATATGGGCGCGCCCGGTTGCAGCCAGCTCTTCGAAATACGTCTGCCACTCCTCGTGGGGAGCCAGGACGATCAAAGAGAGAAGAGCGTCGTGCAGTTCATCGGCGTCGCAAACATCCGGCCAGGATTCCTGGGCTACCGTATGGATTGCTGTGGGATCGAGAATGCCCGCGCCGCCTGCAAAATCGGTCCGCAACGTACGCCGCAATTGGACCGCGCGGGCGCGCCGTTCTTCTAGTGGAGCATCATCCAGATAAGCATACGGATTCGCATTCAGGATTTCGTGCGAGAAAAGCGAAGGCTCCGCCGTGTCGATGGCTACCTTGCGGATGCGGCCGGATTCGAAGCCCTCCAGAATACGCTTCAGCCCTTCCACGTCCATAGCCTCGTGCAGGCAGTTGTCGATGGTTTCGTTCACCAGCGGATGATCCGGGATTCGGATTTCGCCGGTCAGATTCTCGGCGCAAGCCACTTGATCGGGAAAAACTGACGCCAGAAGATCGTCGGAACGCATGCGCTGGATGGGCGGGGGAACTTTGCGGCCGCCCCGGAAGCGTGGGATGGCAAGAGCTCGCGACGCGTTCCAGCGCCATCGCGCGGCGAACATCGGAGCGTCCAGCAGAGCTGTGGTCAAAACATGCTCCACCGTTTGCGGCTTCAGAAATTCGAAGACTAATTCCAGTGGGAAGGCGTGTTGTTCGGTGAGTGAGATATTGATGCCGTTATCGGTAGCGGCGGCCTGTAACTCGAAGTTAAACGATCTGCAGAATCGCTTTCGAAGCGCTAACCCCCATGCCCGGTTGATGCGCGAGCCGAACGGAGCATGAATCACAAGCTGCATTCCGCCAGCCTCGTCGAAGAAACGCTCGGCCACAACCGTGTGCTGGGTTGGCAAGGCATTCAAAGACGCGACGCCGGCTTGGATATACGCGATGGCCTGCTTGGCTCCGCCGGCATCCAGGCCGCACTCTTCCGTGAGAAAAGAAAACGCACATTCGGGATCGCGAGCGATCTCCTCGCGAACCTCGCCCACCGCATCCGACAACTCGAAGGTACGGCCAGGCGCTTCGCCATTCCAGAACGGAACCGATGGAGGCGCGCCATGAGCGTCCTCCACGCGGACGCGCCCGGGTTCCACACGCTTGATGCGCCAGGAAGTGGTGCCGAGCAGGAAGACGTCACCCGCCAGACTCTCGACCGCGAAATCTTCATCCAGCGTGCCGACTACTTTGCCCTCGGGCTCCGCCACCACGGCGTAGGCCGCGGTTTCCGGGATCGCGCCGCCGGAAGTAATGGCCACCAGACGCGCTCCACGCCGGCCCCGCACGCGGCCATTCACCTGATCGCGATGCAGATAAGCTCCGTTGCGGCCACGCTGCGTAGCGATCCCATCGGACAGCATGGTCACGATGGCGTCGAATTCGCTGCGCTTCAGATTGCGATAAGGATAGGTGCTGCAGACCAACTTATAAAGGTCGTCTTCTTGCCAATCCCGCGCGGCTGTTTCCGCCACTATCTGTTGCGCGAGAATGTCGAGTGGCGCAGTTGGAATCTCAAGCTTGTCGAGCGAGCCTGATCTGATGGCGCGCACCAGCGCCGCACATTCTATTAATTCGTCGCGTGTGGTTACAAAGAAGCGGCCTTTGGGCTTGGCTCCCACCCAATGTCCGGATCGTCCCACGCGCTGAAGCGCGACAGCGATGGACCGCGGCGACCCGATTTGGCAAACCAGGTCTACTGTGCCGATGTCAATGCCCAGTTCGAGCGAAGCAGTAGCCACCACGGCGCGCAGCTCTCCACTTTTCAAACGAGCTTCTGCGTCGAGACGCAGTGCGCGAGAGAGGCTGCCGTGATGGGGAAGCACCATGTTCTCGCCCAACCGTTCGGCCAGCGCATGCGCGACGCGCTCGGAGAGACGGCGCGTGTTGACAAAAACGAGTGTGGTGCGATTCGTAAGGATCAACTGCGCCACGCGGTCGTAGATTTCCGCCCACATCTCGTTCGAGGCCACCGGCCCAAGTTCATCGCGCGGAACCTCGACTGCCGTTTCCATTTCACGCCGATGACCGATATCGACGATGCGCGCGTCGGGGCTCAGGAATTGCGCGACTTCTTCGATCGGCTTCACAGTTGCCGAGAGTCCGATGCGCTGGGGACGACGGCCAGCTTCCGCGGTGAGAGCGTCCAAACGTGCTAGCGATAATGCGAGATGCGAGCCGCGCTTGTCGTCCGCGACAGCGTGAATTTCATCGACGATCATGGTGCGCGTGGTGCGCAACATCTCGCGCGATTTTTCAGCCGTTAGCAGGATGTATAGCGATTCGGGCGTGGTGACCAGAATATGCGGCCGCTGCTTGCCCATCTGCTGCCGCTCCCAGGCGGGAGTGTCTCCGGTCCGGACGGCCGTGCGGATAGGTGCGAGTGGGATACCATGGCGCGCGGCCAGCTCCGAGATTTCGGTGAGAGGGATCTCGAGGTTCTTGCGAATGTCGTTGCTGAGGGCCTTGAGAGGCGAGACGTAGACCACTTCCGTTTCGTTCGGCAGTTCGCCGGTGCGGGCTTGGCGGACCAGCCGGTCCAGGCAGAGCAGAAATGCGGCCAGTGTTTTGCCGGAGCCAGTTGGCGCCGAGATGAGCACGTCGCGGCCGGCGCGGATTTCGGGCCAGCCTTGGATTTGAGGCTCCGTCGCGCAGGAAAAGCGGGTGATGAACCACTCGGCGACTAGCGGGTCGAAGGCGGAAAGAGGGCTATCTTCGAGTTGTGGTTGGGGGAGCACCTATTCACCATTGTCTCATCTGGAGGCGTCACTGCTACCCTGAAAGAAAGGAGAATGCTATTCGCCCGTTCCGCGGCCGAAAACGCGTTCACATGAGTGTGAACGCGGCACGCATGAGTGCGTGCGCTACGCTGCTCCTATTCTCTGTCGCGCCGGGGTTCGCACTCAATCCTCGGCGGGCGCTTACGCAATATACTCGCACCGTTTGGACCCAGGAGCATGGGTTGCCGCAAGATACAATCCGGGCAATCGCGCAAACGAAGGACGGCTATCTGTGGCTCGGGACGGATGAAGGACTTGCCCGCTTCGATGGTTACGATTTCGTCGTCTTCAATAAGGAAAGCGGTGCGCTACCCAGCAACACCGTTACCACGCTTTGGGCGGCCGAGGACGGGAGTCTCTGGATTGGAACGCCCGGCGGATTGACACTCAGCCGCGATCGCAAGTTCACCACTTACACCAAGAAAGACGGGCTTGCGGATACCTTCGTCAACTCCGTCACCCAGGACCGTTCGGGGGCGCTGTGGATTGCGGCCGGAATATATCTGAGCCGCTTCCAGAATGGAAAGTTCACCAATTTCAGCACGCGGGAGGGGCTGCCGATTGAATCCATGCGCGCGGTCTATCTTGGGCGCGGCGGGACGCTCTACGTAGCAGGCTACGCCGGAGTTGCGCGGCGGGACGGCAACAAATTTGTTTCTGTGATCGGCCCCGGCGACATGGGCCGCGACATAGTCAGTACTCTCACGGAGGACCGGCACGGAAATCTGTGGGTGGCGGGAAATTTCGGCCTCTGGATGCGCAGCCGCGAGGGAAAACTGCGCCTGTATCAAACCAAAGACGGCCTGCCCGACAATTTCGTTCGCTCTGTGTGGGAGGATCGCGACGGCAATCTGTGGGCCGGAACGAATGGCGGATTGGCGCGCCTGGAAAACGGGCGGTTCGTGAGCAATCCGCTAGCTAATTCCGCAGAGCGCGATTGGGTGCGCTGCATCTATGAGGACGCCCAGGGAAATCTGTGGTTGGGAATGAATAGCGGGCTGAATCGCCTGCGCGACGACATGTTCGCCATCTATGGCGAATCGGAAGGCCTGCCGAGCGATGAACCGACCACGGTATATCAGGATCATCGCGGCCGGATCTGGATTGGTTTTCATGACCGCGGCGTAGTCCAGCTCGGCGGAGAAAAATCGCGGGTATACACCACCCGCGACGGCTTGCCCAGCAATGAGATCTTTTCGATTCGCGAAGATCATCGCGGCGATCTTTTGATCGCCACGCGCGAAGGTCCCAGCCGGATGCACGATGGCCACTTCTCGAACCAGGCGCTGGAAGATCCCATGCATCGCCGGCTGTCGTTCGATTTCCTGGAAGACCGCGCAGGAAAACTTTGGGTCGCTATGCCGGGCGGCCTCGGTGAGTTGTCCGGTGGTGACGCACGCAACGTGATTCCGGGAGGACCGCTGTTGAATGACTCCCTTGTCACGCTTTGCCAGACGCGTGACGGAAGCTTGTGGGCCGGTTCGTACGGGCAGGGATTGTGGCGCTGGAAGGAAGGAAAATCCGTGCGGTTTACGGTAGCCGACGGTCTTTCGAACGATCAAATCCGGGCGCTTCAGGAAGACGCGGACGGAACCCTTTGGATCGGTACTTTTGGAGGCGGGCTGAACGGCTTGCGGGATGGAAGATTCTTCCATTTCACAACGAAAGATGGGCTGTTGAGCGACAATATTTGGCACGTCGAGGATGATGAGCGCGGCTGGTTGTGGCTCAGCACTACGCGTGGAATTTGCCGCGTGCGGAAGCAGGAGCTGAACGACTTCACAGCGGGCAAAATTCATTCCATCCACGCGGTGAACTACGGCGTTGCCGACGGATTGCGCAGCGCCCAGTGTGCGCCCGGCTATCCCACCAGCCGCGGCGGCACGCGGACCGCGGACGGGCGCTTGTGGTTTCCTACCAGCCGGGGATTAGCCGTGCTGGATCCCAACGAGAAGCCGCCCAACCTGGCTGCGCCGGTGGTCCACTTACTGGACGTCATGGTGGATGATCGTTCCGTGCCATTAACAGGACCGGCTGATCTGGCACCTGGCAATGGGCGCGTTCAGTTCCGCTACACCGGCGTCAATCTGAGCGCGCCGGAGCGCGTGCGATATTCTTACCGGCTGGAGGGTCTTGATTGGGAGTGGGTGAGCGCCGTCTCGCGCCGTGTCACCAACTACAACAGCCTGCGCCATGGCCACTATCGATTCGTGGTTCGCGCCGGCATCCCCGGCGGCCCTTGGAGCGAAACATCCTTCGCGTTCCAGTTATTACCTCATTTCTATGAGACAGCCTGGTTTCGCTATCTGTGCATCCTGCTTGCGGCGGCCGGAATTTGGGGTATGTTCCGGCTGCGGGTGCGGCAGATTCGGCAGCGCTTCGCATTCGTATTGGAAGAACGCGTGCGTCTGGCGCGAGAGATCCACGATACATTGGCTCAAGGGTTCGTCGGCATCTCGTCGCAGCTGGACGCTGTGGCACTGACGCTGAATGGCCGCTTGGATGTCGCCCGTCAGCATCTGGACTTGGCGCGTAAAATGGCGCGGCATAGCCTCACCGAAGCGCGGCGCTCTGTGATGGATCTGCGTGCTTCGGCTCTCGAAGGCCACGATCTTCCGGCCGCGCTTTCCCAAGCGGCTCGCCAGTGGACGGCCGGATCGCCGGTTCAAGTGCATGTCGACGTCGCTGAAGGAACCCGGCCGCTGTCCGAAGAAATGGAGCAGCAATTGTTGCGGATCGCGCAGGAAGCTGTCGCTAATACGGTTAAGCATGCAAGGGCTAGCGAGGTGCGTATTCGGCTGGAGATGAAAAATGGCCGGCTCCGTTTGTCGGTGGCCGACGACGGCCAGGGCTTCGAGCAAACCGAGGCGTTCTCCGAGGTGGGCGGCCACTTCGGCCTCCTCGGGATGCGCGAGCGGGCCGAGCGTTTGGGAGGCGAATTGCAACTTCACAGCGCGCCAGGGCACGGCACTGAAGTTGAAGTGAAGGTACCGCTGCGGTGATTCGTATTCTGATCGCGGAAGACCATTTGATCGCGCGGGTGGGCGTCAAGACCATTCTGAACACTCAACCCGATATGAACGTAGTGGCGGAAGCAGCGAACGGCGCGCAGGCGGTGGAACTGCATCGCCAATATCTCCCTGACATCACGCTGATGGACATGCGCATGCCCGGAACCAGCGGCCAGGAAGCCATCGTCGCTATCCGGGCAGAGCTTCCACAGGCTCGCATTATTGCATTGAGCACTTACGGCGGCGATGAAGATATCCGGCGGGCGCTCAATTCCGGCGTGCGCGCCTACCTGACCAAAGACGTGCTGCATGACGATTTGATACGAGCCATCCACGCGGTGCATGCCGGCGAGATTTACCTTCCGCCATCGATCGCCGCAGCGCTCGAAGCAGGTTCCCTGCCCGCATCCTTGAGCGCG
>JBEKJJ010000311.1:0-9103 GCA_050011295.1 Bryobacteraceae bacterium
TGCGTTCTCGGGGGTAGCTGGTGGCTGGTTGCTGGTCACTGGTCAACGAGAGGGCCGACGCTTGGGGGCGCGGCGGTTGGTCAATTGCGTCAAGCGCAAAGCCCTGCTCAGGAGATCACGCAATGCGTCCGGGGACGCTCGCGACAGGCGGACTAGGATCCACGGGTATTTCAAATAATGATCGGTGATGTAGTAGGTGTCAGGATCGGCGGAGAGCATTTCTTCGCGTTCTTCAAACGTGGTGCCAACAACGAGTGAGTCTCCGTCTTCCTTCAAACGCGCTAGCAGTTTGCCGTTGGTCTTGAATGCTGCCGTTCCGTAGGAAGTGCTCTCCTCAACGTTCGGGAGTGCTAGCGCGATTTTGCGGACTTGTTCGAAGGTGATTTGGCTTACTCCTGCGGCAACGTGGCTGGCTTCGAGGGACCGAAATAAATTGAGTTGAACAATAGCTTGTAAGTGCCGTGGGGCTGGCCGCGGAAAGCGGCTTCTACGCAAAGTAGCAGCACTTTTCCTTCGCCTAGCGGGGCTTCGGCCGCGGCCACAGTCCCTTCAAGATAACCTTGTCCCCACGCCCAGCCGCTTCGTAATGGAGTAGCGTTCGGGAACCAGGCCACTGGCTTGACGCCTTTCAACTCGGCATCAGGAGCCATGCGGAAGACCGGGCTGTTCTCGAAGAATACATCCGCCACCGAGGGCATTCCGTAGGCGATGGGATTGGTACTGTCCACGCTCACTTGAAGGACGGAGCCGGGCACGTAGAATTTTTCATGCGGAAGCGGATGCTCTTTGCCGTCGGCAGTTCTTTCCACCAGGCCGTCGGAGAGCGGGAGCCCTAGGAATTGCGCCAACGACGTTGAATCGCCGATGGTGACGATGGTGCCGCCGGCTTCCACGAATTTGCGGAGTTGAGGTATGGTTTTCTCGGCGGTGACGCGGCCGAGCATTTTGCGGTACTCTTCGGGAGTTTCCTCGGGGCTTGGTTGACGACTGAAGGGAGTCACGGCGCGCGGCGCCGCGCCGCTGGGGAAGACCAGGACATCGAAGCGGCTGGCGAGATCACCTTGATCAAGCGTGGCTGGGTACACCACTTCGAACGGAAATTCGAATTGCTCGAAAATCCAACGCAGCCAGCCTGAGGTCATCGAACCGCCGTATTGATCCCATAAACCAATCCGCACGGGCTTGAGTTTGAATGCTGCGCCCGTGGGCCGGTGATCGACGGCTTGGACCGTAACACCGAGTTCGTTTGCGGCTTTCTGGATGACGGTGCTGGTTTCCGGGCGCGCCGGCACGAACATTGTTCCAGCGCCCAGATCGCGACCGGCCATCGTGACCGGTTGCTTGAGCCAATACACTTCGTCGCCGTTCTTGAGCAGCCGGTTCACCAGAATGAACGCGTCATTCTGCTGGTGATCGATGAGATAGCCAGCGCTGCCTGAGCCGAGAATCGCGGCCGCAGGCGGGCGCTGCAAACCGTTTACCTTCTCGAAGGGGCCATCGAAGGGATCCAAGATGCGGTCGAACTTCACGCCCATCTGGAAGGCCAGAGTGTATCCGGTGACATCATAAGGCGGGATGGGAGGGCCGCCGGGATAGCGGAAATCGTTGGGATGATCCTGCGGCTCGAACATATCGAGGACGTGCGGGCGGAAAGCTTGCGCGGTTTTGACCACCCAGGATCCGGCGGGATAATGTTTGCCCGCGACGTCGAAGCTTGCCGTAGCGCGATGGACGGTGATGCCGGTCTTGATCAGTGTGTTGATGAATTTAGTTGCCGTGGGAAAATCGGGTTGATCAGAGGGCAGGATGTAGCCGCGCGGATCGCGCAGTGGGGGGTTGTGTAGTTCGGAGCCGTAGAATTTGGCGGGAACTGCGCCCGCCGCGCGTTCCATGGCGGCGGTGGGAGTTTCTGTCGCCGGTGCGGTATTTTCGCCGCCCGCTGCGGTTGCGGCACGCTGCTGGCCCTCCTTGGGAGCCGTGTCTGCTTGCTTCGCAGCAGCTTCCTTGAGGGCTTCGATGCGTTTGGGCGTTACGGTCCAAGAATCCCGGCTGCCGCGCTGGATGGAGTTGCGGCCCATCTGATAAATGTTGAAGAGAAAATCTTCACGATATTTGGATGCCAGATCCAGAACGGCGCGATTCGCGGTCATGGAATATTCGATGGATTGGCGGAAATGCCAGGTTTGGGGCGGGACGGGAAAAGGTTCGTCGCCAGTTGGAAGCTGCCGCTGAGGCACCAGCGGAAGCTCGAAGGGCGTGGGACTCCCGATGGTCTCGGTGAGCAATCCCACCATGTTGTGGAAATAAGTTGTGGTTCGCAAGCCGCCGTTGTACCAGGTGGAATAGGGCGCGCCGCTGCGCATCACTGTTCCGGGTTTGCCTTCGGCGACGAAGCGGCTGTGCATGGCGGAGCCTACCAATTCGATGAGCGGCGGAATCAGCGGATCGAAATTGTAGTTGAATGGATCGCGGAAAGGCGGCGCGAACATTACGGCTCCAGCCGGTCCAGTTTGATGGTGGTTGTACATGATCTGTGGGAACCATTCGATGAAAAGCTGGCGATTGATATTGGTGGATTCCTGCATGTTGGACATGTAGAAATCGCGGTTATTATCGTGGCCGATGTATTTTTGCCAAAGCCGCGGGATGTACTGGAGAGAGCGCTTGGCCGGGTCGGACTGGCGCATATACCAGTTGGAAACCAGCTCCATGCCGTCGGGGTTGGCATGGGTGGCGAGAATGATGACATCGTTCAGAATGCGCACTGTTTCCGGATCGTTGCGCGACACCATTTCGTAGACGAGCTGCATCAACTGGTGCGCGCCCAGCACTTCGCTGGCATGCAATCCGCCATCGATCCACACCACGGCCTTGCCCTCATGCGCCAGAACGCGCGCCTGATCGTCGGTGAGTCCTTCAGCGAGAGCGAGCTTGCGGGCGATTTCTTTGTAGCGTGCCAGATGCTTTTGATTCTCGGGCGAAGTCAGGATGGCCATCCATTGGGGACGACCTTCTTCGCTCCTGCCGATTTCGACCAGCTTCATGCGGTCGGACTCGGTGGCGAGCTTCTGCCACCAGGCAGTCAATTGCGCGTAATTGGCCAGATGGTAATCGTCGCCGATATCGAATCCGAGCGCTTCCTGCGGCGTGGTGATGTGGCGCGTGGTCTGCGCAGGCAGTGCAAGGGCGAGCGTGAGGGTGAAGGCGCAAGCGGCGAGTTTCGACGATCGGGCGCGGGTTGCGATGGGTAGCATCCGGTTCTCCTGTCCTGTCATGATAGCGGTTTCGTATACTTCAAACCATGCGTACCGTTATTGCTTCTGCTATCGCGATGGTGTGGTTGAGTTCGTGCGGACCCGAGCCAAAGCCTGCGGTTTCGGAGCCTGCAAAGAAAGCGGAGGCGCCAAAACCCTCTGACGAATCGCAGCGATTCGCCTCCGCGAATCTAGTGAAGACAGAAGTGGTTGACAAGGAACTGATGGGTAAGCCGTTCATGCCCGGAGGAACGGTAGCGCACTACAAGAAAGGTAAGAGAGAGTACGAAATGTTTGTGGCGAAGTTACCAACCGCTACGGACGCGGCCATTCTGTTGCCGGACTGGCGTAAGGCGTTAACGGATTCCAAACTTGTGCCGTCGTTTGGTGGATACTTTGGTCAGGACGCGGGCCGGCCGGTGTTTGTGTTTGCGAAGAGCGCGTGGATCGCGGGGATTGTGGGGTTGGCGGAGAAGGATGCGGATGTCGAAGCGCGGGTGCTGGCGGCGCATTTGGATTGAGCCATTCGTCAAAAGCGTGCGATCGTTACGCTTGCTTCCGCGCGCGGCCTGGAAACAAAGCGCATGGGATTTCGGATTGCGTGGCTGAGCCGCGACCGGAAGGAAGCGAAACGACGACCGAGGCATTCGGTATACTTCTGCGAGGGGAATAACAACGTGAAACGGTTGGGCTTGGTTCTGGTGGCTGCTGCGTCAGTAGTGTGTGCGGAATCCTACGACGCGAAGATGTTCGGTGAGATGCGCTGGCGCTCTATCGGGCCGCTTCGTGGGGGGCGAACGCGAGCTTCGGCTGGAGTGCCAGGTCAACCGAACGTTTTCTACATTGGCGCAGTGAACGGCGGCGTGTGGAAAACCAACGACTACGGGCGCACCTGGACGCCGATCTTCGACGATCAGCCGACTGGATCGATCGGCGCCATCGCTATAGCGCCGTCGGACCCGAACATTATTTATGTGGGAAGCGGCGAAGGATTGCAGCGTCCCGATTTGTCGGTAGGCGATGGGATTTATAAATCCACTGATGCGGGGAAAACGTGGACTCATCTGGGGCTTCGCAACGGGCAGCAGATTCCGCAGATTGTGATCGATCCGCGCGATCCGAACCGGTTGTTCGTCGCCGTGCTCGGCCATCCCTATGGCCCGAACGAGGAGCGCGGGATTTTTCGGTCGACCGATGGCGGGCAGACATTCGAGAAGGTTCTATATAAGGATGAGAACACGGGCGCGAACGATGTGGAACTGGATCCCGCGAATCCCGATATTGTCTACGCGGCGATGTGGGAAGCACGGCAGGGTCCGTGGGAGAACGGGGCGTGGAGCGGGACCGGCGGCGGCATTTTCAAATCCGCGGACGGCGGGAAGACGTGGCGGCAATTAAGCAAGGGGCTGCCCGAGGAAGGCGTGGTGCAGGCGAATCTTGCGATTGCGCTCATCGATTCAAAGCGTATTTATTCTGCCGTTGCGACTGCGCGTGGCACGGGAATTTATCGATCGGATGACGCTGGGGAGAACTGGTTGCAAGCGACTACGGATGCGCGGCCGGCGGCGCGTATTGGCGGCGGCGATTGTCCGATGCTGGCTGTGGATCCCAAGAATCCGGACATTGTTTATAGCGCGAGCATAGTCACGTGGAAATCTACTGACGCAGGCAAGACCTGGACCGGAATTCGCGGCGCGCCTGGCGGCGACGATTATCAAAAGATCTGGATCAATCCGGAGCATCCGAGCATTTTTCTGATAACGGGCGATCAGGGTGCGATCATCACGGTGAACGGCGGTGACACGTGGAGCTCCTGGTATAACCAATCGACCGCGCAAATGTATCACGCGGCTGCGGACAACGCGTTTCCGTATCGCGTTTGCGGCGGACAGCAGGAGAGTGGATCGGCGTGCGTGGCCAGCCGCGGCAACGATGGCGAGATCACTTTTCGCGAGTGGCATCCGGTGGGCGTGGAAGAGTACGGCTACGCGGCGCCCGATCCGCTGGATCCCGACCTGGTGTATGGCGGCAAGCTGACGCGTTTCGACCGGCGCACGGGACAAGTGGAAAATATCGCGCCCAAGCCGATCCGACCCGGGGATTTTCGCGCGCTGCGCACGGCGCCGGTGATGTTTTCGCCCATCGATCCGCACGTGCTTTATTTCGCGGCGAATACTGTGTGGAAGACGCGCGACGGTGGACGCAATTGGCAGGAGATCAGTCCCGACCTTACGCGCAAGACATGGGACGCGCCGGCGAATATCGGGAAGTATCGCGACACGCCTACGGCTAAGCCGACTCAGCGTGGCGTGATTTATGCGCTGGCGCCCTCGCCGCTGGACATCAACCGCATTTGGGCGGGCACGGATGACGGGCTAATTCACGCGACGGTGGACGGAGGAGTCCACTGGCAGGATGTTACGCCGCCGCAATTGGTCCCGTTCGCGAAAGTTTCTATTCTCGACGCCGGCCACTTCGATGCGCAGACCGCTTACGCGGCGATTAACACCTTGCGCCTGGATGAAATGCGCCCGCACATCTTGCGGACGCATGATGGAGGCAAGACTTGGATCGAGATCGTCAATGGGATTCCCGACGGCGCACCCGTGGATGTGGTGCGCGAAGATCCCAAGCGCAAAGGGCTGTTGTACGCGGGCACCGAGCGGCAAGTGTATGTTTCGTTCGATGATGGGGATCACTGGCAATCGCTGCGATTGAACATGCCCGCAACTTCCATCCGTGATCTGATTATCAAGGATGACGATTTAGTTGTCGCGACGCACAGCCGCGGTTTCTGGATACTGGATAACGTCACACCGCTGCGACAGCTCACGCCTGCGGTGGCCGATGCCGAGGCGTTTTTGTTCAAGCCCGAGATTGCGATTCGAGTGCGGTGGGACATGAACACGGATACTCCCTTGCCGCCCGACGAACCGGCCGGGCAGAATCCTCCGGATGGTGCGGTCCTTGATTATGCGCTGGGGCCGTCGGCATCGGGAACGGTGACGCTCGAAGTTTTGGACAGCGCTGGTAAATTGGTGCGCCGTTATTCGAGCGACGATCCCGTAGAGACGGTGGATCTCAACACGCTTGCAATTCCGGCATATTGGGTGCGGTCGGCGCATCCGCTATCGAGTGCTCCGGGCATGCATCGCTTCCTGTGGGACATGCGTTTTACGCCGGTGCGTGAAGGACGGCCCAATTATGGGATGCAGGCTGTTTATCACGATACGCCGGCGTCGAATGAGGCGCCCTGGGTGATGCCGGGCACTTACACTGTAAGGCTCACGGTGAACGGGAAAAGTTACGCGCAGAAGCTGGAAGTGAAGATGGATCCGCGCGTCCGGACGCCGGTAGCGGATCTCGTGGAACAGTTCAAGGTATCGAAGCAGCTCTACGACGATATTCTGGTGGCTGCGAAATCTGTGGAGGAGGCTGGCTCGCTGCGTAAGCAAATCGCCCAGACGCGCGAGCGCGCTGGGCAGGGTGCGGCGGCAGATGCGTTGGACGCGTTCGACAAAAAGGTGGTGGCGATCGCGGGTGGTGGTGGGCGCGGTGGCGGTGGACGTTTTGCTCCGGCAGGTGGGCCGGACACCTTGGCAAGTGTTCAGGGTGCGCTTTCTGGACTGCTGCGCATAATTCAGGGCGCGGACGTGTCACCGACGCCGCAGGTTGTGGCTGCCGCTGAAGACCGGCGGAAAGAGTTGGCTACGTTGATGGAGCGATGGAAATCGCTGAAGCAGGATGCAGCGGGGTTGCCGGAATTGAAGCAGTAGAAAGTGGGCAAGTCGGAGACCGTCGGAGACTTGCCCCACGAGTCAAAAGATTATCGGGAGTTGGAAGATCTCCAACGTGTTTGCGTCGTCATCCACGGCGGCGAAGCGGATGCCGTTGAGGCCCAATGAAATCGCGAGGCCAAAGGCGCCGCCAGGTGCGCCGGGATCCACTTGGAACTGGGAAACGAACTGGCCGGTGGGTGTGAATTCCACCAACATGTTCTGGGTGCCGTTTGGACCAGGATTCACGGCGTCTCCGTTAGCCGTAATCAAATCGCCATTCGGCGCCAGGGCCAATCCCAGAGGTCCGTGCAGATGCGTGCTGTCTTGATAAATCAGCTTCCCGGTTCCATTGTCCTTGTTCGTGAAAAGAGGGTTCGGGATGGCGAAAATCGCGTTGTCGCCGGTGGAGGCAACATAGAGGACGTTGTGGAAGAGATCGAAGGCGAGGCCGGTTGGACCGACCACTAGAGCAGCAGGATCGGTGCGGTGCAGATAGCCCGATGCGATTTGGGTTTTTCTGTTTACGGTGAAGGTGTCGCCATCGAAATCCATGGTTACATCCAGCCGCGTCACCGTTCCGCTCAAAACGTTCGAGATAAATATTTGGGCGAAGAGGCCTTCGTCAACCAGCGTGAGATCCCAAGGTCCGGCGAGCAGCGCTGGATCGGAGAGAGTGGTGACCAGCTTCCCGTTTTTGTTTATCACGAGCAGCGAGGTCGGTTCAATGGTGGTTCCGCTGTTGATGGTAGGCAAGTTGCCGACCAGCACAAATCCGCGGCTCAAGACACCCAAAGCAGTGGTTAATCCAAGTCCGGGATTGCCCTGGAAGAAAACGGACAATTGACCGGTTTTCGATATCCGGACGATGGTGGAACCGGTGCCTTGAAAGTTTGCGATGCCGTTGAAATTCGAGACCAGGATGTCGCCTGGCTCGAGCGGACCGCCTGGCGCGAAAAAATCGGGTACGAATGCAACACCATATGGATTCTGGTCACCGTTAGGTGGAACGGTGGGCACTATTCTCTCGGAGCTGGTTGGCAACTGTCCGAGGATGGAACCGCTTTGGCCGTGCTTGTCGTCGGCGTTGGCATGGAATAACAGGAGCGTGGAGAGCGTAATGGTGGTGATTCCAAGTTTCATTGACTTTCCTTTCTCATGCATCCTCGCACCATGGACGCTCGAATCGGGTGAGGAAAATGTGAAACCTTTGTAAAAAGAAAAATGCCGCGAGAGTACTGGACCTGCTACTCCTGCCTTAGTGCAGCGGTGGGATCCATCTGAGCGGCACGCCGTGCGGGAATCCAGGCCGCTGCGGCGCCGGTTGAAATCAGGAGAAACGCAATCGCGGAAAACAGAGTGGAATCCCAAGGATTCACGCCGTTGGGAAGTAAATCGGTTAACGGTGCGATTGCGGCGCCAAGAAGCGCGAGACCGTCCTTTATGGCAACCCATACAATTCGCGGCTGTGAGGCGCCCAGCGCAGACCGAATCCCCATTTCGCGGGTTCGCCGGCTGACGGAGTCGGAGACGGAAGCGTACAGACCTACCAGCGCCAATATCAGCGCGAGACTGCTCATCGAGCCCACGAATCCGGATGCAATACGCAGCGGGAACATGGCTCCGGAAGCTGCATCCTGCATCGGCCGAATCTGCAGAGCGGCAGTGGGATCCACTTGGCGGAGTGCGCTCCTCAACGCTTCAATCCATTGCGCCGAATTGCCGGCCACTCGAACGAGTAGCTGCGCGTTAAAATCGGGCCTGAAAAACGCGGGCATGGTGTCTTCGCCGAGAGTGCGCATTTTCGAATCTGCTGCTACACCGACGATCTCCAAATGCTCTTCGTTTTCGAGGCCAGCTAGTAAAACTTTGCCGATTGGGTCAGAGCCATCGAAGAATTCACGCGCCAGCGTCTGGTTGACGATGACGGGAGCCGGCTTGCGATCGCGATCCTGGATCTCAAAATCGCGGCCACGCAGGATGGGAATGCCGAGCGTGGTGAAGTAGCCTTCCCCAGCCCCGAGTACGTAGACATGTCGCGCAGTGGAGAGCGGCGCGCCCAGCTGGCGTAGC
>JBEKJJ010000312.1:0-17724 GCA_050011295.1 Bryobacteraceae bacterium
GCCCGGATGGAATGTGAAGTACATAACGGCATTCCAGGCTTGCCGTAAAGCTTTGATGCTCGACTGTTGGATGTGGCATGGAATCCTCATAATAATCCCAACGGATACTGCCGATGGAGGACATAGGGCGTGGAGCGCCCGCTATGGGTGATTTGTATACGGTGGAATCCGAACCCGCGTCCAGCTACCAAGCCATGGAGGCCGCTCTCGAAGCGCTCCCAGTGCCGGCGTTCCTCAAAGCGGAAAGCGGCCGCTATCTGTTTATAAATAGCACCCTATCCAATCAAGCCGGCTTACCCAAAGAGCATTTCCTCGGCAAGCGCAATCGCGACCTGGTTGCGCCCGCCGAAGCCGAACAGTTGGATAGCGAGGACCAGCGCGTGTTTGGCGGCCAGAGAGTAGTGTCCGAACGAACCGTCCATATAGAAGGCCGCGAGGTGAACTACGTCGTGACCAAAGAATGCCTCGACGGCACGCCCTACGGCAAGGTGCTGCTCGGATACGTCCACGACGTCAACGCTGAAGGACGCATCCAGGCCGAACTCACCCGCGAGCGCGATTTCATTTCCGCGGTCATGCAGGCTTCGGGCGCCTTGGTGGTTGTATTCGACACGGAAGCGCGCATCGTCGATTGTAACCGCGCTGCGGAACTGGTCACCGGATATTCGAGCGGTGAACTAAAGGGAAAGGTCCTTTGGGAGGTGTTCGTAGCTCCGGAACAGCGCGCCGCCAGCCAGGTACGCTTTCGAACTCTGCTATCGACGCGGGCGCCCAACTTCTTCGAGAACGAATGGATCACCAAATCCGGCTACCTCCGACGCATCTCCTTCTCGAACACCGTGCTGATTTCAGACGACGGCAACATCCGCAATGTCATCTCCACCGGAATCGATATCACCGAGCGGCATCGTGCCCAGCAGGACTTGCTCAGATCGGAAATCCAGTTCCGTTCCACGTGGGAAGCGTCCCGTGAGCCCATGTGCCTGGGGGATGAACACGGAATCATTCTGAGAGTGAACCATGCTTTCAGCCGAATGGTGGGCGCTCCCGCGTCCACGCTCATCGGCCATGACATCGCCGCTTTCTTTCTTCCCGAGCACCAGCCGGTAGTGCGCCGCTGGTACGCCGGAAATTTTTCGGGCGACGGCACGGAGTCTTGCCTTGAGCGGGAGTTTCAGTTCGCCGACGGCCGTTCCGGCACGTTCGAAATCTCTTTGACCCTGGTGCGGATCCCTGGCCAGTCCGCTCAAATGCTGGCTGTCTGCCATGACGTCACGGACAGAAAACGAATGGTCGAGCGGGCTCAGATGCTGAGCTCCGCTAAGAACGAATTCCTGGCCAATATGAGCCACGAGATCCGTACTCCCTTAAACGGCATCCTGGGGATGACTGGTCTGGCGCTCCAGACCGAAATCCGGTCTGATACGCGCGAATATCTGGAGCTGGTCAAGTGCTCCGCGGAATCGCTTCTGGAAATGGTGAACGACGTATTGGACTACTCGAAATACGAGGTCGGCAGAATGGTGCTTTGTCTCGGCGAGTTTTCGCTACGTCAGACGTTGGAGAACGTCCTCAAGCCAATTGGAGTTCGCGCGTCAGGGAAGGGGCTTGATTTCCGATACTCCATCCACCAGGATCTGCCGGACCATCTGCTCGGCGATTCTTACCGGCTGCGTCAGGTTTTGATGAATCTGGCCGGCAACGCCGTGAAGTTCACGCCTGCCGGCAAGGTGGAAATCACAGTTCACCGCGAGTCGCTGGATGGTTCCGGTATCCACTTGCATTTCACCATTTCCGATACCGGCATCGGGATCGGCCGCGCCAGGCACACACATATTTTCGAGCCGTTTACCCAAGTGGATGGCTCCGCCAAACGCAAATATGGAGGCACGGGGTTGGGGTTATCCATTGCCGCCGGCCTGGTGGAGCTGATGGGTGGGCGGATTTGGGTCGAGAGCGAACTTGGCCAGGGCAGTACGTTTCACTTTACCGTTGCGCTTGAGATCGCGCGAGAGCACCCGGTTCGCATACCGGGAGCAGGACAGGAGGCGTTTCAATGAATTCTGAATCCAAACCATTCTCCCTAGAAGAGCAACTCCACAAATTGGATGAAGCCGTCGCGCTCAGCCGCGTGGGTGATGACGCGGAACTGCTGCGCGAAGTAGTGGGATTGTTTCTGGACGATTATCCGCAGTCGCTCGAATTGATCCGAGAAGCGGTAGCCGCGGGCGATCAATCCAGTCTGGAACAGCACGCGCACAGTTTGAAGGGATCGGTCTCCACTTTCGGCGCTCAGGAAGCCTTTGATGCTGCCCTGGCTTTAGAAAAACAAGGCCGCACCGGCGACCTGACCGCGGCCCCCGAGGGGCTGCGCCGCCTGGAAAATGCTTTGACCGCCCTCCGCCCCGAACTAGAAGCCCTCCAATCCAAATAGAGATGTAGCGCACGCTCTTAGCGTGCCGCGTTCACACTCGTGTGAACGCATTTATTAGTTATTGACTGACCACCAGTCAGTACTTTATTCTACCTACAGCATGACACCCATCCGCCATTACCTCATCCTCAGCTCAGCCGACGAACTCTGCTCCCAGATCCTGAACGTCGCCATAGCCTGGCAGCTCTACGCCGCCACTCACAATCCGATGAGTCTCGCCTATGCCGGCCTGGCGCAATTCATTCCCAATATCGCGCTATCGCTAATCGCCGGCCAGGCGTCCGATCGGTTCGACCGCCGAAAAATCACCGGCCTGTCGCTACTCGTCCAAGCACTCTGCGCCGCCACTCTCGGCGGATTGTCCGCCGCCCGCGCCCAGTCCGTGGCGCCCATCTACCTGCTGCTTCTCGTCATTGGTATCGCCCGCGCTTTTTCCGCACCGGCCCTGCCGTCGATGTTGCCGCACGTGGTGAACGCCAACGAATTCCCACGCGCCGTCGCTGCCGCTTCTTCGGGCCACCAGATGTGCAGCATCATTGGCCCGGCGCTCGGTGGTCTCCTCTACGCACTCAGCGCGCCAGGACTTTTCGCCCTCGTGACGGCGCTGTATTGTGTGGCTGTTATAGAGACAAGCCGCCTTCCGGCCGGCCGTGAAGCCAGCGAGTCGGAGGACAAGAGCATCCTGGCCGGAGTCCGCTACGTTCGGCGAAACCGTTTGCTGCTGGCGCTCACCTCGCTCGACCTTTTCGCAGTTTTGCTGGGCGGCGTTACAGCATTACTCCCGATCTACGCGAAAGACATTCTCAGAGTTGGACCCGCCGGCCTCGGTTGCCTTCGATGCGCACCCGGCGTCGGCGCAGCCATCGTCGGCCTTTTCCTAGCGCACCGTAGCATCGAGCGTGAATCCGGCAAAAAGATGCTCGCGTCGGTAGCAGGCTTCGGCCTAGCAGCCATCGTCTTCGCGCTATCGAGCAATCTGTGGCTCTCTCTGATCGCCCTGGTTTCACTCGGCGGATTTGACATGGTCAGCATGGTGATCCGCGGGACGCTTCTGCAGATTTCGACACCGGACGCCATGCGCGGCCGCGTCAATGCCCTGAACGGCATGTTTATCAGCGCATCCAGCGAACTGGGACAATTCGAATCGGGCGTGACGGCTGCATTGTTCGGAGCCGTGCCCGCCGCTATTCTAGGAGGCGTAGGAACCCTAGCAATCGTGGCATTATGGACCTGGATCTTCCCCGAACTGCATTCATGCCCAAGCCAGCCAAAGCCCGCCCTCGAACCAAACCGCCAGAAACCCGCCGCGATGAGCTTATGAACGCCGCCGAGCGCCTGTTTCTCGATCAAGGCGTGGCGCCAACCACAATCGAACAGATCACATCCGGGGCTGACGTCGCCAAGGGCACGTTCTATCTCTACTTCTCCTCTAAGGACGACGTGCTTGCCGCCCTGAGTGACCGCTTCGCGCAACAACTGCTCGGGAAAATCAAAACGGCAGTCGAGGCGCAGCCGGCCGATGCTTGGAAGGGAAAGCTAGAAAGCTGGACTAGCGCCTGTGTCAACGGCTATCTCGATGCCATTCGGCTACACGACATCCTCTTCTACGGTTCCCGCCCAGCCTCGCGTGAAGGACTCGTGGACAACATCGTCATCCATCATCTCGCCGCCCTGCTCGAAGCCGGCATCCAAGCAAAAGCCTGGTCTCTGGACGACCCGCATTCCACCGCCGTCTTCCTATTCAACGGCATGCACGCGGTCGTAGACGACGCCTATATCAGGGAAAAGCGCGTCAACCGGACGCGCCTCTCCAAACGGCTGGAAGAACTCTGTTCCCGCGCCGCCCATGTCAGGTAAGGCCTTCAGGGAATCGGAAAATCCACGTGGCGATCGCGATTCAGCTGCTGTCACGCGTGATCCAGTGGAACTGGTCGCCGTCTACCTTGTAGGCCGTCGCGGCCTGAATCGACAGATCCTTGAAAGCCACTAGATAATAGCCCTGGCTATTGCCGCCGTAGCTGCCGTTGCTGCTGCCGGTAGGCCTCTGCGGCCGGTACTGTGGCGCCGGCTGGTACTGTGGCGCCTGTTGATACTGTGGCTCCGGTTGGCCCTGTGGTGGAGGATCCGGCATGGAATACGAGCCGCCGCCGTAAGCGTAAGGATCGTAGCCGTAGCCATAGCCGTAAGAGTACGGAGCGTACCCGTAATATGGATAACCCCCATAGTACGGATAACCCCAATAATACGGATAACCCCAGCCCCAGCCGCCTAGGCCAAAGCCATAGCCGCCATAGAAGCCGCGTCCGTAAAAGCCACCGCGGAATCCACCGCCGCCGTAATATCCACCGCCGCTGAAGTGCGCGCCACCACCGCCGCCGACGGCGTGCCCGCCACCACCACCCCCCCCGCCAGCGTGCCCACCGCCGCCACGTTGGGCGAAAGCGAGAGGCGAAAGGAGAGCGACGAAAAGAGCAAGTTTCGTGAGTGACATCACTCGTTCCCATTGCAAGACGCGTGCCATTCTCAAGTGCTTGGCTAGAAAGAAAGACTTTGCGCGACCGGCGGCTGAAAACCACCACTCTGGCTGAAATCAGCATGCTGGAAACAGCACATCCTCGACACCCCCTGTCCATTTAGGCCATTTCTGAACGACTATGGATTATGAAATACCTGTGCTCTGTTTTCTTCGATGAAAAGAACCTGGAGGCTCTCTCTCAACAGGAGTACGAAAGGCTCAATGAGGAGAGCCTGGCCTACGACGACGTGCTCCGAAAGGCAGGCCACTTCGTGGCGGCCCAGGCGCTCCAACCTGTTCAAGCGGCCACCACGCTCCGGCTGCGCGCCGGCAAGGTATCCATCACCGACGGCCCTTTCGCCGAGACCACCGAACAAATCGGCGGGTTCCTTCTGATTGAAGCACGCGATCTGAATGAGGCCATCCAACTGGCGTCCAGGATGCCGGTGCTGCGGCTGGGAGGCGTCGAAGTGCGCCCAATTAAGGAGATACCCCGCGGTGCCGTGCAAAATTCATGAGCGATGACGCCCTCCAACACATCCGCGACACCGTTGAATCCGTCTACCATACCGATTCACGCCGCGTGCTGGCCACACTGATCCGCCTGCTCGGCGACTTCGACCTGGCTGAAGAAGCCCTGCACGATGCCTTCACCGCGGCCGTTGAACGATGGCCGCGCGACGGCCTGCCCACCAATCCCCGCGCATGGCTGGTTTCGACAGGCCGTTTCAAAGCCATCGATAACCTGCGGCGCCGCGCCCGCTTCGATGCAGCCTTGGTGGAACTGATCCATCAAGCCGAGTCCGCCATATCCAGCCAGGACGAACAGGAGCTGGAGGACGACCGCTTGCGGCTGATCTTCACTTGCTGCCATCCCGCGCTGGCTTCCGATGCGCAACTCGCGCTCACGTTGCGCGAGGTGTGCGGCCTAACCACGGAAGAAATCGCGCGCGCCTTCCTCGCCACTGCTCCCACCATCGCCAAGCGCATCGTACGTGCCAAAGCGAAGATCCGCGACGCGCGCATTCCCTACGAGGTGCCTTCGCTCAGCGATCTGCCTCAGCGCCTGGACGCGGTGCTTCAGGTAATCTATCTTGTCTTCACCGAAGGATATTCCGCTTCCTCCGGCCCCGCGCTGACGCGGCCCGATGTCTCGGGCGAAGCCATTCGCCTGGGCCGGCTACTGCTCGGATTGCTGCCGGAGCCCGAAGTGATGGGACTCTTAGCCTTGATGCTGTTGCACGAATCGCGCCGCGCCGCCCGCTCCACGCCCGAAGGCGAGCTGGTTCTTTTGAGCGACCAAAATCGCTCCCTCTGGAATCGCGATCAGATCGCAGAAGGCGTCGCGCTAGTCAGACCAGCGCTGTCATCGCATCCACCGGGTCTCTACGCCCTCCAAGCCGCGATCGCAGCCGTACACGCCGAAGCGCCCGATGCCGCCGCGACCGACTGGATCCAAATCGTGGGACTCTATGACGCGCTCACGCAAGTGGCTCCGTCGCCCGTCGTGGAACTGAATCGCGGCGTGGCAGTAGCGATGCGCGACGGACCCTCGGCCGGCCTCGCGTTAATCGACGGCATTCTGCAACGCGGCGACCTGGCGGATTACCACCTGGCCCACTCCGCCCGAGCCGACCTGTGCCGGCGCCTGGGAAAATTCGCGGAAGCCCGCGCCTCCTACGAACGGGCGCTTAGCCTCGCGCGGCAGGAACCAGCCCGCCGTTTCCTCGAACAACGGATACGAGAACTCGGCGCCTGACTCACTCCTCACGCAGCAGCGTCAGAGGATCCAGCGACAGCGCGCGCTGCGCTGGAATCCAGGTAGCCATGAGGCCCAGCAGCAACATCGCTACAACCACGCCACCCAACACCAGCGGATCGCGCGGAGTGGCCTGATACACGATGTGAGCCAGCACCCGGCTCGCCAGTACTCCCAGAGCCAATCCTGCCGCCGAACCAATCGCCAGCAATTTGAGCGCTCGTCCCAAAGCAGCTTCCAGCACTTCCTTCGGCTGCGCGCCAATGGCAATACGAATTCCCAATTCCTTCAGCCGCTTGCTGACCGAATACGCCGCCATTCCAAAGATGCCCGTGATAGAAAGCATCGCCCCCATCACGCCCAGCACTCCCAGCGACACCGTCGCCACGCGCGTGCCAAAAAGCGCTCCGTCCATTCCTTGGATCCACGTCTGAACGTAAACCGGCAGTCCGGAATCCAGGTCCCGCAGCGTACTCCTGAGTGCAGCCCCCAGTTGCCGCGGATCCCGATCCGAGCGCACTACCAGCCAGGTCTCGACGGATGGCGATTGCAGCATCGGGAGAAACATCGCCGTCTGCGGATCTTCCGCGATGTTCGTCGTATATCTTCCGTCTTCTACAATGCCCACCACTTGGACGCGCGTTCCATCCTTCATTTTGTAATATGCGCCGAGTGCGTTGGCCGATGAGCCGAAGATTGTGCTTGCAAACAGCCGATTCACGACAGCTACGCGGGGCGCGTTCTTATCGTCATGCGGTGAGAGCCCCCTGCCCATCAACAAGGCTGTTCCCGCGGCATCGAAGTATTCAGGAGACATGCTGTAACGTACGGCGGTAGTAGCGGCGTTCGCCGGCCTTAGATCTGTCGTTTTGTCGGTAAAGACCAGCGCAATGTTCCAGCCCTCGACTAAGGGCGGGTTATCCACCAACGCGACCGACTTTACACCCGGAACGCCAGCGACTGCATCCCGCATACGCTTTTGTATGGCCGGCACTCCATCGCCCGTGTACCCGGCCATACTCAAATTGGTTTCCACCAGCATCGCGTTGCGCGGCTCAAAACCGAAATTGCCGTTCAGCGAGCGCGCCAGTCCGCGCACCGCAACCATCGAAGAAGTTACCAGCACCGCGCAGATGGCAATCTGCACCACCAACAATACGTCGCGGACGGTTACGCGCCGCCCCAACGTCGCAGTGGATCCCTTCTTGACAATCTGATACGGATCCACGCGGAGCACCTGGCGCACCGGAACCAGGCCGAAGAGAATTCCGCTGATCAGCGCCAATGCCAACGCGATTCCATAAACATTTGCATCCGGGGTCACCGGCACATGGATCGGAAATCTGGGCATGGGCTGCCACACGCTGAGCCCGCGTAACAGCGCTACGCTGCCCCACAGACCCACCGCGCCTCCGAGCAAGGAAATCAGAGCCGCTTCGGTAAATAGTGCGCGGAGAATGCGATTTCGGCTGGCTCCGAGCGCCAGGCGCAGAGCAACTTCGCGGCCGCGGTCCGAGGCGCGCGCGGCAAAAAGGCTGCCCAGGTTGGCACAGGCGGCCAGCAGAATCAGGCCCGCCAGCAGCATCAATGCTGTAACGAATTCCCGCACTGGCTTGGCAAAAATATCGCCGGGAAGTCCTGTACGGCCCAACGAAAAGGTCCTCTGGCCGACTTCTTTGGGATAGGTCTTTTCGAGCCACGAACCAATCGAATTGAGATCGATCAGTGCTTGTGCCGGAGAGATGCCCGCCTTCAAATGCCCCATCACCTGAAAAACCTGACGTTTCCCGCGGTCGTTGAGGTAGCTAAAACCTTCCAGCTGTTCCTCGTTCACGAGGGGCACAAAGAAATCGGGAGTGAAAAACAATAAAGTCCCGTGGAACTCCTGTGGCGCTACCCCAACGATTGTGAAAGGATGCTTGTTGAGTTTGACAACACGGCCCACCACGCCCCGATCGTCCCCGAAATGCGCGTGCCAATACGCGTATGTGAGGACGACATAGGGAGCGCTGTTCGGGCCGTGCTCATCGGATGCGTGGATGAACCGGCCAAGATATGGCTGGATGCCCAATACGTCAAAATAATTTCCAGTCACTTCATAGAGCCAGGCGCGAGACGGATTATCGCCCGTGTCGAGGCCGGCAGCAGTGATGTTGTAACCGGCCAAGCCATCAAAGCTGCGGTTGCGGTCGCGCAGGTCAACGTAATCCGGATAGGACTGGTACGGCCATCCGCTCTGTTGCTGGACACCGTAGAAGCTCTCCGCCCGAGGAATATTCACCGGGCGCAGCACCAGTGCGTTCAAAATGCCAAACACCACCGCATTGGCGCCTATCCCGAGTGCCAGCGTCAGGACTGCAACTGTCGTAAACCCTGGCGACTTCCGCAGCGTCCGCACGCTGTACCGGATATCCCGAATAGTATTCTCGATGCCGTTTACGCCCCGCGTTTCGCGGCATTCCTCCTGGCGTTGCGCGAGCGAATCCATGGCGCGCAACCCCGCGTAGCGCGCTTCCTCCGGGGTGAGCCCCTGTGCAATGTATTCCTGAATCTTCTGCTCCAGGTGATACTGCAGCTCATCATTCAGATCCTGCTCCACCCCGTCACGGCGGAAAAGGGATCGTAACCGCAGCGGTAAAGTGTAAAGCCAATGTTGCATTCGCATTTCTTCACTCCTCGCGCAACAGCGTCAAAGGATCCAGCGAGAGCGCGCGTTGCGCTGGAATCCAGGTAGCCAGTAACCCCAACCCCAACATTGCTAGCACCACGCCGCCCAACACCAGCGGATCGCGCGGAGTGGCCTGATACACGATGTGGGCCAGCACCCGGCTCGCCAGGATTCCTAGCCCCAATCCTGCCGCCGAACCAATCACCAGCAATCGGAACGCCCGTCCCAAAGCTGCTTCCAGCACTTCCTTAGGCTGCGCGCCGATAGCGATACGAATTCCCAATTCCTTCAGCCGCTTGCTCACTGAGTACGCCGCCATTCCAAAGATCCCCGTGACGGACAGCATCGCGCCCAGCACGCCCAGTACACCCAGCGACACCGTCGCCACACTTGCAGGAAACCGAGCCAGGTCAAGTTGTTTGTTCCACGTCTCGATGTAAGAGGGCAGGCCTGAATCCAGGTCCCGCAGGCTGCTTCTTATGGCTGCTGCTAGTTGCTCGGGATCATGCTTCGAGCGCACCACCAACGATGTGTCGCTCGACGGCGATTGCAGGATGGGGAAGAACATGGCCGGCTGCGGATCTTCGGTGAGGTACCTATATTTTCCGTTCTCTACAATTCCAACCACCTGGATGCGCGTCCCATCCTGCATCTTGTACGATCTTCCGACCGCATTGGTTTCGGAGCCAAAGACCTTGCGCGCAAATTCCCGGTTGATCACTGCCACGCGCGGCGCATTCTCGCTGTCGTGCCAGGAGAAAGTCCTTCCAGAAAGAAGCGCGGTGCCCGCCGTGTGGAAATATTCGGGAGATATGCGGAACCGGAAGGGCACAGCAGCAGCGTTGGATGGTCTCAGATCGGCCGTTTCAACAGTAAAAACCGGCGAGTCGTCCCCTGCCCCACCGAATGGCAGCCAATTGATCAATCCGACGGATTCTACGCCGGGAATCTTTTGCACGGCATCGATCATCCGTTTTTGCATGGTGGGCACTTGGTCGCCGCGATAACCCGCCATGTCGAGAACCGTATTCACCAGTAACGCATTGCGCGGCTCAAAACCGAAATTGCCATTGAGCGACCGCGCGAGCCCGCGCACGGCTACGAGCGAAGAAGTCACCAATAGCGCACAGATCGCAATTTGCACCACCAGCAACAGGTCGCGGACCGTGATTCGCCGGCCGGCCCCGCCGGTTGATCCCGACTTGACGATCTGGTAAGGATCGGTCCGAAGCACTTGGCGTACCGGAACCAGGCCAAAGAGTATTCCACTCCCGAGCGCCAGAGCCACAGCGATTGCGTAGACACTTGCGTCCGGGTTCACAGGCACATGGATGGGAAATTTGGGCACCGGCTGCCACGCGCTCAGTCCGCGCAAGAGCCCTACGCTGCCCCACACTCCGACGGCGCCGCCGATGAGCGAAATCAGCAACGCTTCGGTAAAAAGTCCCCGAAGAATGCGGCTGCGGCTCGATCCCAGCGCCAGGCGCAAAGCAATTTCGCGCGAACGGTCAGCGGCACGCGCCGCAAATAAGCTGCCCAGGTTGGCACACGCAGCCGCGAGAATCAGCGCGGCCAGCAGCATCAACCCGGTAACGAACGCCCGTACACGGCTGCCAAGAAAATCGCCATAAAGACTCGGACGGGACAATCCAAAAGTCACATGGCCGTCCTCTTTGGGATAGGTTCTTTCGAGATATCCGCCAATGGAGTTGAGATCCGCAATCGCCTGTTCCGGAGTGACGCCGGCCTTCAGATGTCCCAACGCCAGATAAATCCAACGGCTGCTGCGATCGTTGAGGGCATTCCGCCCCTCGATCTGCTCCCCGTTGACCATCGGCAAAAAGAAATCCGGATAGGCGAACAGCAAAGTCCCGTGGAACTCAGGCGGAGCCACGCCGGCGATAGTGAAAGGATGCTTGTTGATTTGAACTCGACGGCCCACCACGCCTCGGTCATCCTGAAAACGCGTGTGCCAATACGCGTAACTAAGGACGATATAGGGAGCGCTGTTCGGACCATGCTCATCGGAAGCGTGGAAGAAACGGCCCAGATAGGGTTGAATGCGTAAGACATCGAAATAATTACCGCTGGTTAGAAAAAGGAAAACGCGGGATGGATTCTCGCCGGTATCGAGCCCGGCCTCGTTGATTCGATAAGCCGCCAGACCATCGAAGCTGCGGTTGCGATCGCGCAGGTCGAGATAGTCGGGATACGATTCGACCGGAACATCTTCGCCCACCCGCTCAATTCCGTACAGGCTCTGCGCCTCAGGCAGGTTCACCGGGCGTAGTACCAGCCCATTCAGCACTCCAAAAACCACAGCGTTGGCGCCGATTGCCAATGCCAGCGTCAGTACCGCAGTCGAGGTAAACCCAGGAGACTTCCGAAGTGTCCGCAGGCTGTAACGAATATCGTGAACGGTATTCTCGATGAAGTTCACTCGCCGCGCGTCTCGGCATTCCTCTTGGCGCAGGGCAAGCGAATCCATGGCGCGCAAAGCGGCGTAGCGCGATTCCTCCGGTGTCAGGCCCTGCGCAATGAACTCCTCAACCTTCCGCTCCAGGTGATATTGCAGCTCCTCATTCAGATCCTGCTCCACCCGCTCGCGCCGGAAGAGCGATCGCAACCTCAGGGGCAGCGCGTAGAACCAGTTTGCGAGGCGCATGGCTCACGCCTCCTCGAGCCGGACGACTTGCGTGATGGCGCCGGAGAGCCGCGCCCAGTTGGCTGCTTCTTTTTGAAGCTGCGACCGACCCAATCGAGTGAGCGAATAGAATTTTGCCCGCCGGTTGTTCTCGCTGGCCTTCCATTCGGCCGTGATCCAGCCTTCCTGTTCCAGCTTGTGCAGGGCAGGGTAGAGTGATCCATCGCTCACTTGTAGGACGTCGCCCGAAACCTGTTTGAGACGCTGGCTAATCGCCCAGCCATTGAGCGGTTCTAGCGCCAGAATCTTCAGCAGAAGCAGGTCCAGGGTTCCCTGGACCAGGTCAGATGGTCTGCTCATGCTCTCTCCTATCGGTTACCGAGCTTAGAATATCATCACTCCTCTCGGTAAGCAAGGGGAAAGTGGATCGCCGCGACCACTTCTGCTTCCTTGACGCTTCCACTCCGTGACCCAAACCGAACCGCGCCCGGCAGGAAGCGCAAAGGGTGCGGCGCGCACCGCCAAACGGACCAGGAACTGGCCCGCGCCGCGCTCCGTTTTGCGCGAAGTTCCTTAGAAGCGCACGAACGCCAAGGCTACGCGAGGCCGACTCTATCCTTGCCTCTTCCGCCGCCGACCCAAAAAACTCTCGATCAACGGCGTGGCATCCGGCAGTCGAGACGTAAGCTGTCCCTGATCGAATCCCTGGCTTTCGGTGAAATACTCGTGATGCGGGTATGGCTCACCAGTTGGCGGGTTAACGATAAGGGTCCGTGAAGTATAAGGATTTGCACCCTCCGCGAGATCGGTGCGGTGGCTCGCGGCTCGAGCGATCCGGCGCACCTCCAGCAGACTGAACACAGTCGCCCAAGCGCCAATCAATGTGCCAATCAACAGCAACGCGGTCTGCCCCCGAGTGAGGCCAGCAATCCCACTGAAAGTCATGGCGCCGGCGACCACCACTGCCGAAATCGCCACGTACAAAAATGCGAACCTCTCTTGCCCCGGAACGATCCCGAAGAACCTTCCCTTGGCTGGGCCCGCAATTGAGACATTTGACAGATCTTTATCCACGATATCCCTCCTTCCAGAGAGTTACATGGTGCAAATCCAATACCACCGCAACCATCCACAATTAGGCGCTTTATTGCCATTGCTGCAGCCGGGTGTGGTTGATTTGGCCCAAATCATTCGTCTGTTGCGTCTACTAACGCAATTCCGCTACCGCGCCCCGCTTCCAGCTCTTCAAAACCCTGGTAAACTCCCGCCCCACCGTCGGCAAAGTTCCGGGCCGCTAGCCGGCTTGTTGGGGCCTAATCGCTAGACCGGTGTCTCAGAGGAATCCGCGCTGGAACTGTCAGGCTTCCCAAGATGCGGATGTATCGGGCACAATGGTAAACGAACCCAGAGGGTCAAGTTAGCGGCTGTGCATCAGAAATCAAGGAGGATGTCTTGCTTCGCGCCGTAGCCGCGAACGGGGAGTGATAGTGGCTGGATGAATGATCTCTTCAAACAGGCTGCTTCGCTTTCGCTCTTCTGGAAATGCCTTGCCGCAGTTGTCGGAATCCTCTTTATTCACGCTACGTTTCGCCTGCTGGAACAAACGCTGCCTCGGCGTTTTGGCCAAGCCGATGCGCGCTATAGAGTTCGGAAGTTTGTGGTCTTTTCCGGATACGTCGCGACCCTCCTTTTCATCGCCACCCTCTTTGAAGATCGCCTCGGCCGCCTCACCTTTGCCCTCGGAGTCGCCGGCGCGGGTGTAGCAGTTGCCCTGCAGGACGTGCTAGCCAGCATTGCAGGTGCTTTCGCTATCGGTTTTTCAAAGTTGTACGAGGCAGGAGACAGAGTTCAGATCGGCGACACTCGAGGGGATGTGCTCGATATCGGGCTGCTGCGAACCACCTTGATGGAGATAGGCAACTGGGTGAGCCGGGACTTGTACAGCGGCCGGATCGTTCGCATCCCCAACAGCACGGTATTGAAAGCATCCGTTTTCAACTACTCGCAAGGATTCCGTTTTATCTGGGACGAGATTAAAGTGCTGTTTACAACCGCGAGCGATTGCGAGCTTGCCAAGCAGATGCTTTTGCGGGTAGCCAAACTCGCGATTGGCGAGTATGTGGTGGAGGCGCAGACGTCCTGGAAAAGCGTGAGTGAGAACTATCAAATCGCGAAACCCCCGCTGGAGCCCACCGTCGTACTTGTTGTAAATAACGGATCCTTGGAGTTCACCCTAGACTACGTGGTGGACTATACGCAACGATCCATCATGAAAGATAAGTTGTTCTCGAGGATTGTAGAGGAAGTCAAGAACAGCGACGGCCGGATCGAATGGGCCTCATCGGGAGTAACAGTCATAAACCAACGGGAGACTCCGAACTCGATCGAAGCGCACCCGCCCGCTTCGATCCGCGGCGCAAGCGCGGCAGATTCCCATTAGCTAAAGTCTGCTATCAAAGCCCCGGTCGAATACCGGCGTCGTTTTTATCACACCCATACCAATAAGCGGCTCGATATCGTTTACCGCCGCGGCGAAAATTACTTGCCGGATGCGTTGGCCGAGCTCGATCGCTATCTCCGCGACCATCGTACCGGTGAGGTACGTCATTTCGACCCCCGCCTGTTCGATCTGCTCGACGAACTGACCGCAGCCTAATGGGCCGATTGGCGGATATCGTCTGCAGTCAGCGCACCCCACCCCGATCACCGCCATCCCCACAAAATTCACCCCTTCCACATCAACAACCTCCCATCCCCAACCCCTCCCTCCGCCACACGCCCGTGCTATCCCCTTACCAAGGAGCCAATCATGCCAGCAACAGCTACAGTCGAACTCCGCTACACGGACCGCGCCGCCATCAACCGCGCCAACTCCCAAAAATCCACCGGCCCTCGTACCGAGACCGGCAAACAGCGTGCGTCGCTCAACGCCCTCCGCCACGGACTCACCGCCCGCACCGCCGTCCTAGCCTCCGAAGACCCGGCCGCCTACGAATCCCACTGCCTCCAATTCTTCGATGAATATCAGCCCGCCAACTCAACCGAAACCCAGCTAGTCCAGGAAGTGGCCGACACCTCCTGGCGTCTGAAGCGCATTCCCATCCTCGAAGCCGCCCTATTCGCCGAAGTTGCCAGCCCCAAATCCCTAATCCCCCAGCTCGCCTGCCTCGGTCTCCACGGCGCACGCCTCTCCCGCCAGATCCAAAAGGCGCTCGACCAACTCCGCGCCATCCAACTCAATCGCCGCACCCAGGATCAGAGCGACCTCGAAGACGCCGCCGCTATCCTCGAACTCCATAAACACCAGGGAATTCCATGGGATCCAGCCGACCATGGCTTCGTTTTTTCAAAAGAGCAAGTGGAACGCTGCTCCCAACGCATGATGCGTCAAAACGAGGCTCGACACATCGCCTGGGTCCGCTTCCGGATGGACCCGCAGCTCCGGGAATGTGTCGAGTCCAAGTAGGACAAGCCTCCGGCTTGTCTCCGCGCCAAATTCAAAAACCAGCTCACGCCACAACCATCTCGCGCTTCGCCACGTCTGGTATATTTTAAGTCTGCTCCTATGACCTCCACCTCCGTGACGGAAATCGTTTGCGCGCACAGCCCCGATTCCGACGACGCCTACATGTTCTACGGCTTGGCCACCAAGAAAATCCGCTCCCGCTTGGTCACCTTCCGCCACGTCCTGGAGGACATCGAAACCCTCAACCGCAAAGCTCGCGAGGGAGCTTATGAGCTGACCGCGATTTCCTACCACGCCTATCCCTACGTCGCCGACAAGTACGTTCTCATGGCCAGTGGATCCAGCATCGGTGACGGTTACGGTCCCATTCTCGTAAGCACGCGCGCCATGGCGCCGGAGGAAATCAAAGGAAAAAAGATCGCCATCCCCGGCCGCATGACCAGCGCGTATCTGGCGCTAAAGTTATTCGAGCCGGACTTCGAGGAAGTTCCCATTCCTTTCGACAAGATTCTCGACGCGGTCGCCGACCATTCCGTCGACGCCGGCCTCATCATTCATGAGGGCCAGTTGACCTACGGCCGCAGCGGGTTTCAAAACGTCCTGGATCTCGGACGCTGGTGGAAGAACACCTACGATCTCCCGTTGCCGCTAGGCGGCAATGTACTGTTGCGATCGCTTCCCGAAGACGTGAAGAGCGAGTGTTGCCGGCTGATGCGCGAGAGCATCCAATACGCGCTCGATCACAACGAGGAATCGTTGAATTACGCCATGCAGTTTGCGCGCGATCTGGAACCGCGCCTGGCCGAGAAGTTCGTGGGGATGTACGTCAATCATTTCACCGTGGATTGCGGCGAACTGGTGCCCCGCGCAGCCCAGAAGCTGCTGGACCTGGGCTTCGAAGCTGGGCTCATTTCCAAAAAAGTTACGGTAGAGTTTGTCCGTTGAGCATGCGTTTTATGTCTCGGAACAAATGTTGGGCGGCCGCATCCCTGTTGCTCGCGGCCGGCGCAATATTGCACGCGCAGGACGATCCCAAACAGCGCGCCAAAATCGTCCGTGAATTAAGCAAGGGCAGCTCTGACGCGATCCCGAAAATCGAGCCCTATCTATCCGACCCCGTCCTGGACGTTCGTCTCGAGGCAGTCAAGGCCATCGCCTACATCGGCACCCAACGCAGCCTCGATCCGCTCATCAAAGCCCTGAACGACAACGATCCCGAAATCCAAATCCGCGCCACCGATGCACTGGTGAATTTCTACTTGCCGGGCTACGCCAAGACCGGCCTGGGCGCGTCCTTCCAGCGCATCGGCAATTCCATCAAAAGCAAATTCACCGACACCAACGACCAAGTGATCGACGCCTTTGTTCAGGTCCGCCCGGAAGTGGTGCGCGCGCTGGGACGCGTGGCCCGCAGTGGCGCCAACATGGATGCTCGAGCCAATGCCGCGCGGGCCGTCGGCATCCTGCGAGGCCGTGAAGCCATCCCAGACCTGGCCGAGGCCTTGCGCTCCAAGAATAGCCGGGTGATCTACGAATCGCTCGTAGCGTTCCAGAAGATCCGCGATCCTGCGGCCGGCCCTCATGTGGCATTCTTGCTGCGCGATCTTGATGAAAAGGTGCAGATTGCCGCCATCGAAACCACTGGCCTGCTGGCCAATCGCGGCGCCCTCAACGATCTTCGCGACATCCTGGACCGTACCAAGAAAATGAGCGTGAAGCGCGCCGCGCTCACCGCCATGGCCCAGATGCCCGACCCGCAGCTGCATGGAGTTTATATCGCGCGTTTGGCCGACAAGGACGAAGGGCTGCGCGAAGCCGCGGCCGAAGGGATCGCGCGTATCAAGAATCCCGACGATCGTCCGAAAGTCGAAAGCGCGTTTTCCTTGGAAAAGAAAACCGGCCCGCGTCTTTCGCTAGCGTTCGCCATCGCCAGCCTCGGCAAACGCGACATGGGCGAATTAGATCCGCTCCGCTACTTGGTGAACAATCTGAATTCGGCCGCATACCGCGGCGTCTCACGCGCCTATCTCACTGAGCTAGCCCGCGACACTCGAAGCACTATCCAAAGACTCACCCCCAGAAGTTTCCGAAGAAGCCACGCGTGCCCTACGCAATGTGCGAGCGCGGCTCCCCTAGAACCAGAAACCAGAAACGAGAAACCAGAAACGCGTTGCCCGATAATGCGGGAAAATGAAGGTGATGACGAAATCGTTCCAGCTTTGCCTAGCAGCGGTGATC
>JBEKJJ010000313.1:0-8429 GCA_050011295.1 Bryobacteraceae bacterium
TCCAACGAAAAAGTAGCAGCCTCGCTCGACGCCCTAAAACGCGCCGCCGAAGGCCGCGACAACACCATGCCGTACATCCTGGACGCAGTCCGCTCCTACGCCACGCTAGGCGAAATCTGCGATGCCTTCCGCGAAGTCTTTGGCACCTACACGGAGACCTCAGTCCTATAACATTTGCGTTCATTCGCGTTCATTCGCGGCCATAATGCTAATATCAGGATGTATGGATCATCGCATCCGGGTACTGGTCGCCAAACCGGGTTTGGATGGCCACGACCGGGGAGCGAAGGTCATCGCGCGGGCTCTCCGCGACGCGGGCATGGAAGTAATCTACACCGGCCTGCGCCAAACTCCGGAGATGATCGTGAATGCCGCTCTGCAGGAAGACGTCCAGGTTATCGGGTTGTCCATCCTCTCCGGCGCGCATAATGCGATTGTGCCGCGGGTGATGGAACTGCTGCGAGAGAAAGGCATGGAGGACGTCCTGGTGACCGTCGGAGGTATAATTCCTGACGAGGACGCTGCCCAACTGAAGAAGCTGGGCGTCGCGGCTGTGTTCCAGCCCGGAGCCTCGCTCGAAAAGATAGTAGACTTCATCCGGTCTTCTGTAAAGCAGATCGCTTGAAGCGGCACAGGCAATCTGGCCTGTGTAGCTTAACAGTAAAAAGAAAGAAACAATGCAAGAAAAACTCAACATCGCCGTATTCGTCGATTACGACAATATCGAGATCGGCGTAAAATCCACTCTTCGGCGGGAATTCGATGTATCGCTCCCGCTGGATGCGCTCAAGGAGCGCGGCGACTTGGTCGCCAAATTTGCTTATGCCAATTGGGGACGCCAGGAAGGCGCCGCCCGGTCCATGGCCGAAAACGCCGTCCAGATGGTGCAGCGTCTGCCTTCGCCTCGCGGCGACAAAAACGGCGGCGACATCAATCTCGCGCTCGACGCCCTGGAAATGGCCTTTACCCATCCGCACGTGAACGCCTTCGCCATCGTCAGCGGCGATAGCGATTTCATCCCGCTGGTCAACAAGCTCAAGGAATACGGCAAAACCGTATTTGTCGTGGGCGGCAAGGCCTTCACCAGCACCATTCTGCAGCAGAATTGTCACGAGTTTGTCAGCTACGAATCGCTGCTTTCAGATCCTGAAACGCGTTCGGAAAGCCGCGATCGCCCTCCGCAGCAGCGCCAGCAGCAACAACCGCACGGCGGAGGCGGTGGTGGCGGACAGCGCCAGGGCGGACATCGCGCGCGTCCAGCGCCGCTCGATCTCGCGCAAGCCATGCCGCTGGTGGAACGCGCACTCCAGGTTCTGGAACGCCGCGCCGTTCAACCGCAGCTCGGCTTGTTGAAATCCACCATGCTGCAGCTCGATTCAGCATTTACAGAAAAAGCCTACGGCGCCGGCAGTTTCTCGGATTTCGTCGAGAAGCTCAAGAAAGCCGACTTCGTTAACGTCAGCGGCCAAGGCGGCCGCTATATCATCGAGCGCAAAACCTCGAGCCAACCCGAGCGTCCTACGCCGAAACCGGAAGAGGCTCTGCCGGCCCTGCGCGACGTGCTGGAAACGCACCGCCTGGAAATGGAGAACGGAGCTCCGGTGGACGATCTCGCCGCATGGGTGCAGGCTGAAGTTCCGAATTTCGAGCCTGGAGCTTACGGGTTCCAGGAATTCTCCGAGTTCCTGAACTACGCGCAAGATAAATTAGTGGTGCGCGTGGAGCCGGACGAAGAGAAGGGCCTGGTGGTTTATTTGGGCGCGGAATTCTATCCGCCCGCAGTCCCCGAGCCGCCCGCCGAACAGCATATCGAAGAGGAGGAGGACGAAAAGCAGCCCATCGTGGAAGGCCAGCCCTCGCTGCTCGAACCCAATCCTCCGCCGGTTAAACCCAAGCCGATTCGCCGGCCGAGAAAAGCGGCCGCATCCGGCAACACCGGCGACCGTCCCCCGCGCCGCTCGCGCAAGAAAAAGCCAGAGCCGCATCATCATACAATGCAATGAGCGAGCCGGCAATGACTATTCCGAAACCCCGCGGTCCCTATTCACCCTTCGTACGGGCCGGAGATTTGATTTTCGTCTCCGGCCAGGGCCCTGTCGATCCGGCGACCAACGAATTCTCGCTGGGCGATATTCGTCACGAAGTGCGGCTGACGCTCGAAAACATCCGCCGCATCCTGGAGCAAGCCGGCGCCACGCCCGCCGACGTAGTAAAGTGTTCCGTTTTTCTCAAGAACGCCCAGGATTTCCCGGCGATGAACGAAGTGTACGCGGCATTCTTCGGCGACACCCGCCCGGCGCGCACCACGGTGGAAGCGCAGTTCTATCAAACCGAGATGAAAGTGGAAATTGACTGCGTGGCGTATAAGCCGCGTTGACGTTGACCGGTCACAACATCGTCGAAATCCCTAGCTCAAAGCAAACAGTCCACTACCCTCCACGTCGCTTGGCGAACCTCACCGCTCACGCCTTACCATCGGAGTGAGAAAGTGAAGCACTGAGACCTTTGACAACTGAATGCTCGCCGCGCGGCGGCGCACCCGCGTTCAACCGCGGCCTATAAAGTGATTCCCCCGTCGACGGACAACACTTGTCCGGTGATGTAATTATCCGGCTCGAGCAAAAACCGCACAGCTCGCGCGACATCGTCAGCTTTCCCGTAGCGCGGAATGATGCCGTCCTTGAGATACCGATCGTATTTACCGGACGCGATGCTCGCCTGCGCCATTCCGGCCGCCATCACGCCGGGCGCAATCACGTTGACGCGAATGTTCGCCTCGCCACGGCATTCCTTGGCCAAAATCCGCGCGGAATGCAGCAGCGCCGCTTTCTCGCCCGCGTAGGCTGTCGATCCTGGAAATAGCGCGACCGCTTGCATTGTCGCGAACAAGACAATCGCACCTTGCATTCCGCTCGCCCGCATTCGCTCGGCCGCTTCCCGCGCGAGCAAAATGGGACCTTCGTAATTCACCTGGTGCGAAATCCGCATCGCATCCTCGATATCGCCGCGCGCGGGACTTCCCGCAAAAACCACCAACCCATACAGCTTTGCAGACGCATCCAGCAGCCGCTTGCGATCGCCCGCAACCGTAATATCGGCGCGAATGCCGTGAGTCCGCGAGCCGATCTCCACATGCGCGCCTTCCGACTTCAGCAACTCCGCGGTAACGGAGCCCAACCCGCCCGCGCCGCCAACCAGAAGAATCTCAAGCCCGGCGATCGGCAACGTCCGCAGCCTCCTTGGCGACGTATCCAATAGCGATTACCGCTAGAAACAGCGTCAGCACCTCGCTATCGCCGAGACTGTAGTCGAACCAGCCCTCCGCCAAAATCGCCAAAATCACCGCGATACCGCCGTGCAGCACAAACCGCGCTTCTGGATTGCCTAACTTCCGCCGCAGCGCGCTCGCGAAATCCCACAGGACTTTGCCGATCAGCCACAGCATCGCGAGCATCGTCGGAATCCCGCGCTCGGCCGCGTACTGCAAGTAATTGTTGTGCAAATGCCCGTACCAGCCGGTCGCGAGCGGCCGCGGAATGTCGGCTGGAACGTAGCGGTCGAACTGCGCGGGATCTTTCATCACTTCCGGCCCCAATCCGAGCAGCGGATGCGCGCGAATCATCTCGATCCCGGTCCGCCGCGTGATGGTGCGGTGCATATTCGAATCCATTTCGCCGTGCGGCTGGATGGTGGACTTCACGCGTTCCTTCAGCGCCGAAGGCGCCACCAGATAGCCGGCCACCGCGACCACCGGCAGAGCCGTGATCAGCCACTTGTGCCAGAACCACAGCAGGTAGATCAAGCCCACCGGAAACCCGAGCAGAAAGATGCTGCGCGTGAATCCCAGCACCAGAGAAAGTCCGAGGATGCCCGCGCACAACCATCCGGCAGCCTTCCAACGCCGCTCAATGGAGAAGAAAAGCAATGCCAGCAGGAACAACAACACGATCATTTCCTCGCCGCTGAACGTCATCCAGTGGCTCATGAAACCGGTGATGCGGCGCCCGACATACAACTCATAGAAATCCCGGTGAAGATCCTGCGCTTCCTGATACTTCTGCGCGAACTGAAACAGGCTGCGTACGGCCGACAGCGTGGCTACGGCGGCCCAGATCAAAACCAGAGCGCGGATTTCCGATATCTTGCGGAACGTGGAGCAAACTACCAGCAGAACGGTGAAGACGAAAAACTTGCGAATCTGCGGCGTGCCGTCGTGGATGTGCCCGGAGGCGAGCCACGAAATTACGGTTCCCGCCAAGAACAGCCCGAGCGGCAATTTGATAGGCGGCAGCCGCAAGGGCTCGGAGGAGAGCAACAGTGTAGCCAGCGCCAAACCCAGCAGAATCTGCGACGCCGCAATCGAGAATAAAATAGAAACAAGCGATCCGCAGATCAAATAGAAGGCGGCGCGATCGAGGTAAGGCTTCAACTCTGTAGGCTACCAGGAATGAAGATCTATATTCTCCGGCACGGGATCGCGGAAGAGGCGCAAGGAAATCAGCCGGATTCCGAGCGCGCGCTTACTGCGGAAGGCAAGAAAAAACTGCGCAGCGTTCTGCGGACTGCGGCCGCCGCTGACGTTGCTCCGTCACTTATTCTGACCAGCCCGCTCCGCCGGGCCGTGCAGACAGCACAGATCGCGGCCGAGGTCCTGAAATACAAAGGAGACTTGCTGCAGACCAAAACCCTGGAACCGGGCTCGCAGCCGCGCACTGTTTGGGATGAGATTCGCGTTCACAAAGACGAAGCCGAAATTCTGCTCTCCGGGCACGAGCCGCTGTTTAGCAGCCTGACGGCCTATCTGCTGGCCGCGCCGGGTCTCCAAATCGATTACAAAAAGGGCGCGCTGACCTGCGTCGAAATCGATCACTTTACAGCCGAGCCGCACGGCGTCCTGAAATGGATGCTGACACCGAAACTTGCCGCCTGTTAGCAGCGGCTCTTCACGGAAGCAGTTCCGTAGTCATGGTCGCACCACCCATTTCGCTCAGCACCGCCGACATCTTTACCAATTTGCGGGAGTCCTTGGCGAACCAGATAGTCGATTTGTCCGGACCACCGTCGGCTGACGTAATTTCTACCTTGAACGTATCGAACGTTCCCGCGGGCACCGTTACGCTTTCCGAACCCGCCACTTTCAGATCCATCAGCTTGACCTTCTGCTTCATCAGATCGAGATTCCGGAACGTCGTTGTGTAGCCCTCGGCCAATGGTAGACATCCAATAGCCTGCTGCGCGCCGTTCGAATCGGCAAATAGCGGCCCGCCGAGATCGACCGAGACCGGATGCTCCTGCCCGTTCATACTCATGCTTCCCTGCGCTTTGTCACCGGCGAAATCGAGATCGATGGACGTTGGGCCCTGCTTCACGTTGCGTTTGCGCAGCGTCAGGCTGGACTTGTCGAGAGTCGCCGTGTCGGTGGCTTGTCCCATGGGCGTGTCCATGGTCGACATAGCCGTCCACGCGCCATTTTCTTCCTGGATGGCGGTGGAAACTTTGATCGCGATGTGCTGGCCGCCCATCTCGATCTTGGCATCGTAATGATACGTTCCCGGTTTCAAATCCATGGCCGGTTTGGGAGCACCCACTTGCGCGGCGTCCACCTTCTTCGCCAGCGTGACGGTTTTCGGATCCACCGTCAGCTCTTTCAGGCGCTCCACCACTTCAGGAGTCCCATCCTGTTGATAGCGGCCGTCCAGATATTTAGCCAGAAATTTCTCGGTGGCCATGAACATGGCCATATTGTTCACCGGCCGCGCGAAGCCGTGGCCTTCGTCCGGCGCGAGCAGATATTCCACAGGGAAACCTCGATCGCGCAGCGCGATCACGATTTGTTCGGCCTCGCGCTTGTTGACGCGTGGATCATTCGCGCCTTGCACGACGAGCAGCGGCGTCTTGATTTTGTCCGCCGAGCCGAGCGGTGAGCGGTCCTTGAGCCAGGCCTTGCCTTGCGGAGTTCCTGGATCGGCCATGCGCGCGTACATGATTTTGCGTCCGGCTTCCCAATAGGGCGGAATGGATTCGAGCAGCGTCAGCAAATTGGAAGGACCGACAATATCCACGGCCGCGCGATAGAGATCGGGCGTGTACGCAACACCGGCCAGTGTCGCATAGCCGCCGTAGGAGCCTCCCAAAATACCGATGCGTTTCGTATCCGCGATGCCTTCCGCCACCAGATACTTCACTCCCCATGTAATGTCGTCCTGCATCTTGCGGCCCCATTCGCCGTTCCCCGCGTTGAGAAACTTCTTGCCGAATCCAGTGGACCCGCGGAAATTGGGCATCAGAACCGCATAGCCGCGATTCGCAAAAAATTGCGCCAGAGCATTATAGCCCCATTCATCGCGCGCCCAGGGACCGCCGTGCGGCACAATCACGGTGGGCAGTTCCCTGCCCGGCACGCCTCTAGGCAACGTCAAGTAAGCCGGAATTTCCAGGCCATCAGAGGATTGGTATCGCACCGCGCGCATGGATGCCAGCGACTCACGCGGCAGCTTTTCGCGGATCTTGAATTGGTGCGTAAGCGTGTGCTCCTTGCGATCGAACAGGTAATTATCACCGGGCTCGGTATCGCTATGCGCGGTCACCAACCACAATTGCTCGTCATTGGTGCGCGAGGCCACGCCGATTTCCTTCCCCGGTAACTTGCCTTCGAGCCACTTGTAATCGGACTCGAAACTGTGGTCTTTAAAATAACGCCGGATCCGATCGTCTTCGTACGCGGTCATCGCAAGTTCGTCGGTGGCTTCCGAGAACACAGCGGAGCCGAAGTCGACATGCTTGAGCGGATCGGATTCCACCGGTTCCAGCTTTTCGGTTTGCGGATCGAACAGCACCAGCGCTGTTAAGTTCACATCGTTGCCCTTGTTGGTTTCCATGTAGAAGCGGCGCCCATCTTTGTGAAACCGGAGCGGGGCGCAGCTTTCAAAGACATCGCAGGAATAGATCTTGGTGAAGCCGCCGGCGTCGGCCCGCAGCACTTCCTGGTCGCCGTTATCGGCGGTGCGCGTGGCAAGGCGCAACTGGCCACTCAGATCGAAAATCCAGCCGGAGATGCGTTCCGTGTTTTTGCGGAGCAGCGTGCGCTCGCCAGTTGAGATTTTTAATTTGTAGAGATCGTGCCAGGCCTTATCGCGGTCATTGAGCCCGATGTATACGATATCCGGGTCGTTTTTGGGAACGCTGTAAGGTTGAACACGCACGCCGGTCAAGCCGGTCAAATCGCGCGAGGGCGGAGCGTCGGCGCCGGCCGCGGGTGAGGCGGCAGGATCCACGGAATAGAGATTGTAATTCTCGTCCCCGTCTTTGTCCTTCGCATAGAGAATGAACTTGCCGTCGCGGGACCACAGATAGCCGGCCACGGGACGCTTGGTTTCGGTGGTGAGCAGCTTCGCCGCACTGAAGGGCTCGTCAGTCTTCTTCACCCAAATATTGCGCGTCTTGGACCACGGCTTCATGAACGCGAGGTACTTGCCGTCGGGCGAAACTTCGGCCGCGGTAATCTCTGGATCGCCGAACAGCAGTTCGCGGTCGATCAACGGAGGTAACCCTTGAGAGTCGGAATGATTCTTTTGTGCGGTTAGCATGGACGATAGCAGCAAGCCTGCGGAGGCGATATAAAACAGTCGGGACATACGCTGGGACAGCCTTTCTTTCTCACTAATAACGATTGTAGCGAGTGCGGGTTCAGAGAATGGTATTTAGCTTCGGGATTCGGAGCACAATCTGCGCCGTCAGCCAGCTCAGTAACACCGTGGTGAGGAAGACGAAAAGAAACTTGATACTGGCGTGAATGGGTAGATCCAGCATCAGGCGCTGGGTCCAGGTGATGTAGACGTAATGCACCAGGTAGATCACGTAGGCGCTTCTGGTCAGCGAATTCATCCACGGACGCGACGTCAGCTCGATGCCGCGAAAGAGAGCCAGGAATCCGAAGCAACTGGCCACGCAGCTTATCACCCAAAGCACGGCTTCCAGAGTTCCCTTCGTTGAGGGCGGGACCAGCGGCCAGCGCGGGATGAACACCAGAGCGTTGTAGGCCAGAATGCAGCCCCAAATCCAAAGCCGCCGGTGCCGAGCCAGGCTACCATCGCGGGATAGAAGGCCTTTCGCAATTCCAGGTGCGCCGACAAGAAAGCCGAAAACAAACCACAGGGCGTAGAGGCCGATACGTGAAATCTGAAACGAGAACGGCGACGTCAGAAAATCCGTCCAGGCTCCGAACCCGTAGCGGGAAAGCAGCGGCAGATAGACCAGCGCCGTTAGACACAAGACGCTAACGAATGCCGCGACGGCATGCTCGCGCAAGTTCGCGATGGCGCGCTCTGCGACCGGCATCCAACGTTGAAGAGGAATTAGAACCAAGGCCAGTACCAAATCGAAGAACAGCAGCAGCCAGACAAACCAGGGTGGACCCGCCGCAAATCCAT
>JBEKJJ010000314.1:0-8424 GCA_050011295.1 Bryobacteraceae bacterium
CTGGGAGGCCAGATCATTCCGGTGGGATGGAATTGCACGAATTCCATATCCATGAGAGTTGCGCCGGCGTGATAGGCGAGCGAATGGCCGTCGCCCGTGTATTCCCAACTGTTGCTGGTGATTTTGAAAGCGCGGCCGATGCCGCCGGTGGCCAGCACGACGGCTTTGGCGCGGAATAGCTTGTAGCGTCCGCGCTCGCGCTCGTAGCAGAAAGCTCCGGCGATGCGGCCGCCGCTTTTTAGCAACGTGATCACCGTGCATTCCATGTGCACGTCGATGCCTTGGTGGATGCCGTGATCCTGGAGGGTGCGGATCATCTCGAGACCGGTGCGGTCGCCCACGTGGGCCAGGCGCGGATATTTGTGTCCGCCGAAATTACGCTGCAGGATGCGGCCGTCCTGCGTGCGATCGAACACGGCGCCCCAGGCTTCGAGCTCCCGCACGCGGTCCGGCGCTTCCTTGGCATGCAGCTCCGCCATGCGTGGATTGTTCAGATATTGGCCGCCGCGCATGGTGTCGGAGAAATGGACGCGCCAGTTATCGCGATCGTCCACGTTGCCCATGGCAGCTGCGATGCCGCCTTCGGCCATTACGGTGTGGGCTTTTCCAAGAAGAGATTTGGTGATGACGCCGACCTTGACGCCGGCGGCGGAAGCTTCGATGGCCGCGCGCAATCCGGCGCCACCCGCTCCGATGATCAAGACATCATGTTCGAAGGTCTGGTACTCGGGCATCGGCTAGAGAATTCTCCAATCCGTCCAGATGCCCATGGAGCACATCCTTATATACAGATCGGAGAAGCCGACGGAGAAGAGGCTGCACCAGGCCCAGATCATGTGGCGGCGGTTGAGGCAGCTCACGCAATCGTAAGCCGTTTTGCGAACGGGGCGCTGCGCGAGGCGATTGAACATTCCGCCTACTAAATGTCTTAGCGAGTGGCATCCGAGTGTGTAGCAAGTTAATAAGATAACGTTCGCGAGAAGAACCAGCGTGCCCACACCGATTCCGAACGCATTGTCGAACCAGAGGGCTTTCCAAACGTCGTGGGCGAGGAGCACCAGAAAGATGAGAGCGATGTACAGAAAATAGCGGTGAATATTTTGGATGATGAGCGGGAAGGAACGCTCGCCGAGATATTTTTTGCGCGGCTCGCCGACGGTGCAGGAAGGCGGGTCGGCCCAGAAGGCTTTGTAGTAGGCACCGCGATAGTAGTAACAAGTGAAGCGGAATCCGCCGGGCGCCCAGAGGATGAGCATGGCACCGGTGACAAAGTAGGGCATCCAATCGGGGAATTGGCCGAACCAGGAATCCTCACCGGTGAGGCTGAAAATTTCGGGAGAATAGAAGGGCGAGAGATAGGGGCCGAAGCGATAGTGATCTCCTTGGAATGCGGCCCAGGTGGAGTAGACGATGAATGTTCCGAGGCCGAGGAAGGTTAAGAGAGGCTGCACCCACCAGAAATCGCGACGGGCGGTTTGGCCGAAGCGTCCGCGTTCTAGGGGTACGTCGATTGAGGACATGGAATGGTCAGGCTATCGAATTGGGGGCACGTGCGTCAAGCACGCGCCCGTTTCTGGTTGCTGGCCGCTGGTTTCTGGTTTCTGGTTCCTGGTTTCTGGTTGGCGGATGGTCGTTGCTGGTTGCTGGCTCCCGATCTTGTTGCTGGTTTCTGGTTTCTGGTTGCTGGTTGGTCGGTGGTCATTGTGGTATGGGGGTGGTGAGGAAACCTTCGATGGGCGGATTTGGGATTCGGTTCGTTTTTGAATATTTTCATTTGCGGGTTTGCGGAGGCGTTGGAGTTCCAGGAGGAATTTGAGGGCGCGGGAATAGGTGCGTTCCAGGCGGGATTCGTTGCGGGTGAGGAATGGCAGAGACCCGGATTCTGCGAGGGCGGCATAGGCGTAGCTGAGCGGGCAATGCGGGTCGTAGTCGGAGTACTTTTCGTCCAATTTCTCCGTTTGCATGAGTACTTGGTCCTCGATAAGATCGGTTTCGATGGACCAGAGGCGTCGCTGGCGCCATTTGGCGGCGACCATTTCCTCGACGAGATCGAGTTCGACGAGGCCGATGGGCTGGAATTGCTGGATGTAGGCGTCGAGCATTTCTTGAAACTGCTCTCTGGATTCTTTCGCGATGACGACACCTTTGGAGTAGAGGCCGTGAGTGATGGCGTTCCTGGAGGAGATCTTGCGGCCGGCTTCGGTTTTGGGTCCGTGGGATTTAGCGCCGTTGGCGCGGGCGGAGTCGATTTTTCGTTGGGAGGACATGGGTGCACCGATTGGAGTTTAAGGCGTGGCGGATTGGTGGATTGCGGGCGGATTTGGTGATGCGTGGAAATGGGGGAGATAGAGTTTGGTGGGCGTTGTGATTGCGAGATTCTCTCCGCTTGCGTTGCGGCTCGGATGGGGCTAAGTTGAAGGTGTGACTGTGGAACTCAAACCCGATACGGAACGGCTGGTCCGGGAGGAAATACGGCGCGGCCATTTCCATTCCGTGGACGAGCTGATCGTTGAAGGCGTCAATGCTTGGCGACAGAAGCATCAAGTTGAGGCGTCGGAGCCGAGACCTCGCAAGAAGCTCTACGATCTGCTTACGCAGCCGCCTTTTGCCGGTTCTGAGTTGACCATTGAAAGGCAAAAGGATGGTCCCAGGCCGATTGATTTGGGTTGAGTTGTGGCTGGTTTTTTGCTCGACACTAATGTGCTTTCCGAATTCGCTCGGGCGCAGGCTGCCGATGAGCGGGTTGATCGTTGGTTGAAGGCGACTCCCGAGGAAACTCTCTTCGCAAGCGTTTTGACCTTTGCCGAGATCCGGCGCGGCATTGAGCTTTTGCCAGCAGGCAAGCGCCGGGATCAGTTGACGGAGTGGCAGGGCGATCTTGAAACATCATTCGCCGGCCGTCTGCTTCTGGTGACGAAAGACATCTGCGACCGTTGGGCGATTTTGTCCGCGCAGGCGCAACGCCGGGGCGCGCCGCTTGCCGTGGTGGACGGTTTGATCGCAGCGACAGCTCTTGTGCACGATCTGACGGTGGTGACGCGCAACACGAAAGACTTCGCTGGGCTCGGTGTTGCTCTGTTCAATCCGTGGGGACCTTATGGCGAATAACAAGTGGTGACGATTAACTTGACTGTATTTCATGCCAATTCTTCTGAAACATATGCTGGGATACCTCTCCGCTCGGATACCTCTCCGCTCGGATTCTTCGCGTTCTGGCCGGGGCCCTCACCGTTTGTGCCAGTCGCTCGGCTGGGATGTACAATGGCTGCCTGATGCGCCACGCGCCCATGCTGGTGATCGCTCTCTTATGTCCTTGCTTGCAGTCACAGCCGCCTACCCCAACTCCAACTGCAAGACGTGAGACAAAGCAAAACGAGATTCGCCCCAAAAGAAGCCAGACCAACCCAGATAATAAAGCCTCCAGTCACTCTCCGGCCCCCGCCAATGAGAAAGGCCCCGAAGGCACAGCAGAGAGCAAGCAGGATTCCAGAAGCAAGAAAGGCGAAGATTCAGCGACGCGTGACTGGACCACGCCGGAAAGGTTGCCAGACTGGTTGCTTGCTATTTTCACTTTCGTATTGGTCTGCGTCGGCATTTTGCAGTGGCTTACTATGCAGGGCCATGAACGCGCCTTGGGAGCTATGCGAGACTCCATGAGGGATGGTCTGGAACAAACCAAAAAGGCCGCCGACGCTGCTGCCAAAAGTGCCGATGTCGCCGATCTCGCCCTCAAATTGGCCGAGCGCGCCGACATATTGCTGCTCAATGCTGGATTCTCCTATGAAGAAGGACTGGTTTCTGTTCTGCGTGATTCCTCCATTTTTATAACCTTCGAGAATCTCGGCAGGACCAGAGCGAACCATGTTAGGTTCGACACCACATTGGTGGTGGAGGGGATATTCCAAGAAAACTTTGGGGTTGGCCCCATAGCAATTGGTCCAGGACAGAGCCGAAAGGTTGTGCTCAGACGTCTTCAGAGGCTCTTTCCTGACGATGTAGTTGCCAGAGTACTTTCCGGTGGCGTGCCGATGTATTTTACCGGGGTCCTGACCTATGAGGATGTCTTTCAATATACGCACACGCTGGAATACAAAGGAATCTTCGATCCTCTGTCTGCTGGATTCTTGATGGAAGATCCAAGTCAGGCAGAAAATCACTAAGTCGAAGGGCAGTCGCGCATCAACCAGAAGATATCTCAACATCCGCTTGACGCCGTGTTCCAAGTGGGCGTATGCTTCGCTCATCGGCCTCACTTCCAGGAGGGACTCATGCTGAAAAATCTGCTGTTGTTGCTGTGTGCTCTCGCTATTGGTGCGTTTGCGCAAGATCGCGATATCAACATTTCTTACCAGAAGGTGGTGCTCGATAATGGGCTCACTTTAATCGTGCACGAGGACCATAAGGCGCCCATCGTCGCCGTGAACGTCTGGTATCATGTCGGCTCCAAGAACGAGAAGGCGGGCAAGACCGGATTCGCGCACCTGTTCGAACATCTGATGTTCGGCGGCAGCCAGCACGCGCCGGGGAGCTATATCCAGGCGCTGGAAGTGGTTGGTGCGACGGACATGAACGGGACTACTAACTTTGACCGCACCAATTACTTCGAGAATGTTCCGACCTCAGCGCTCGACTACACGCTGTGGATGGAGTCCGACCGCATGGGTTATCTGGATCTGAGCCAGAAGACCCTGGACCTGCAACGCGGCGTGGTCCAGAACGAGAAACGGCAAGGCGAAAACGAACCTTACCGGCTGACGGAAGAATATATTCCCGCGAATACATATCCTGCCGGTCATCCGTATTCCTGGGATGTCATCGGCGAGATGGCGGACCTGGATGCAGCGTCGTTCAAAGATGTGCAGGAGTGGTTCAAGACTTACTATGGGCCTTCCAACATTGTCATCGTGCTGGCCGGCGACGTCGACGTCAAGACGGCGCGCGAAAAGGTGGAGAAGTATTTCGGCAACATTCCAGCGGGGCCGCCAATCGCGCATCAGCAGGTCTGGATCGCCAAGATGAGCGGGGTGCACCGCGGCGTCACGCAGGATCGCGTGCCTTTGCCGCGCATCTACAAGATCTGGAACGTTCCGCAGTTTGGCAGCGCCGATGCAGACTACCTGGACCTAGTGAGCGCCTGCCTGGGCGACGGCAAGACGTCTCGTCTCTATAAGCGGCTGGTTTATGATGACCAGATCGCAAGCGACGTCGCGGTGTATCTGGATGCGAAGGAAATCGGCGGGCAGTTCTATATTCAGGTGACCGCGCGACCTGGACACAATCTAGATGAGTTGGAGAAGGAAATCGACGAGGAGCTGGCCCGATTTCTGAAAGACGGACCCACCCAGCAAGAGCTACAGCGCGTGGAGACCCAGTATGTGGCGAGGTTCGTGCGTGGCATCGAGCGCATTGGAGGGTTCGGTGGCAAATCCGACCGTCTGGCGCAGTACGCGGTGTATACCGGGAATCCGGACGGCTATAAGATCACGATGAAACGCGTGCGCGAGGCGACTCCCGAAGACCTGCGAGGGGCGGCGAACCGCTGGCTGGCGGACGGCGTTTATGTTGCCGAGGTGCTGCCATTTCCGGACTACAAGACGGCGGCGAACGACGCCGACCGTTCGAAAGCTCCCACGCTGGGAGCGCCACCCGAGTTGAAGCTGCCGAAACTGCAGCGTACCTCACTTTCTAACGGACTGAAGGTGATCCTGGCCGAGCGGCATGACGTTCCCTTGGTGAACTTCTGGCTGGTGGCGGACGCGGGCTACGCGGCCGACCAGTTCGCAACGCCAGGGACGGCCAAGCTGATGGCCACGCTGCTGATTGACGGCACGCGCACGCGTAGCGCGCTCGAGATCAATGACCAGACGGCAATGCTCGGAGCGGAGCTGGCGGGATACTCTAATCTAGACTTCTCCTTCGTGGGGCTCTCGGCGCTGAAGGCGAAGCTGGACCCGTCGCTCGAGCTTTTTTCCGACGTGATTCTCAATCCCTCGTTCCCCCAGGCAGATTTCAGCCGGGAACAGAAGCTGCAACTGGACGCCATCCAGCAGGAGCAGAAGAACCCGTTCCTGATGGCGTTGCGGGTTTTCCCGGGCCTGCTGTATGGGCCAGGTCATGCTTACGGCAATCCTTTCACCGGGTCGGGAACCGCAGCCAGCGTGCAAAAGATCACGCGCGACGAGGTGATGAAGTTCCATCAGGTCTGGTTCCGGCCAAACAACGCGACGTTGGTGGTGGCGGGTGACACCACGCTGGCTGAGATTACGCCGAAGCTGGAAAAGCTGTTCGCCGGCTGGAAGGCCGCTGATGTGCCGGTGAAGAACGTGGCGGCGGTGGAGCTGGCGCCTAAGCCAGTTGTCTATATTGTGGATAAGCCGGGCGCCAGCCAATCGGTGATTCTCGCCGGGAACGTGGCAGCGCCGCCGAACACGCCGCGGGAGATTGCCATCCAGGCAATGAACGACGATATCGGAGGCACGTTCAGCTCACGGCTGAACATGAACCTGCGCGAGGACAAGCACTGGGCTTACGGGGCGAACAGCATTGTGGTGGGCGCGCGCGCACAACGGCCATTTATCGTGTTTGCGCCGGTACAGACGGACAAGACCAAGGAGTCGCTGCTGGAAGTTAATAAGGAATTGCGCGCCATACTGGCGGACCGTCCGGTAACGGCAGAAGAGCTGGCGCGAATTCAAGCGAACGAAACGCTGAGCCTGCCAGGGTCGAGAGAGACTCTCAACGCCGTGGGGTTCTCCATCACTGACCTGGTGCAATTTGGCTGGCCGGACAATTATTACGACACCATGGCGGGCAAGATCCGCGCGCTGAAGACAAGCGATCTGGATGCTGCCGCTAAGCAGGTGATCCATCCGGACAATATCGTCTGGGTGGTGGTTGGCGACCGCGTCAAAATCGAATCAGAGATTCGTGAATTGAATCTCGGCAAAGTCCGGTTGATCGATGCCGACGGAAATCCGATTTGAGGCTTCTATTTAATTGATTTTGAATTTTGGGGGCTTTTGTTGGGACACGCAGGATATGTCTAAGGCTTCGAGGCGCGGACCTGTCGCCAGGTTAAGCAGCCTTTTTCAGTCAGATGGCGGCAGAAAAGGATTTCACATTCGTTTTATCACTTGGGGCCCTCCTCTAAGGAATGGGGATACGTCGAACGGTACATTGTCCATGCAAGGTGGAGCGAACCAGAACCAAAACATGCACGCGCCCTCAGTCAAATTCCCCAAGTTATTAACGATGTATTCGGAATTCTTGATCTTTTGGTGTTCCGGTCATAACTTGAGCGGCGCAAGGAAAGATGGGCTGTCGATCCAGAGGCCGATTTTGAGGTTGGAACGCATTGGATGCGCGCTCCGGTCGTGTGCTCGCGCTCATTTCCCGGAGTGGATGGGGCCTAGGTTGCCTTGATCATTTGTGCATCCGGCGGCCGCGTCGCTTGCGGTGGTTCGAAGTGGAGCTTGAGCGCTTCTTTCAGGTTGGCTAGTGCTTCTTTTTCGGTCTCGCCCTGGCTTGCTACGTCCACTTCTAGGCACTGAGAGACGTACCGGTTTCCTTCTCGACAGATTGATGCTGTGAAGGGACGGTCCATTTGTATATTTTTTCACAAGTCAGAGCGTCCACATGAGTGTGGACGCTGCAGGCAGGAGTGCCTGCGCCACGTCGATCCAGAACAATAGCGGTGCGTGGTATCAATAGTCGGGACGGTTCGCGGAATTAGGGATCCACTTTGAATTTTGGGGGCTTTTGTTGAGCTACACAGGATGTGTCTAGCGTGTCGCCGGAGCCTTTTTCCAGGAAATCGGACATTAGTTTTATGCCGCAGAAGCCCCAGTTGCCGTGGCTGGATTCGGGGAAGATTATGTGGCGGCTCGCGGTGAGTTGTGCGGCTACGCGGTCGCCGAATTGTGGGGGAGTTACTGCGTCGCGGGCGCCTGAGATTAGTAGCACTGGGACTTGGGAGTGCACTAATTCGTGGACGTCTTTTGGCACTGGGGCGCGCACCCATTCGCGGCATGCGGCGCGCTGCTCCTGGACGCGCAGGTCGCCTAGAAATGTGTTCGCGGTTTCGCGGGCTAGGGTCGCGTCGTCGATGTAGGGAATTTGTTCGGCGCAGGTTACTGAGAGCAGCATGCCCATGGCTAGCGCGTTCGCAAGCTCGATTTCCGCGGAGACGGCTCTTTGGATCAGCGGCGTGAGGTCGCCCGCAGCGGCCTTATGGATGAGCTGTGGGAAGGCTGCTCCGTCGGTTGAATACAGATAGTGGCGGATGCCTTCGCCCAAAGCCTCGACGCCTGGGTGGACGCGCGCGGTGCGGCCGTCGGGGGCGCGAACTTCTACTTCAATACCTTGCTTGACGCGCGCGAAGATGGATTGGAATTCCTCTTTGAGATTGGGATAAGCGGCGTGGCA
>JBEKJJ010000315.1:0-8397 GCA_050011295.1 Bryobacteraceae bacterium
AAGCCAATCGCATTGGTGTGCCATTCGCCCGGAGTGCTTCGCCACGTTACCTACCAGGGCGCTCCGCTGGTGAAAGGAAAACACGTCGCCGGTTTCACGAACGGCGAGGAAGAGGAGATGCAACTCACGAAGGTTGTGCCGTTCCTGGTCGAAGATGAACTGCTACGGCTCGGCGCCATATACGAGAAGATGGCGAACTGGCAGCCTTTTTCCGTCACTGACGGCCGTCTTATTACTGGCCAGAATCCTGCGTCATCGACATCGGCAGCTCAGGCGCTTCTGAAACTGCTGACTGCATCGGAATCGGACCCGTCAATACAAAGCGTGCAAATTGGACAGAAGAGCTATGAGATGCCCCCTCGAGAGGGGATCAGCATCGCGCAATTTCTCACCGTCGCCGACATCGAGCGATCGGCTCGCTACTACGAAAAGGTCTTCGGTGCTCGCATCCTGACCCTGGGGGATGGCAACGCGCCTGCGTACCTTCTGCTTGCGAATATCTGGATGATTTTGAATGTTGGAGGCGGCCCGACCGCGGATAAGCCGACCGTAACGCTGAGCGTCCCGGACCCGAATCACATCAACAGCTTTATGAATTTCCGCGTTGCCGATATTCAAGCGTGTTATAAATTATGGAAAAGTCGAGGAGCCGAGTTCATAACTGAGCCGATCCCCAAGTACGGCGAGACGCGCTGCTACATCCGCGATCCTGACGGTTATATTATCGAGGTGGGACAGAGCACCTCCCTCAAGTACGGTTAACGCCAGGTTCAGGCATAGGAGGGAGCACCGTATGAACTTAACGAGACCACGCACATGAGCGCCCCCATCACGCCGAACACGCTTAGTGTGAACGTATTTACCGCCCCGGGAAAGGTAATGGTAGGCGAGCGGCCAAAGCCCTTCGGCGAACCGCTCGGCTTCGACCCGATGACGTCGACTTTAATCTTCGGCGAGTATGACGCGGTGCTGGTAGACGCGATGACGACGGTGGCTGAGGCCGAGGCTCTCGCGGATTGGGTTGCGCTGCACAACCGCAACCTGGAGACCATCTATATAACGCACGCCCATTTCGACCACTTCTACGGCCTGAGTATTCTGCTGGACCGTTTTCCGAGCGCTCGGGCGATAGCAACGCCCAAGACGGTGAACGCCATGCAGTCGTCTTTCACTCAACCAGTGGAGCGGTTAGCCCGCCGGTTGTTTCCTGGGCAAGTGGCCACTAAATTGGTTCCACCTGAGCCCTATGACCACGAGACGTTTACTCTCGAGGGCCAGGAATTGCGCATCATCGAGCAGGGTCACACCGATAGTGCCGATACGACGTCTCTATACGTTCCATCGATCGGCCTGGTGGTCGCTGGCGACGTGGTGTATAACCAGTGCCACATGTACGTCGGCGACACCACCCCCGAGAGCCGGAAGAACTGGGTCGCGGCGCTGGACCGGTTGGCAGCGCTGAACCCGGCGATAGTCGTCGCCGGTCACAAGAAGCCTGGCGCGCCCGATTCACCGTCGGTGATCCAGGACACTAAGCGCTATCTGCTGGACTTTGATCGGCTGCGGCAGACCACGGCGTCCGACGAAGAGCTGTTCAACCAGATGACCGAGCTTTACCCCCACTGGGTAGCCAACCAGTCGTGGTTGATGTTCGGATTCCCGAGCGGCTGATGTGAACGCTCGCTCGCGTATGATCGCAATCGGAGTCGTCAATGAACAGCGTACAAATCGGACAGAAGAGCTATGAGATGCCGCCGCGGGAAGGGTTCAGCGTCGCATATTTTCTCACTGTCGCCGACATCGGCCGATCGGCTCGCTTCTACGAAACGGTCTTCGGCGGCCGCATTCTGAGCGGAGGTGACAGCAACGGCGCGCCTGGGTACATTCAGATCGCGAATATTTGGCTCATTGTCAACGTCGGGGGCGGGCCGACCCCCGAAAAGCCGTCGGTAACGCTCAGCGTCCCCGACCCGGATAAGATGAGCACCTTTTTGAATATCCGCGTTGCGGATATTCAAGCGTGCTATCAATTATGGAAGAGTCGAGGAGCCGAGTTCATCACGGAGCCGAGGGACAAGTACGGCGAGATGCTCTGCTACATCCGCGATCCTGACGGTTATATTATCGAGGTCGGACAGAGCAAGCCGGAATTCACGTATGGTTAACGCTCGGCCCGGATGGGATGCGGATTTAAACGCTCACGGATGCGCTTAGTGGAAAGCGCTGTGGTCAGGGTGGCGGCGATCATTTCGATTACTGCAAGAACCGCGGCGGCTTCCTTAAACCCACCGACGCCGAAGACGAATCACACGGCTGAACACACCAGGTATCGGTGCCCACAGGGGCGGACGAAGTGATGAAATTTGAATTGACTTTCGTCCGTGCCGGTGGTCTTCTGCGAACATCCGAACCGGCAACCCTGTTCGGCAGGTACAAAGCCCCTTACGAATCAGCTAGATACGCCCTCTGACATCCTCGGTTCGGATTTTCTCGGATTGGCACCGGCACGGACGAAAGTCAAATCAAATTTCATATCCATTGAACTTTTTCTCGTTACCAGAAATTCTCCACTTTGAAAATATGTCTGGTCAAAATCCCTTGACACCCATGGTATCCCAGGGAGGCCGAAGGCGTATATGGACCGGACCAACGATAGTAGGAACCAACCCAATTCGCCCGCGATTACAGGTTCTTTATGAAGAACTTCCACCAACGAGGGGACTGGACCATCCACAAGTTCGAATCCTTTATCCGAAGTGTAAAGCTGGTAGTCTTCGACGTCGCGCTTCTGATCCTGTTTATCCTCGCACTAATAAAAATCATCCGCGCGGAGCTCGGTTGGTGAGTGCCCTGTACACGATTTTGTACACGGAAACCTTCAAACCTGAGAATTGTGAGCAGCGTACGCTCAATCATTTCAATAGGTTACTTCGAATCAGCAAGCTCAGGGAGTACAAGTCCCACCTCGGGCACTCAATATTCTAAGTTTTAGGACCTACACAAGCTCTAGGCGCAACTGACGTCCAACAGCAGTCGCGGCCTTGCGGAGCGTGCTCAAGGTAACGGCATCGTAGTCGGGATCGAGCAGGCGATCGAGCGCAGCACGGCTGGTGTGCATGCGGCGCGCCATTTCTGCCTTTGAAAAGTGCTTCTCTTTCATGGCCGCCTCAACCTGCCGGGCCAGGACGCGCTTGATTGCAGTCGCCGTGACTTCCTCGTAAATGCCCTCCTCACGGAGCCAGCTATCGACGGATGATCCGATGTTCTTCTTTTTCATGTACCTGTTCTTTTCTTCCGTTTAAGTGCCAGATCGATGTCCCGTTGCGGCGTCTTTTGGCTCTTCTTCATAAAGCCGTGAAGCAGCACCATGCTGCCCTGCTCGACACAGAAAATAACCCGCGCAATGCGGCCCTGCGGCAAACTGCTCCGCACCTCCCACAATACGTTCCCCAGCGAACGAACCAGGGGCATCCCGATCGGCCACGAAAACTCGACATCTTTGATGTCCTCACCCATCAACTTTCCGGTCCTCGCGCTCAAGGCCCTTCAACCACTCGCGTACCGGCTCGCGTCCGCGATCGGAGCGGTAGAAGAGTGCCGGCAGCCGCTTGAGACCGGGATTCATAAAGTACAGTACCAGTTTTGGTACAGCCTGTCAACTCTCAACTTGCGCGTCATTGTTCTTTGCGGCCACAGGCCGCCGCTCGCTGTCGATGACGGATTTTGGCTCCTCTCTCTGTCTGCGAGACGGGCACGGGGCAGCAAGCTGGCACTCATGCTCGCCAAATTTTTTGGTGCTGTTTTGGTGGTTAAAACCCGCACAACCCATATCTTAGGGCTGCAAGTCCGACCCCGGGCACCAATATTTTTGAGCTTAGAATCAGTACTTTACTAACGTCGCTTCTTGTCTGGTGTTTTTTGGGGTTGAGTTTATGCACGATTCGGACGTGCTGAGACTCATCAAACGTCATAACCGCAATGTAAGCCCTACCAGTAAGCAAGAAGAAGTCCCATTGCCGCTTCACCATCATCGGCCCGCACCCACTCAAGACGGGCCAGGTCTTCAAAGAAAAAACCGATCCAAGCGATGAACGGATCCGACGGTGGTGCTGCGGCATGAGTGACAGGGGCGCCGCTGCTACACTCGACCCATGCTGGTTTGCAGCGTGCGCGATTGCGGCATGCCGCTGGTTCGCGAGGAGCGGCGGGTGGTGTGTCCGCGCGGGCATTCGTTCGACGTAGCGCGCACCGGATATATCAATTTGCTGCAGCCGCAGGATCGGCGTTCCAAAGAGCCCGGAGACACGGCGGCAGCGGTAAAGGCGCGGCGCCGGCTGCATGATCTGGGCGTGACAGAGCCGCTGCTACGCGGGATCGCGGAGCTCGCGGCCGCCAGATCCAGCGACATTGTTCTGGACGCCGGCTGCGGCGACGGGTTCTATCTCGGAAGCCTGGCTCGTGAGACAAGTTTCGATGCGCACGGCATCGACATCTCAACTCCCGCTGTGGACGCCGCGGCGCGGCGCTATCCCGGATGTGAGTGGATCGCGGCCAATGCGGATCGCTTCGTGCCTTACGCCGGCCGCTCGTTTTCAATCGTGCTTTCGATTACCGCGCGCATGAATGCACCCGAATTCCGCCGAGTCTTGCGCGAGGATGGCAGGCTGCTAGTGGCGGTTCCCGCCCCGGATGATCTCGTGGAGCTGCGTGGCGCCGGGCGCGATCGGGTGGCGAGAACCGTGGAGACGTTCTCGAACCAGTTCACGCTGGCCGATCACCGGCGTGTCACAACTACGGCCGATCTCGATGCCGGGGCCGTTCAGGATCTGCTGCTTTCCATTTATCGCCCCCTGCGAGCGAAGCCGGTGGGCGCCGCGCGAGTGACTTTCAGTTTGGATGTATTGCTGTTGCGGCCGGCGACATGAGACCAAATTGGAATCTGAAGTGCACCAATCGAAAATTTTCGGTTCGACGCCTGATATGATTGAGAGAGATTTGGTTCTCTCCCAACAGAGTTGCTCTGCAGCGCTGAGAACATCGGCACTCATTCTAAGGAGGTCTGCTTATGAGTTCTGAAACAACTGGCGCTATCGCAACAGCGCCTGCATTGGAGCCGGTTGAAGCACCAGGCATTGCAAGTTATCCGGATCTTAACGCGCTCTTAGCCGCATTGGAACACGAAAGAATCGAAGCGCTCGCGTACTCCTTCTGGCAGGAGCGAGGGTGTCCCGAAGGCTCGCCCGACGAGGATTGGTTGCGCGCCGAGCAGCACATTCGACAAAGCCACTAACGATTGTGGAGACAGTGAGATTCCTTCTGCTGCTCGTGGCCGCCCTCCCGATCTGCGCCCAGGACAATTACGAAGTCCAGGTCTACGGCGCCGATCTGGTTTCTCCCTGGCACACCATGTTGGAATTGCACTCGAACTTCACATTCGAGGGATCCAAAACCGCGGTGGATGGCGTTCGCCCCGACGACCACGCCTTGCATGAAACCATCGAGATCACGCAAGGTTTCACCAGTTGGTTTGAAACCGGCTTCTACATTTTCATGAGTTATCGCGCCCAGGAGGGTTACCAATGGGTGGGCGATCATATTCGCCCGCGCGTACGCGTCCCTGAAGAATGGCATTGGCCCGTGAACGTGAGCCTCTCCACCGAGATCGGCTATCAGCGCCGCTCCTACTCCACCGATACATGGACCTGGGAAATCCGACCCATCGTCGACAAACAACTGGGCCGCTGGTACATGGCGTTCAACCCCGCGGTGGACCGTTCCTTTCACGGCCTCGATGTTCCGAAAGGAGTAACCTTCGCGCCCAACGTCAAGGTTAGTTACAACATCACCAAAAGGATTGGTTTCGGTCTTGAATATTATGGCGCGCTCGGCTCCATCACCGGCTTCGACCCGCTCCGCGACCAGCAGCAGGCCATTTTCCCCGCCATCGACCTGGATCTCGGTCCCAACTGGGAATTCAACATCGCTCCCGGCATCGGCCTCACCGCCGGCACCGATCATCTGCTGGTAAAAATGATCCTAGGCCGCCGCTTCAACTGGGGCAAATAAATCCGGTGACAGGATACTCATTCCCCGATTTCGCCGCGCGCCCCGCCGCTTAGCATGATCGACGCCCATCACCACCTCTGGAAATACAGCGCCGCCGAATATCCCTGGATCACTCCGCAAATGTCCGTCATCCGCCGTGATTTTCTCCCCGCCCAACTGGGAGAACTCATGCACCACTTCGGCATTGAAGGAACCGTTGCGGTGCAAGCGCGCCAGACCATCGAGGAAACTTCCTGGCTGCTCTCGCTAGCCGGGAAGCACCCGCTAATCCGCGGCGTGGTGGGATGGGTCCCCCTCACGGACGGTGCCCGAGTGAAACCTCACTTGGAACGCTTCGCCGCGAACCACCGTCTACGCGGCGTGCGTCACGTGATCCACGATGAGCCCGCCCCCGGCTACATTCTTCGCGATGACTTCAACCAAGGCGTGGCCGCGCTGCGCGAGTTCGGGCTGCGTTACGACATTCTGATTTTCGAGCGTCACCTGCCTGCGGCCATCGAATTCGTGGACCGGCATCCCAACCAGATTTTCATCCTCGATCACGTGGCCAAGCCGCGCATCAAGGAACGAATCCTTTCTCCGTGGGATCGCAATATGCGAGAAATCGCGAAACGGCAGAACGTTTACTGCAAGCTCTCCGGCATGGTGACGGAAGCAGACCTCGACCACTGGACGCCGCAGGATCTCAAACCCTATATCGATGTCGTGCTGGCAACCTTCGGGCCGCGCCGCCTCATGTATGGATCGGATTGGCCGGTGCTGCTGCGCGCCTCCGATTACGCCCGTTGGTTCGACACTGTGAACAGCGCCATCGGCAGTCTATCGAAGGCCGAGCAAGCCCGAATCATGGGCGATACCGCAATCGAAGCCTACGCACTGTAAACGAACCGCGATCGTGTCACTTCCCATCCACCGAAAACGCCAGCAGCACATTTCCCGGCATCTCGCCGAACATCCCATAACCGGAGTTCACGTACAACGTCCCGCCCACTACGACTGGTCCAGGACCGTCCAGTGACCCGCCCTTGGCTTTCACTCCGTTCACGGCCTGATAATCCAGGGCCGTGTCCACATCCCAGATAATTTGGCCATCGGCGGCCGCATAAGCGCGCAGGTGGCCATCCAGTGAGCCCGAGAACACGGCGCCCGGAATCACTGTCACTGCCGCCGATTGTGCCGGGCTGCATCCGGATTTGCCAGCCTTTGCGACGCAGGGAGGCGCTGGCGTGGACCACACGCGCTCACCAGTGGTCAACTTCAGTGCAAACATCCCGCCAGCCTCGCTGGGATCTTTTGTAGCGTAGTGATCCGAAACAGCCGCGTAGACGTTCTGGCCATCCGACGCGTTGCCCCACTGCACTCCGCCGAGCGGGCCGCCTTTGCCGACGCGCGTCTGCCATAACACTTCGCCCTGCTGATCCGGATCGAGCGCATGCACCATGCCGGATTTCTGCCCGGCCACCAGCGCGCGCTTGCCGTTCGCGAGATCCACCAGGTTCGGAGAACAGCCGAAATCGAAGTCCGGACCTTTAGCTTCCGGGCAATTGTCTCCGGCGGGACAACCGACCACGTAGGCATCGCCCTCGGTCAATTGGCGCGACCAAAGCAATTTCCCGGTATCCAAATCGAAAGCCAGGAATGCGTCGCTGGTACGCGCGGCTGGATCCGAATAAGCGTCGCCCGAGACCACGTAAACCGCGTGCCGTTTCGGATCGATGGTGGGTGACGACCACACGCCGGCACCCGACGGGCCCCAAAGTTGCGTTCCCTGCTTGTTCAGTCGCACCGGATGCGGAGCTTCGGCAATGGTGTAGCTTTTCCAAATCTGCGTGCCCGTGGCGGCATCGAGCGCGCTCACCGAGCCGCGAAACTTACAGCATTCGTATTTGGGCGACGCGCCGGTCACCTCCTCATACGATGACACCGGCACATACAGCCGGCCCTGGTAAAGCGCCGGCGCACCGGTGATCATAGCGGCCGGATGATCCTCCACCTGCACCTTCCACAACAGCGCGCCGGTGGACGCGTCCACGCCATAGGCTTGCGCGCGCTGGTCGCCGAAGTACGCCACCCACTTCGCGCCTACCGGCCCGATGCTAATGGCGCTACGCACCGGCGTATCAGCTTTGAACATCCAGTAGATGCAGCCCGTGGCGGCATTGAGCGAATACACTTTGCCCGAGTCGCTACCCGCGAAGATGCGTCCGCCCACCACGGTGGGTTGTGCGAATGCCCGGCCGCCACCGGCGAAACCGAATGCCCACTTCAGCTTCAATTTTGGGACCTGGTCCGCGCGCAGGCCCGCCATCGCCGCCGGTTGCATGCGGCGAT
>JBEKJJ010000316.1:0-8323 GCA_050011295.1 Bryobacteraceae bacterium
ACGCCGAACGCCTTCGCGTGGACCTTCATACAATGCGTCTGCCACCACACCGACGATCTCGGTGTCGAACTTATTGGGACCACCGCGCCCCACATGCCTTCCCACTGCGCTCTTGCTACCGAAGAAATGCCGCGCAAACTGTTCATTGACGATCGCAACTTTCGAGTTGTCCTTCATATCCCGCTGGTCGAAGTCGCGGCCTTCGAGCAGCGAAATGCCCATGGTCTTGAAATAGCCCGGGGAAATCGAGTTCATGAACGCCTGCATGTCCTCGCCATCCTTGGACTGGTAACCCTCCACCGCGGTCTGGCTGTCCCACTCCCAGCCGTGCAGCAGCGGGACGGAGGCCAGGCCAGCGAATTTCACACCCGGCACGGACCGAATCTGAGTGAGCAGTTCATCGTAAAAATGCACGGTTCTCGGCGCATCGTACCCGCTCAGCGCCGGCGATACCTGGAACGTAATCAGATTATCCAGATCGCGAAATCCCGTGTCCACGGACTTGAGATTCTGCAAGCTTCTGACGAACAATCCGGCGCCGAAGAGTAGCAAAAAGCTCAGAGCCACCTGCGCGGTCACCAATCCCTTGCGCAAAAACAACGACCCGCTCGATCCTGCAATGGACCCGACGGCGTCCTTCAGCGTAGTCCACAAATCCGGGCGGCTGGCTCGCATCGCGGGCACCAATCCAAAGATCAGTCCGGTCAGAAAAGTGAGCCCCAGTGTGAATGACAGAATCCGCAAATCCGGCTGAGCATGAATGAGCAGCGGATTCCCTTCGGTCGGCACCAGCGCCAGCAATCCCTTGGTCATCGCTAGCGCCAGCAGCACGCCTGCCGCACCGCCGGCGAACGACAACACCATGCTCTCGACTAACAATTGCCGAATCAGTTGCCCGCGCGACGCGCCCAGCGACAGCCGCACGGCGATCTCCTTCTGTCGCGCAAACGCCCGCGCGATCAGAAGATTCGCTACGTTGGCGCAGGCGATCAGCAGCACCAGCCCCACCATGCACATCAGCACAATCAGCGCCGTCGAAAAATTGTTTCGCAAATCCGAATATCCAGTGGCGGCCTTTTCAATATGGATGGTGCCCCGCATGAACTGATCGCGCGAGTAAGCCGACCAATCCTTGGCCGCCGGCAGCGTCATTTCGTATTCGCGAATCTGGTGGAACAATCCCTGCAAAGGCGCCCGCGCGGACTCCACGGTATAACCCGGCTTCAATCTCGCGAAAACCTGGACCCAGCGCGTACGCCGGTCGGCCGGATCTAACCACGACCACTCCGGGATCATATCCGGCTCCATGAGTATGGGAACCCGGATCTGCGGCGACTCGGAAGGATCAATTCCAGCGAACCCCGCCGCCGACACGCCTACAATCGTCATCGGGTAGTTATTGACCAGAATCTTCTTGCCCACCACGTGCGGATCCCTCGCGAAGCGCGTATCCCAATAGTCGTAGCTGAGCACGGCCACGGGATGGCCCCGAAAAATCCGGTCGTCATCATGCGAGTTGAAAACGCGCCCCGCCGCCGCCTTCACTCCGAGCATGCTGAAGAAATTCCCGGATACCATTTCGAGGTTGATGCGCTCGGTCTGATTTTCCACGCTCACCGATGCGGCCCCTAACCGGCGGCATAGGACTTCGGAAAACGGCGCGGCCTTCTGCTGGTAGTCCTGATAAATAGGATAGGAATGCATGCGGCCGCCCATATTGCTCCCGTTGTGGGCGCCCTGCTGGAACAGCATCACCAGTTGATCGGGATTCTGGATGGGCAGCTTGCGGAGCATGAGCTGGTCCATCAGGCTGAAAATAGCCGTGTTAGCGCCAATGCCAAGCGCCAGCGACAGTATCGCCACGGATGCAAACAGCGGGCTGCGGCGAATGGCCCGCAGCGAGAATCGAACGTCCGGCCACAAACTGGTCATGTGAGTCAATACTCCGCGGTTGGGATTTGGTTACGTCCCCGGAGCGTTTGACGAAGGTGAGGCGCCAGCGGTTAGGCTAACTATTTCACCGCGACCGTGACCTGCTGCGACGCGTTGTTGTTGTTTCCGATGGTCAGCACCACCGGCTGCGGGCCCGAGCCGATGCCGTTCGGAACAACGGCGTTTACCTGAATCATGCCGGGCACCGCGTAGGGCGCCGCGCCAGCGTAGAGGACGTGGGCGGATTGACCGCCGATGGCGAGCGACACAGGTGCCGCGAACGGCGCGGAGGCGGTCAGGCTAATGAAGCCATCTTGGACGATCGGACTGGAAACCCCCACCTGTACGGTGAACAATCCGCCGCCCGTCGCGAAAATCGACACTGCGGAGCCTTTCGGCGCGGGATTCTCTGGGCCGTTGGGCGCGCCAGGAGAGAGCGCCCCTGGCCCCGCATTCAGAATCGCGCCCTGTCCCTTGCCGTTTTGTGTGTCCGTGAAGATGGCGGGGGACGTATCCGCGATCGCCATAGAAAATGTCGGCGAGGCCTGAGAATCGTGGGTCACAACTATGTCCACGTTCTTCTGACCGGCGACCTCGAACGGAACCACCGCGTTGATCTGTACCGTGCTTACGTACAGCAGCGAAGCTGAAGTTCCGTTGAAGGTAACACTTGTGTTGCCCAGCGCTGAGGGGTACCTGCCGGTATCGTCATATTGCGCCGTCACGGGAGGCGTTCCCAGGTTTGCGCCAAAGATCGACACGACCTCGCCCGGGGAGATCGCCGGCTGCAAACTTGCGCCGCTGACGACCGATGTGACGGCAGGCGGCGGGGGCATCACGAAAAGTTCAACCACCGGACCGGCGTAGGGAGGGGCGGATTGGCCCGGCGGAGCGAAGTTCACGGCTACCTGATAGGTGCCCGGGGCCATGTACGCGACGACATTCGGATTCAGACCGATTGCGATGTTCGTTGGAGCAGTCCCGCTGGCTGCGCCCACGATCACGAAATTGGGAGCCCCGGCATACGACTGCACCCCAACGAGCCTGAAGGCAAGCTGGTTGGTCGAGGCTCCAATATAAATTCCAACCGTGTTAGCAACGGCGAACGAGTCGGCCGAGACGGAAAACTGATAGGGGCCGACGTTAATGTCCAAAAACTGCGCCAAGCTCCGATCTGGTAGTGATAACAACGCTGCAACCGAAGCCAACAAGTAAACAAGGCGGACGTGAGAGACCATGGGCATAGAAGGGAAATCCAGCAACCGACGAGCCATTTGGCAAGCGGGGCAATATGAAGGCCATTCCGACGAGCCGTTTGACGTGAGTGGCGCTAAACGCTACTACCGCTCGCGGAAATTGACCCAACTTATGCGCGTGCCGACACCACTTGTCTGTAATATTCCTCGTACTGCGGAATAATCAGCGACGTCGCGAATCGCTCCACCGCCGTCCTGCGCGCGGCTGCGGCCATGTTCTGGTAGAGACCGTCATCGGTGAAAAGCTCCACCACGCGTGCTGCTTGCGCCGTGATATCGCCGACTGGCTCCAGGAATCCGTCCACGCCATGCGTCACTAGCTCCGGGACTCCGCCGACCCGCGTCGCCACTGGAACGACGCTGCAGGCCATGCCCTCTAGCGCTCCTAATCCGAACGATTCCATCTCGCTCGGCATCAGCAGCACGTGCATTTGCGGAAAAATGCGCTCCACGTGATCCTGCTTGCCCATGAAGGTGACGTGCCGCTCCACGTGCAGCTCTTTCGCCAGCCGATGCGCCACCGGCCGGTCCGGCCCGTCGCCCACCATGTAAAGATGCGCGGGAGTTTGCTTCACCACTTCCGCCAGCACCTGAATGCAATCCACCACGCGCTTCACCGGCCGGAAATTCGAAATGTGCATCAGGCGCTTCTCTTTATTCGACCGCTCGTCCGCCGGTTTATATATGTCGATATTCACGAAATTGTGAATCACGCGGATCTCATTCGGCACGCCGAACGTTTCATATGTATTGCGGCGCAGATCCTGGCTGATGCTGGTGATCCCGTCGGATTTCTCGATGGAGAATTTCGTGATCGGGAAATAAGACCGGTCCACGCCGACCAGCGTGATGTCCGTACCGTGCAGTGTTGTGATAAACGGCAGCCGGCGCTTCGAAGCCATCATCTGCTGGGCCAGCATCGCCGAAATGGAATGCGGGATGGCGTAGTGAACATGCAGCAAGTCCAGTTCTTCGTTCTCGGCGACTTCCGCCATCCGCGAGGCTAGCGCCAGGCAGTACGGCGGATAGTGGAAGAGCGGGTAATTCGAAACTTCCACCTCGTGATAAAAGATGCGTGGGAGTCCAGGGTCCAGGCGGATGGGGTTCGCGTAAGTAATGAAATGGACCTCGTGGCCGCGCGTAGCCAGTTCAAGGCCCAGTTCCGTCGCGACGATGCCGCTGCCGCCATAAGTGGGATAGCAGGTGATGCCGATCCTCATGCTGAGGTGATTTTACCGAAATGCCTCACCGCATTTCCGCGATGCCGATTTGGCCGTGGATGTTTTGATCCGGACGCGGAACATCGCCGCCGCCAAACCACACCGTCACATGTCCGCCTTCATCCAGAACCGTCGCATCGCATAGCACTTTCGAATCCCACGGCTGATCGCCCGCAAATACCACCGGAAGCTTTTCCCAGGCCACGCCATTCCGGGACCGCGCCATGCCCATCCGCCGCAATTCATTTCGATCGCGCCCCGTGTACAGCATCCAATAGTATCCATGCGAAACCCACACAGCCGGCTCACCCAGGCCATTCTCATCGAACGCACCGTAGCCGCCGAGCTCCAAAATTGGATTGGAGCGCAGCTTGTACCAAACCAATCCGTCGTCAGACATTGCCACACCCAGCCGCTGCCGCCGCGAGCGATCCTGCCCGAGATAGAACATGTAATAGTTCGATCCCGCTCGGATCACATACGGATCAGCCACGCCACGCTCATCCCAACTTCCGCTCGGACCAACTTCAAGTACCGGCGCTCCGTTTTTTTGCCACTGATGACCGTTGGCCGATCGCGCCAGGCCAATTCTCACCGGAAATCCAGCCTGATAGTAATAAAGGATTCCGTTCTGATCGGCGAGCGCGGAGCCATTAGCCGCGATGGCATCGCCCTCCCAAGTGCGCGGATCAGGCGACAGAATTTTCCCTTCCTTGTGCCACGCGATGCCATCGGCTGAAACTGCGAGGCCCGTGTGCCAGGTTTTGCCGTCAAAACCCGAGTAGAAATTATAGTAAGCGTCGCCCTGCCGAATGACAGATGGATTCAAAACATCCACGGCATCCCACTCGCCGGCCGCACCGCGAGTCAAGACCGGTTCCGGCCGCGCAGCCCAATGCCAGGAAACGGACGCACCACCCGCCTGCGCAGGAAGCTTAAAATCCCGATACCGCCCGCAACAACTCAGCACGAAGCAAGCAAAAGCGATTGCCGCCGCCTGGCGCCTGCCGCCTGCCTTCTGCCGCCTGCTCTCCGGCGCCTGGCGCCTGCCGCCTGCCACCTGCATCAGGTAGCGAGCCGAATCTTCAGCCCCGCGCCCTGCCCGGGCCTCGAATCCAGCGTCAGATCGCCGCCCAGCGTGCGTACGCGCCGCTTGATGCTCATTGGCCCCAGACGCAGTAGCTCCAGCTCATCCAGCGAGTATTTGCCGCTGAAGGGGAACCCGCTGCCGTTGTCTTCCACCGTGATCTCCAAAGTTTTGTCGGATTTCGAGATGCTCACTGCCACGCGTGTTGCCGACGAATGCTTCTGCACGTTGTACAGCGCCTCGCGGACAATCTGCAACAGCTCCAGCGAGATTTCCGGCTCAGCCGGCTCCAGAAATTCAGCGCTCACGAAACTCGACGGAATGCCGCTGTCCTTTTGGAATTGCTCCACCACGCGGCGCAGCGTAGCATTCAGACTACCTTCCACGTCCACCGGCCGCATACTCCGCACAAAGGAGCGTAATTCGTTCACCTGGTTCTTGCACAATTCCTGCAACTGCACCAGCTCTTCTGTAGCGGAGCCCACATCCCGCAGCAGCAGCTTGCGAATGATCTCCAGCCGCATCTGGAAACTGATGAAACTCTGCAGCGGACCGTCGTGGAAATCGGCCGCGATTCGCTGCCGCTCCGTCTCGCGCGCTTTTTCGGCATCATAGCGATACAACACGGTCTGCCGCGAAGCATTCGATAGCCGCTCTTCCAGATACTCGCGCTGGATAGCCACGACGCATCCCAAGATTCCCGCTGAAATCAATCCGGGCCGCAATACCTCTGCGTGCAACGACGGAACCACATACGCAAGGATAACGGCGCCCGCCGCCACGGCCACAGCCTTCCACCAGGTGTGCAGCATCACCGCGACAATCAAAACATAAGCGTAGAAAACTGAACTGATCCAATAACTGTAGGAAGCGTTGCTGGTAGCCGAAAGGAAAAAGAAAACGAAATCCACAATCAGCGCGAGCGTCGGATATCCGGAATCCTCCAGGCTCCTCCAGAACAGCGCCACGCAAGCATAGATCGTGTAGCCGGCAAAGAGAATCGCGGTATCGGTCCACGCAAAACTATAGGAAATGAGCTGGATCGTGAGGCAGCTCATGCCGAGCAGGATTCGTATCAGACTCAGCAGCCGTCGCCAGGAAGTTGGGAGCATACGCTTGAACAGCTAAGGTTCCACGTACAGCCGTACGCGATTACTCTGCTGTCCCTCCGCTTCCAGCACCAACTCCGCCGGACCCGCGTTCACCACTTGCGGCAGTTGAACTTCGATGAGGTAAAAACCGACATAGCCGGGCGCGAGCGTGGCCTGTGTAACTTCGAGCGGCACTCCATCCAGACTCGCGTGCACGCTAGCCATCACGCGCGGCGGATCCGCCAGCGGAGCAGCCATGCCCGTGGGCCAATCCGGCTGCACTCGCCCGAAACCGGTAGCCAGAACCTGGACGCGAGTATTAGCGCGCGCCGGTTTGTTCGCATCCAGCAGAACCCCGCTCTCAGCATCCATAATCAGCGGCGTCCCTTCCGGATCCACAAAAATCGCCGGAGAAACGGATTGCAGAGGCACTCCAATGTTCAACCGTCCGCTAGCCGCTTCGAGCGCGAGCGACACGCTGGTCCCCTCGGCCTCGAACGGCACTTGGATTTGCGAAGCACTGTCGGATGCTGCCAGCACCGGCACCACCATAGTGGCGCTGTGCGCCGATTCTACCTTCGTTCCCAGCACGCTGAGCAGTGCACCGGGCGCCGTGGCCCGAGAACTATAATCGGCCGCATTCACCACTCGCGCGTCCCGGAAACGATGCGGCGCGATTGCGGCATATACGCCGTAACCGTCCAGTGCGACATACAACTGATTGGCGCCCGCATCCAGCTTCACATCGGTAGCAGAAGCGGCAGGCAGATTCTCGCTGAGCGCAACCCACGAAGTAGGACGCCCGGCAGCCGCAAGATCCGTCATGGTGAAAAAAACGCCGGCGTCGGTCGCGATATAAATCGCCCCGCTCGCCCGATCGGCCGTTACGCCGTGCGCCACTGCCGAAGCCGGAAGATTCGCGGTGATATCGTCCCAATAAATGCCGCCGTTCATGGTCCGCAGAACATAGGCGGGTTTGTTTTGCTCAGGCGCCGCACCGGGCCGCGCGCCTAACACGGCCACTGCAATCCGCGGATCGTTCGCATCCACCCAAATCGCCGCGACTGCGCCGAGCGTAGCCGGATCGGCCAGTTTGAACTGCTGCGGCCACGACGCGCCACCATCCGGCGATACCGCGAGCCGCCCCTCGGAATCTCCGGCATAAATAAAATCTTTGGAGGTCGCAATAACAGTAGTGGATCGCTTCAACTCCTGCGATAGCGCGCTCCTCATCGCTATTTCGCGCTGCACCTGTGTAGGATCCACCAGCTTCCATGCCGTCTTCTCACCCGGCGCCCACTCCACTTCCGCCGCGCCGCCGGCTAAAGCCAATTGAACCCCGTGCGATCCGCTGGGCACACTCACCAAACGGCCAGTAGGCAAATTCGGTAACGACTGATTGAGCCCACTCCACGACAACCCGCCATCCATCGAACGCCACACGCCGCTCGCCGCCGCCACAACCACTTCATCCGGATCGCTTGGGTGTGCCACAACGTCCGAAAGCTCACCACCTAAAATGGAGGCATCTTTATAAGCCGTCAGATTCGACCAGGAAACGCCGCCGTCGTCCGACCGGTACGCATCTCGGCCAATCCCGTACATCCTACTGGAACCAGTCACTTGAGCGGCAGCTCGAAGCGTGGGTTCCGGCAAACTGGGCGTCGGTGGATTCTCACGCGCAGGCGGAACAATCTTCGCGTCCACCACCCGCTGCCATTGATCAAAAGTCGAGGT
>JBEKJJ010000317.1:0-9267 GCA_050011295.1 Bryobacteraceae bacterium
CAACGAATCACGACATCTCTCATGCTGAAATTGCGCGCGTCCCGCAGGGTCATCGCCTCGCGAGTATTTTCATAGGGCGCTTTCGGGTCGTGCGAAACGAACAGGTGGATGTTATCGAGATGTATCCCGTCCAGCCAGCTATTCGGATGCCCGTTGATGGCCGATGTCCCGGTGCCATGCGCGATTACATTGCTAATGGAAACATTGCGGATTATCCCGGCCTTCGGTTCGTTTTCGCGCTTGGTGCCATCCACTTCGCTACGGCGCTTGATGTTGAAATGAATCGGATCGCCATCGCCCCACCAGAACCAATCGAATCGCCGCGTCTCAATCAGCACATCTGAGATCACTACATCTTCCACAATGCCGCCGTCGAAAACCATGAACGCGAGGCCGCGATTGGAATTCGTAATCACGACATTGTTGATTGCCACCCGCCGTACCGCGTTCGAGTTGCCATCGCAGAATTTGATGGCGCTGGACGCAGAGGATAGGCGGCAGTTGGTCACCGTGATATTCTCCGTCGGCAGCGCCGGACCCCAGATATCGGCCGAATAAAAAACCAACGCATCGTCGCCAGTCTCGACGGTGGAATTCGAGATTCGCACGTCCTGACAGCCGTCCGGATCGATGCCATCGGCCCACACAGCCTCTTTTTGGCTGGAGTAAATATGAACGCCATCGATTACGAGGCGCTTGCAGGCGTATGGGTTGATGGTCCAACTGCGCGACCGCAGGAACTTGAGGCCGGTGATGCGGACATCTTCGCACCGAAGCAGCAGCACCAGACGCGGATATATTTCCTTGCCGAGTCCGACAGGAAAGGATCTCAACAATGGTTTCCCGGTGGCTTCCATCAACCGTTGGTTGGGCATGATGTAGAAATCCGTGAAGTTATTCGGCCGGAATTCGTAGGATGCCTGGCCATCCAAGGTGCCGCGACCTTCGAGCGCGATGTTGTGCAGGTCCTCGCCGTAAAACAACGCCGCGGTTTTCTCCGAGTCGAACTCCCGGCTATTGAGCGAAGCGAAGATAGTGGCGCCCGCCTCTACATACAAGCGAACTCCTGATCGCAGGTGGAGTTGCCCGGATGTGTATTCTCCAGGCGGAACATACACCGTGCCTCCGCCTGCCTTGCCGCACGCGTCGATGGCCTGCTGCAGCGCGGGCCTGGCATTGTCGGTTTTGCGTCCGGATGCCCCGTAGTCTTTGATGTTGAAAACCGGCTGGGCCAGCGCGGAACCCGCAAACACCGCGACGACCATCACGATCCAGAGTTTCATGAAATGATTCTGTCACCTTCGGCTTGCATTTCTTTATTGACTTCGTGTTACAAAGTACTTTATATTGAAACCATGACATCCTTGGCTGCTCCAGTTTCTTCCCCTTTCGAGCGTTGGCACGACCATTTCTTCAGGAATCGCGACCGCACCGCCGCATTGCCCTGGCGCGATTCGTATCAACTTACGGCCAGCGAACGCCGTGCGGTAGCCGGGTCCATTCAGCAGTTCCAGCTCGGCGAATGGGCGCGCGGCCGAGGTTTCGTGCGCAGAGCCACTTCGCATCCGGTGCTCTCGACAGACTCCTGGTTCGTGCCGGCCCTCCGCCTATTCATCGCGGAGGAACAGGAGCACAGCACAATCCTCGGCCGCTTCCTGGACCGTGAGGGCATTCCCCTCCTGACCACGCACTGGCTGGACGACATTTTCCGCCGATTGCGGAAACTGGCCGGCCTGGAAGCGTGCGCCACAGTGCTGGTCACGGCCGAAGTCCTGGCCATCCCTTTCTATCAGGCGCTTCGGGATGCCACCGGCTCGCCCTTGCTGCGCGCCATCTGCGTATGCATTCTTTGCGATGAAGCAAAACATCTGAATTACCAGGCGCTCACGCTGGGCCTGATCCGGCAGAGGCTCTCGGAAAAAGCCCGCGCCATCCGGGCACTGTGCCACCAAACGTTGTTCCAGGCCACCGCACTTCTGCTATGGCAACAGCATCGCAGCGTCTTTCGCGCCGCGCATTGGGACTTCCGGCGCTTCTGGAACGATGCCCGCAGCACGTTCGCGTTCTTGCAGTTTCGAATCGGGCAAGCCGATTTGCCGGACGATCTCAGGTTGGATTGAAGATTATCGCCAGCCGAGCGCGTCACTCATCCGCAATCGCCCGCCACCACCGCTCGAACCTCCGCCGTCGGACTCCGCATTCGCCTTATCCCACGCGGCGCGCGTGATGGGTTGGATCGCTTCCAGCTTCTTGGCCGCTAACGAAGTATTGGTGGCTTTGAGATTCTTCGCGGCCCAGGTCTCGAATTCGTCCACCACATCTTTGCGCTCGTGAGCCAATGAATCGATGCGCGCTACATAATAGTCAGGCGGGCGTCCTTCATCGAACACCACCGCGCCATAAACGCTCGCGGTCTTTTCGCGGATCCGTTCTTCCCCGGTCACTGCCCCGCCCTCCTTGGTCGCCACAATCTTCTTGCGAATCTCATCCACCTTGGCGGCCTCGTCCACACATTGTTTGCGCAGCGGATCGTTCGCGCCCAGTTTGGCCGCGCGCTCCAGCAGCGCGTCATGCACGCCGTTGATGCGGTCTACATCGAAACTCAGATCACCGAGCAGCGCGTACACGCGCATCGCGGCGGCCAATTCCAATTTTCGATCCGCCACCGTGTATGTCGCGCGGCGATCCAGCTGAACATCCAGCTTGGTGGTAAACGTCTCCGTACCACGCGTCATCTTCACTGTGTAGACACCCGGAAGAACGCGCGGTCCAATGACGGTCGCCCCCGCGGCGACAGCAGCGGGTGGGACTCTCGGCGCCTTCATCCGCATCGACCACTCCACGCGGCTGATTCCGCGCCGGCTGTTGGCGGGAAGCGTATCCACCAGCTTGCCCTGATCGTCAAAAACCTCGATCTTCATGCGCCCGAAAATGTGACGTTTCTTCTGGTAGTAAGTGATGAGCGCCGCATCCGGCGGATTGTCTCCACGATATGCGCCGTCACCCTCCGACCATCCACCTTGCGCCTGCAGCCTTTGCTGTTGGACTTTGCCTTCCAGGAACACTGCGTCCTTAGCCAAAATCTCGGGCGTCAATTGCCGGAGCGGCGAAACGTCGTCGACAATCCAGATCCCGCGCCCGTGCGTCGCCAACACTAAATCCGACTCCCTGGGATGCACCACGATATCGCGCACGGCCACGTTCGGAAAGTCGCCGCCTTTGTACTGCGCCCACTGCCGGCCGCCGTCGAGCGAGATCCACAATCCAAATTCGGTGCCGAGGAACAACAGCCGCGAAGAAACGGTGTCCTCTTTAATGACGTGCGCATAGCCGCGTACGCCGCTTGCGGGCGTAACGATGGATGTCCAGGTGTGGCCGAAATCCGTAGTCTTGAAAACATGCGGAGTCATATCGCCGAACGTATGCCGGTCGAAAGTTGCATAGGCCGTGCCTTCGTCGTATCGGCTGGCTTCCACCCAGGACACCCACGAAGCTTTCGGCAAATCGGGAACATTCGCCACCACGTTCGACCACGATTTGCCGCCATCGCGCGTGATCTGCACATTCCCATCATCGGTTCCCACCCAAATCAACTGCCCATTGCGCGGCGATTCGCTGATTGAATATATCGACGTGTGCATCTCGGCTTCCGAGTTATCCACCGTAACGCCGCCCGATTCCTCCTGCTTCTGCTTTTGCGGGTCGTTGGTGGTGAGATCGGGCGAGATGCGGTCCCAGGTCTGGCCGTGATCGCGCGAGCGGAACAGAAACTGCGCTCCGATGTAGATGGTCCCCTTCTCATTGGGACTTAAATGCATGGGAGTGTTCCAATTGAAGTGCAACTTGTTTTCGCCATAATTCGGCTGCGGCTGGATGTTCCGGCCGAGCAGTGTGTGCCGGTTCACGCGCGAAATGGTTCCGCCCTGCGCTTCCACGTAGATGTAATCCTGGTCGGACGGATCCGCAAAAACGAAGAATCCATCGCCGCCATACAGATTTTCCCAGCGTCCGTTGCTGATGCCGCCCGGATATGCCGAATCGGCGACCCAGACGCTGTTGTCCTGCAGTCCGCCATAAACATGATACGGATCGGCCGTGTCCACGCTGACGTGATAAAACTGGCTGATCGGAAGATTGTTCGCCTTCAGCCATTTATTCCCGGCATCGTGCGAGTACCACACGCCGCCGTCATCGCCGGTGATAAGTTCGTTTGAATCGCCGGGGTCCACCCAGACGTCGTGAAAATCGCCGTGCGCACCACCGCCGATAAAGCTGAAACTCGCGCCGCCGTCGTTGCTTGCGATCAGCGATCCGCCGGGTTTGTACACTTTGTTTTCGTCTTTCGGATCCACGATGAGATTCGCGAAATAGAAAGGACGCCAGACCATCATCTGGCTGCGGTCGCGCTCAGCCCAGGTTTTGCCGCCATCGGCTGAGCGGAACAGCGCGCTGCGCGTGGATTCAATCAGCGCATAAACCACATCCGGATTCGAGGGCGCGGCCGTCACGGCAATGCGTCCCCACGGCTTCGCGGGAAGGCCCTGCGCAGATTTTTCGTTCAAATCGGTCCAGGTTGCGCCACCGTCCACCGATTTATACAGCGCGCTGGCGCTGGGCGATGTCGGGCTGTCGCCTCCCGAGCGGAAGGTCCAACCTTTGCGCCGGAAATCCCACATGCCCGCGTACAGGGTCTTCGAATCACGCGAGCTCATGGTCATCATGGAGCAACCCGTAGACGCATTTCCACCTTTCAGGATTTTCGACCAGCTCTTGCCGCCATCGGTGGTCTTGTAAACGCCGCGATCGTCGCTGTCGCTCCATAATTTGCCGGTAGCGCAGGCGTAGGCGGTGTTGCTGTCCTTGGGATCGATCAGAATCTTGGCGATTCGCTCCGATTCGTGGAGGCCCATATTGGTCCAATTGTCGCCGCCGTCGGTGGATTTATAAATTCCGTCGCCGATGGAAGTGCTGTTGCGGGTCCAGGCTTCGCCGCTTCCCACCCAGACGGTTTTGGGAGACGAAGGATCAATCGCAATCGCGCCGATGGATTGTACCGGCTGTTTATCGAACATCGGCTTAAACGTGGTTCCATCGTTCACCGATTTCCAGACTCCGCCGCTGGCCGATCCCACGTATACCGTGAGGCGTCCGTTCTCCCGTACGGCCGCGAGCGATGTGACGCGCCCGCTCATCTGGGCCGATCCGATATTGCGCGCGCCCAATCCGGAAATCGTATCCGAATCGAACTTGATTTCCTGCGCCCCGAGTAAAGCCGGAATCAGCAATGCCGCGAATTTCATTTCGAACCTCCCGCAGGCATCGTGAACCGCGCGCCTTCCAGCGGCACGTTGACCTCAACTTTTTCCACCGTCAACCGCATGCGAAACTGGCTGCCCTTCTGGCCGGAGTCCACGGCGAACGGATAGTAGACACCGTTCACCTGCTCGTAATCGCCCAGCAGCGTTTCCCCGTACTGCACCGTTCCGCGAATGTTGCGCTCGGTTTCCACTTTCAGATCGAGGAACGAATCCGTGTCGATGTAGTAGTAGCGGACATCGCCGTTGGCCATGCTCAGTTTGATTTTGTAGCAGTCGGTGCCTTCCACTGAATCGTGGCCGATCAGCTCCGCGCGGTGATCCTTATTCTTGTAATCCACCAGTTGGCCGTCGATGTCGGCGTCCTCAACCAGGTGTTTGGTGTCGTCGGCGGAGAGGAGGCTGGGATCTTTTCGGCCTTCGAAGGGCGAGACCTGCCAGGCCGATTTGCCGTCGTAGGCCTCCACTTCGGCCATGCCTTGGATGATAAATTCCTCGCGGATCTTATTGGGCCGCTGATTCTCCTGAACGATGGTGGCGCGGAAGCCTCCCTGGTTGATCTTGGCCGTCATCCGCAAGGTCTTCACGGCTTTGAGTTTTTCCGCGCCTCCGCGCGCCTGAATGTTTTTAGCGATGATTTCGTCGACAGTCTGAGCCTCGGCGAAAGGCAAACAGAGCGCCGCGGCGCTGAGAAACTTGATGAGCCCCATAGCTGGGCATTTTACCAGTAGCGAGTAGTGGCGCGCCGGTGCTGTGCGGGAATTGTCCGCATACTAAATCGTGCCGGCAGCGGATAACGGTTCGCCTGGTGGAGGGGAATTAGTAAGGTTTTTGCGCAGGATTCGCGCGCCGAAGGGGTCGTGCTGGTCGAGGTATTGGGTTCGTTTTGCAATTTCGTTTGCCGATGCAAGGGGAGAGATATTCTCTCGGATGGGCCGAGGAAAACTCAGCTGAAGGAAGGCATTAGATTGCTGCGCTTTGAGCTCCTTGAGGCAACGATGGAAAGCGCGTTCGATGCGGGATTGGTGGCGGGCGAGGCGGTGGAGCTGGATCTGGAGATCGTCCGAGGCGAGCAGGTCGCGATATTCCATGCCGCCGCACAGCTCGGCTTCCATGCGGCGAACGCGCCGGAGGTTCCAGGCGGCGACCAATTGATCGAATAGGGACTGCTGGATGGCGCCTTGGGGTTCGATCTCGGTCTTGAAATCGGCCAGAAGTTGTTGGAATTCATCCTGCTCGCCGGGCACGATCACCACGTCGCGGGCGCTTAGGCCGTGTTTGACGGAGTTCTGTGAGGAGCGTGCTTTGCCTTCCTCGGTTCTTGGTCCGGTGGAATGCTGCGAATTAGCTGCATTCGCGATGAGCCGTGCTGGGGAAGTGGCCATGTTTGAAATCTCCCGCCTGATTGTAAACGGGTGGCGCGTTGTGGGAAGTGGCGGGCGAATGGAAGTTATGGGCGGCGAGGGAGATGGAGGTGTGGCGCGGGTGTCACTGAAAGATGGTTTCTCTAGATTTGCTCTATTTGGCCGATATGAACTAAACAAGGAGATCGCCATGTCCTGTTCCGTTTCCAGCGCGACCTACGCTCAACCGGCGGCCCAGCCCACGGTACAAAAATCCACGGCGTCCAGCACGCCGAAACCTCAGCCTGCCGAGGCGCCTATCGACAGCGTTCAGCTCAGCGCCGAAGCGCAAAGCGCTAGCAAGTAAGCCGACCCGACCGGCAGTTATACTTGTCAGAGTCATGCGGACAATGGAGGTGTTTCTGCTGGCGGCTTTTGCCGCGGGCGCACCAGGCGTAGCGCAAGACGCGGTCGAATCCAGCATCGATTCCATCTTCGCCGCGCTCGCGGATGCTAAATCCCCCGGGTTCGCCGTCCTGGTGCACAAAGATGGCCGAACTGTGTTCGAGCGCGGCTACGGCGTTGCCGATTTGCGCTCGCTTCGGAAAATCGACGTCAAAACCGATTTTCGCCTGGCTTCCTTCACCAAGCAGTTCACCGCCATGTCCATCATGTTGCTGGTTCGCGACGGCAAACTGCGTTACGACGAGCCAATCACCGACGTTTTCACCGAATTTCCAACATATGGGCGAGCCATCACCATCCGCCATCTGCTGACTCATACTGGCGGCCTGCCGGATTACGAAGATTTGATGGGGCCAACCTGGACCGCCCGCCATCAGATCCAGGATGACGAAGTATTGAGCCTGCTGGAACATCAGATCGCCCTCAAATTTGCCCCTGGCACCAAATGGGCTTACAGCAATTCGGGATATGTGGTGCTCGGATTAATTGTCGCGAAGGCTTCGGGCGAACCGTTCTGGCAATTCCTGCATGATCGTATCTTTGGACCGCTCGGCATGGGTCAAACGATAGCGTTTGTGAAAGGCACAAATATTGCGCCGCATCGCGCCTTCGGCCACACCAAAGAATCGGGCGGATTCGTTGAGACGGACCAAAGTCCCACGTCAGCCACTCTGGGCGACGGCGGTGTTTATTCAAATCTCGAAGATTTGGCGAAGTGGGATGCGGCGCTAGCGGCCCACACATTGTTGGGCGAAAAAGAAATGCGCGAAGCGCTCGCGCCGGTGAAGCTGAATGACCAATCCGAGCCGACAGCCGAAGGAAAGCCAGTTTCCTATGGATTTGGCTGGTTTCTGGACCCCTACAAAGGTCATCCACGAATGTGGCACTCGGGAAGCACGCTAGGATTCCGAACTGTCATCGATCGATTCACGAATGAGAAAGTGACGGTGGTGATTCTGTGCAACCGGACGGATGTTGATCCGAGCGAGCTGGCGCTGAAGGTGGTGGATACGCTATGGAAGCTATAGCGCGAACTTCCTGACGCCCCGTTTCGAACGAACTAGATTTGTGCCCGCATGAAATCGCTTCGCGTACTTTCCGCGAACCGCTCCCTTCAGCAACTCGCGGATATCATATTCAGGTGTCAACGAATTCAGCGAATGCCTCAGCAATCAAAATGACCTCGCGGCTACCTTCGACATTAGCAACAAGTTCGGAGGGCATGCCCGCAGAACCAACAACGGTCCCGGCGAGTTGCCCGGTAATCGAGGCACGAGTGTCTGTGTCTCCGCCGATGCGGATCGTTTGGGCTAGCACATCCGCAAGCGGGTCAGACGCGATGAATTGCGCGCAGTAGAGTGCAAGAGGGACGGTATCTACCACGTGGCCGGTCGTTCCAAACTTACGTGTGACATCCCATGGTTGCAGCTGCAGATTTACCAATTCGTCGATGCGATCACGAACAGCCGAGTCCGGCAGGCCATCGACGGCGGCGGACAAAACACTTCGCTCTCGAGACCACGAACCTGACAGGGCTGAGCGAATAGCTAAAACATCGGCCAGAGCACCGGCATATACTTCGTCGTTATGGTGCGTGATTCTGCAGACGTCGCGGATCACGGTGCGGTCACCTGGGTCGAACGGATTCAAGAGAAACGGAGTGGTGCAATTCGCATCGCTGCTCCGTTCCCGGCCGCGAACTCCCCACGCGCTCCCGCGAGTGCCCAATGTGTCCCGATGGCGAGGTCCCGCATTGCCTTGAGGGTGCTAGATCCGATCCCGTGAACCCGCCCGGCTAAGAACCAACGCAAGAAGTGAGATGCGACACTTTCAGGATCAACGCGGCCAATGTCAACGATCGATTCGCAGGTTGCAAGAGTGAGCTCGATGTCGCCAGACAGCATCAGCCGCGCAGGCACCTCAAAACTTCAGCGGGCCGATCTGACCCTCCGACGGACGACCCCAAGCGTCGCCTAGGGCGCCACCAAGGATGCACCCTAAGACACGACCTTTCATCGTAACCGGGGGCGGGCTCGAATCTGTCACCGACCTTATTGTCACAGAGATCTCCTCCGCCCACCGCAACCAGAAGCCAGAAACGAGAAACCCGAAACGCGAAGTTCGGATGTTATCCTGAAATCAAA
>JBEKJJ010000318.1:0-8248 GCA_050011295.1 Bryobacteraceae bacterium
TTTCACTTCAGCGATTTGCTGATCGTGACGCATGTTGTGCAGCGGGACGTAGATCAGCCACTGGTATGCGTTCAATGTTCCGAAAACGGGGAACGGATGGTCCACGGTGTGTTCTTTCAACGGCACCTGAGTTTCCTCGGCGAATTGGATGGCGCGGGCGCGCTGATCCTTATAGCGCTGGATCACTTCTTCGCGGCTCATTTTGGCGTGCGGTTGAATCGCCTCGGGCGCGATGGCTTTGTGCGTTCGATCCACCATCACCTTTTCTATGAATTCCGTCTTGCCGCGCGTTTTGGTTTCCCAATCGGGATTGGGCGGAGCGTCGACGGCGCGTTGTACGGAGCCGAACAGCAGGGCTTCCGCGAGCACAATGTGTTCGGCGGTTTCGCCCACGGACCAGCGGTCCGGCCCAGGCTTGAAAGTCCACTGCGCGTCGTTGAGACCGTCGACTAGCGCCAGAAATTCTTTCTGCGAATCCTCGAGGAGTTGGAGGGCGTGGGCGCGCTCGGCAGGCGTGAGCGCGGGGTCGGCTGCGTGCAGGGAGCCGGCGAAGGTCAGAACGGCAAGGGCAAGAATTGATTTCATGATTGATCCTCAGTTTACTGTTTGTGACAGACGTTTCTGGAGCAGGCGGCGTTCGGGCTCGGTACACGAGCATTCTAGTGCCGCCTGATAATATTGGGCAGCTTTCTCTGGCATGCCCAGTTCGCTTGAGAGTTCGCCTAGCGTGGCTGGAAGCAAATGATAGTGCGCTAGGGCGGGGTGGTGCTCAATTTGAGTGATGGCCGCCAAACCTGCTTTGGGACCCTTCCAGCGCGAGAGCGCGATGGCGCGGTTCAAGGCGACAATCGGGCTTGGATCGATTTGGTAAAGCTGGTCGTATTGTTCCGTGATATTTTCCCAATCCGTGGCGTCGTAGGTGGGTGCGAGAGCGTGCTGCGCCGCGATGCCGGCTTGCAGATGATACGGCGTCAGCTCGTCGCCTTCGGCGCTGCGATCCAGCTCGCGCAAGCCTTCCAAGATCAATTCGCGATCCCATAGCGAGCGGTCCTGATCGCGCAGCAGGAACAGATCGCCTTCAGCGCTGACCCGGGCGGGCAACCGCGAGGCGTGCAACAGGAGCAGAGCCAGCAGAGCGTGGGTCTTGGGTAGATCGGAAGCCGGATGCGTAGCAAGCAGGCCGGCGAGCCGAATGGCTTCGTCGCACAGATCGGCCCGCAGCAGCGATTCGCCCTGATGCGCCGAGTAGCCTTCGTTGAAAAGCAGATACAGCACTTCGAGGACGGAATCGAGCCGCGCCCGCAGCTCAAAACCGGACGGCATTTCGAAGTCGATGCGCTGCTCCCGAATCTGGCGTTTACCGCGAACCAGGCGCTGCGCGATGGTGGCTTCCTCAGCCAGAAAGGCACGCGCGATTTCCCGCGCGCTGAAGCCAGCCACGGTCTTGAGCGTCAGAGCAACACGCAGTTCAGGCGCGAGGCTGGGATGACAGCACAGGAACATCATAGAGAGCTGGTCGTCATCGAATTCGGCATGGCTTTCCGGCATAGTTCGCTCAGGAAATGCGCGGGCCAGTTCCGGAAGCTTTTCGGTGAGCGAAGTTTCGCGGCGAATGGCATCCAGCGCCCGGTTTTTCGCCACCTGGATGAGCCAAGCCGAGGGATTGGCGGGGATGCCTTCGAATGGCCAGAGTTCGAGGGCTTTGAGCAAGGCATCCTGCACCACTTCCTCGGCGAGATCCAGGCGGCGGGGTCCGAAGATCCGCGTGAGCGTGGAGACCATCCGTCCCGACTGATGCCGGAACAGATGGTCAACGGCTAACGCTGGGTCGCTCAAGTTTTTTGGATCTGGCGCACTTCGATGGTGCCGAAATCCATATGCGGGCAGGTTTTAGCGGCTTCGACGGCCTCATCGAAGTTGGCAGCTTCGATTACGAAGAATCCCCCCATCACTTCCTTGGCCTCCGCGAACGGACCGTCGGTGACGGAGGGCTTTCCGTTGCTTTTCCGGAGCACGCGGCCCTCGCCGTCCGTGAGTTTCTGGCCGCCGACGGCTTTGGTCCGCCTCCAGTCCCCGTATTTTTGCACAAGCTTTTGCATTTCCTCTGGGCTGAAGCCGTTGCCGGGCCTTCGCTCGTCCCTGAGGAGCAGGATAAATTGTGGCATCTTGTTTCTCCTTTCACCGGCTAGACGAACGGAGCGCGGCGAAATCGACAAGGGCCGAAAGAAATTTGATGCGGCGCGAGCTATTTCGCTTTTTTCTGCTTCTGTTGGCCGACGCGGATCTTGAAGTGCTGTTGTTTGGCTTCCTGGAACGCCTTGTGATCGTGGCGCGAGACAGCATCGTTCAGAAAGTTATCCACGCTGGCGCCCTTGGGAAGGACCACCATCACGGTGAAATTCTCGTTGCACTCCGGGCAGAAGGGGCGAAACCGCTTGACGTTGGGGATTGCCATAACCATTCTAGGATAACACGGGGCTGGGGGTTGGCGGCTCTCAAACAGTTTCTGGTGAACCGCGTCTAATGGTCAATATGTCTCTGATGTTCCAGGATCTTCGCTATGCCGCGCGCATGCTGCGCAAGAACGCCGCGCTGACCATCGTGATTGTGCTTTCGCTCGCGGTTGGAATCGGCGCGAACACGGCTATCTTCAGCGTGGTGAACGCGCTGCTTCTCAAACCTCTGCCATATCCCGAGCCTGACCGGCTGGCAATCTTGTGGCTGCGCTCGCCCGGGATCGGTATCCCGCAGGACTGGCCGTCGCCGGGGCAGTACATGGACATCAAAGCTGAGAATCACTCGTTCGATGAGCTTTCGATTTCGATTGGAGGCAGCTTCAATCTCACTGGCCTGGATCGGCCGGAGCGGCTGGAAGGAATGCGCACTTCCTCCACCTTGCTGGACATGCTGGGAGCGAAGCCGCTGCTGGGCCGAACCTTGCTGGCCGAAGAAGACCAGCCCGGCAAGCCACCGGTGGCGTTGTTGACGCATGGCCTGTGGAAGCGCCTGTTCGGAGGCGATCCGCAGATTGTGGGACGAAGCCTCACGTTGAATGGCAAACAATATACCGTGGCTGGAGTGTTACGTCCGGATTTCCTGCTGAACAACGAGGTGGTGCCTACCGTAGCGGCGATTGAGAAGGTGGAAATCCTGCTTCCACTCCCATTCGGCGCCGACGCCGTCAATCGCCGCGGAGATGAGAATTACAACATTGTGGGGCGGCTGAAGCCGGGCGTAACTATGCGGGAAGCGCAGGAGGACGTCGCCGCGATCGCCGGCCGTATCCGCAACAAAGACCATCGGGACCGCACTTTCACCATCAGCGTGGTGCCGTTGCTCGACCAGGTGGTGGGTAATGTCCGGCGCTCCGTGCTGATTATGTTGGGCGCGGTGACGCTGGTGCTGCTGATCGCGTGCGCGAATGTTGCGAACCTGTTGTTGTCGCGCGCCACCGGACGCGAAAAAGAGGTGGCCATCCGCGCGGCTTTGGGCGCGGGGCGGATGCGGCTGGTGCGGCAATTGCTGACTGAAAGCGTGCTGCTCGGAGTGCTGGGAGGTGCGGCGGGGTTGCTGGTAGCTGTGCTGACGCTCTTCGTAGTGCGCGATATTAATCCGGGCAATATTCCGCGGCTGGACGCCATCCGGATCGATGGAATCGTGCTGGCTTTTACGTTTGGCATATCGATTCTGACGGGAATAATATTCGGCATGGCACCCGCAGTCCGGGTGGCGCGAGTGGATTTGAATACATCGCTGAAATCGGGCGGCCGAAGCTCGCAAAACGAGGGAGGCTTCAACCCCGCGCGGCAGGGGCTTCGCAGCTTGCTGGTGGTTGCGGAACTCGCGCTTTCCATGGTGCTTCTGATCGGCGCCGGATTGCTGATTCGAAGTTTCGTTCGCCTGGCCAGCGTGCCTCCCGGATTTAATCCGGAGCATGTCATATCCATGCGGTCAGCCGAAGCTGGGCCGAAGTACCAGCAGGACAAAGCCAGGATTCAGTACTATCAACAGCTCGGCGAGCGGATCTCGCGCTTACCTGGCGTACAGTCGCAGGGCGCGGTATCGGCTCTGCCGCTCACGGCGTCCGTGGGATGGGGAGGAATCTTAATAGAGGGGTACACGCCTCCTCCCAGCGAGCCGGAATTGCAGGTGGACATGCGGGTGGCTACCAACGATTATTTCCGGACCATGGAGATCCCGCTGTTGCAGGGGCGCTTCTTCAACGATCACGATACCGCCGACGTTCCGCACGTGATTCTGATCGACGACAAAATGGCCAAGCGTTTCTGGCCGCACGAGAGCGCGGTAGGCAAGCGCATGCGAGCCAACGTAAAAGACCCCTGGTACACGGTTGTGGGCGTGGTGGGGACTGTCAAGCAATATGGATTGGATATCGACGGACGAATGGTGATTTATTATCCCGAGCAGCAGTCAGCGGATGGCGATTTATATCTGGTGGCGCGTACGTCGAACGACCCGGCCAGCGTTGCGAGCGCGATGGTTCGCGAAATTCACGCTATCGACGCGGGCGTCCCGGTTTTCGAAATCCGGACCATGCAGGAGCGGCTGCACGATTCATTGGCCCGTCAGCGCTTCTCGATGGCCGTTTTGGGAGGGTTCGCCGGTTTCGCGATGCTTCTCGCGGCGGTGGGAGTGTACGGCGTGATCTCGTACATGGTGACGCAGGGGACGCACGATATCGGCCTGCGCATGGCGTTGGGAGCGCAACAGCGCAACATACTCGGTCTGGTGGTGAAGCAAGGGATGGCTCTAGCGGCAATCGGTATTGTGGCGGGCTTAGTTGGAGCATTCAGCCTGACTCGCGTGATGGCGTCGTTGTTATTTGGGGTAAGCGCGACAGATGCCGTCACATTCTCGGCAGTCACGCTGTTTCTAGTGGCGACTGCGCTGGTTGCAAGCTACGTTCCGGCGCTGCGCGCTATGCGGGTGGATCCGGTGGTGGCGTTGCATTACGAGTAGGGGCTCGTTTCTCGTTTAGCGCGGCTCGCGCCTCCCGCACCGATTGGCCGGTGATCGGGTGACGAAAATCTGGGGCGATTTCTGAGAGAGGGTCCAGGACGAAACGGCGTTCGGCTAGGCGCGGGTGCGGGATCTCGAGCTCGGGCGTCGCGACTATCAGGTTGGCGTAGAAGAGGATGTCGATGTCGATAGTGCGGGGGCCTTTGGGTATTGTTCGCTGGCGTCCAAGTTCGGTCTCTATTTTCTGGATTACCGCTAGCAGCTCTCGGGGCGACAGATCGGTTTCTACTTCTGCCGCCATGTTTAGGAACTTGGGCTGGTCGAGATAATCCTGCGGCTCGGTTTCGTGGATTCGTGATCGGCGCGCTACGTGCACGCCGGCGGATTCCAGACGGCTCAGTGCTTCGTTGAGGAGTGCTTGGCGGTCGCCTAGGTTGGAGCCTAGCGAGAGGAATGCGGTCTTCAAAAGAGTGGGCTCTGGACGCCGCCGCGCATCCGGCGCGGGATTTTGAAATAGTCGAAGGCGCGATCGGTACCGATGCGGCCGCGCGGAGTCCGGTCGATGAAGCCGAGTTGCATCAGGTACGGTTCGTAGACTTCTTCGATGGTGTCGGCTTCCTCGTCGATGGATGCAGCGATGGTGTTCACGCCCACGGGTCCGCCGCCGTATTTTTCGAGCAGCGTGAGCATTATTTTTTGATCGATTTCGTCCAGGCCGAAGCGGTCTACTTCGAGCAGATCGAGCGCGAGAGTGGCGATCGGTAAATCGATGTGGCCGGCCGCGCGGACTTGCGCGTAATCGCGCACGCGGCGCAGCAGACGGTTGGCGATGCGCGGAGTGCCGCGGCTGCGGCGGGCAATTTCTTCGGCGCCGTCGCAATCGACGGTGACTCCCAATAACTTCGCGGAGCGCAATACGATGGCCGTAAGCTCCTCCACGCCGTAATGGTTGAGGCGCAGTACCAGGCCGAAGCGTCCACGCAGCGGTGCGCTGACCAATCCCTGACGAGTTGTCGCGCCGATGGCGGTGAAGTGCGGAATAGCGATGGAATGGGTGCGCGCGCCGGGGCCGGTGCCGATCAGAATGTCCATGCGGAAATCTTCAAGAGCTGCGTAGAGGATTTCTTCAACATCCGGAAGCAGGCGGTGTACTTCGTCGATGAAAAAAACCTGGCGAGGCCGGATGTTGGTGAGCACGCCGGTGAGATCCAGTTTTTTTTGTAAGATTGGCCCGGAGGTTTGTTCGAATCCCACGCCCAGTTCGGCGGCGATGATGGTGGCGAGCGTAGTTTTGCCCAAACCGGGCGGCCCGTAGAGCAGAACGTGATCCATGGCCTCGCCGCGCTGTTTGGCGGCTTCAATGGCGATGCTCAGATTTTCTTTGAGCTTGGGTTGGCCGGTGAAATCCGCTAGCTTGGTGGGACGGAGCGCGGTCTCGAATTGGCGTTCACCTTCCAAAGCGGAGGGCGAAGCGATGCCTTGCTCACGCATTGGTTCTAGGTTAACCGTTTCTGGTTTCTTGTTTCTGGTTTCTGGTTAGCGGACTAGCTCTAGAGATCGCCGGAAGAGGGGTTCGAAATCTGGGGGGGTGCCGGTGGATTTGGCTTTTCTTACGGCGGCTTCGGCGGCTGCGCGATTACAGCCTAGATTTAGGAGCGCTGATAGGACGTCTTGTTCCAGGGGGCTGAGAGTGGCGGCTGGCCTGGCGGCTAGGCCCGGAATGGGAGTCGCGTCCAGGCCTTCGAGTTTGTCTTTTAGCTCCAGGACCATGCGCTCGGCGGTTTTCCGTCCGACGCCCGGGATGCGGACCAGGTGCTCCACCGATCCGTTGCGGATGGCGGGGATCAGATCGGCCGTGGACATTCCGGAGAGAACTTTTATGGCTAGCGAGGGTCCGATGCCGCTTACCGAAATCAGTTTTTCGAAGATGGTTTTTTCCTCCAATGTCAGAAAGCCGAATAGAGAGAGCGCGTCTTCGCGAACGTGCGTGTGGATTCGCAGACGCACTTCCGAGCCCGCCTCAGGCAATGCGGAATAGGTGGAAATGGGGATCAGCACGTCGTAGCCGACCCCTCCGGCTTCCACTATCACCTGGTTGGGATGTTTCTCGAGGAGTGTGCCGCGCAGAAGAGCGATCATCACTCGTCATTATGACCCAGGCAGCGCATGGCGCTGCCCCACCCAGCTGGCCAAGCTACTCCCAACGCAAGGCGCGGAGCGGGTCGATTTGCGCGGCGCGATGGGCCGGCAGATAGCAGGCCACCATGGTGACCAACAAAAGTCCCAGCGGGACGATAGCTAAAACTGCTGGGCTCAAAGTTCCGAGGCCGATCAAGCCCTGAGCCAGGATGCCGCGGACCGCGATGCTGGCGGCGAACCCGATGGCGATCCCGATGATCGCGAGCAGGAAGCCCTGGCGTAGGACCATGGCCACTACGTTCGAGCGCTGCGCGCCCAGCGCCATGCGGATGCCGATCTCCTGCGTGCGGCGGCTCACCGAATAGGCAATCAAACCGTAGAGGCCCACCAGGGCGAGCGTGAGTCCGATCAGGCCCATGGAAGCCACCAATCTCAGAATGAATACGAATATCGCAGTGCCGCGCAGCTCATAGAAGTTCGCGAGTGTGTGCGTGTTGTAAATGGGCTGATCGGGATTCAGGGACCGAACCACGTCGCGCAGCGGCGCCGTAATAGCCGCCGGATCGCCATAGGTTTCTACCAATAGGCTCTCGCGAGTCTGCGGACGTTGCGTTAGCGGAAAGTACACGAACGGCATCGGAGGTTCCGCGATGAAGAGATATTTGGCGGTCTTCGCGATGCCGACGATTTGGAACACCGGGCCCTTCGTATCTTCCAGACGAATCTTCTTCCCGACGGCATCCTGATTCGGCCAATACTTGTTGGCAAATTCCTCATTGACAATGGCCACACGCGTGGAATCGGATTTGTCGTTGGCGGTGAACGCACGGCCGCGAACGATAGGAGTCTGCATCACGTCGAAGTACTGCTCGTCAATGGAGTTTTGGAAAACTTGCGTGGATTCCTGCCCTTTGGGAAACTGAAAACCTTCCGGGATTACAGTTTGGCCCGACTGGGCGGGGGCGAGCGGCACCACTAAGGACAATGTCGCCGATTTAACTCCGGGAAGCGCGCGAGTCCGATCGATCAGATTGCGATAAAACTCTTTCGTGGCCGGGGAAGCGGGAACCAGCGAGGTGTCGAAATCCATAGTCAGGATATGGTCGATGCGGAAGCCGGGGTTCATCAC
>JBEKJJ010000319.1:0-8228 GCA_050011295.1 Bryobacteraceae bacterium
GAGAAGGAGATCACCACACCCGAGTACTATCCGCTCTCCCTCAACGCACTGGTCAATGCTTGTAACCAGAAATCCAACCGCGACCCCACCGTCAATTTCGACGAGGACACTGTCCAACAGGCCCTCCATTCTCTGCGCGACAAAGGGCTGTTGCTATCCATCACCGGCGCCGGCAGCCGCGTCCAGAAATACGCACACCGCATCTCGGAAAAACTGAATCTCGGCCGGCCGGAACTCGCCGTTCTTTGCGAACTGATGCTGCGCGGTCCGCAGACTCTGGGCGAGCTGCGAAACCGCGCTGAGCGCATGCACCCGTTTGACGACCTGGATCAAGTGCAATCCGTAATCGATCGCCTGCCCCAGCTGATTATCAAGCTCGAACGCCGCCCCGGCGAAAAGGAGAGCCGCTTCGCTCACCTGCTCTCCGGCCCTCCCGCCGTTTCCAGCGCCGAGCCCGAGCCGCCCACTCCCCACCGTCTGGACCGCGTCGCAATTCTCGAAGCCGAAGTCGCCGAGCTACGCCAGCAACTCGAGGATCTCAAACAACAATTCGCCAGTTTCAAGAAACAATTCGAATAAAGCTGGTGGGCTCCCTTTCCCGAGCCCCCAGCCCTGAGCCCCGCCCTCACGCTGCCCGCAACGGCGGCCGCAACGACGCCACATTCCCCTCCGCCAGGCAGCTTTTCACGCCCTTTACCGGACCGTGCAGGTAATCGTCGATCGGAAACAGCGGGTACGGCTCCAACTCGCGAAACACCCGCCCCAGCTTCTGCTCAATTCGATACACCGCGTGGAAAAAATTTCCGCGATCCATCTTGAGTTTGCGGCAGCATAACTTCCAATCCGCCCCCAGCAGGAAGTGATACTTGAAGATGTCGTACTCCGGCTCCGTCAACGTCCGTCTACTTATCAGGCAAAAGTCGGCCGAAAATTCCTCTGATTTACGGCCCCAAGCGCCCCTTCGATCCTTGCCTGGCAGCGGATCGAGCGTCACTTTACTGATGTACCTTTCCCGGCTCACGCAGTCGCGAAAATGCTCAAAGCAGGCCCGGAAGATGGCGCGCAGCACGCAATTGCAGGGATGGGTAGTCTCATGCCTACCGATCCGCAATCCCATCCCGAGGCAAGTATTACACCCTGGGGCGGCCTGGGCCAATGTTTCTGATCTTGTCCATTCCATTAAAATCATCCTCTTCTCATGGACTCGGAAAGGCAACCGAGTGATTTGGTGCCGACTTACAGTCTCAGCGCGCCCTTAGAATGCGTCAACGCATTACACTACAGCATCTAGGGCGAAATTCTGCTTCACTTGAGGAGAGAGTAGGACAAAGGTAACGTTGTCTGTTACTTAGATAGGGTCTATACTTCCAGCACTATCTTAAGTCTTAAGTGTCAGGTGGCGCGGGGATTTCATATATCCCTGCTGCCCTATTTCACTGTGAAATATGTCCGGGATTGCATTCACAACGGCGATTTGACGGAGAGAGGATTCGCTCGTCTGATTGGAATGTCGCAGCCCCATGTGCATAATGTGCCTAGGCGGGCCCGAACCTCTCGGTCGAAATATCAACCCGTATATTAAATATATTTAATACCGTCCGAGCTCAATCTCTGCGAAGGCAACCTTTTTCAGTCACAGATCTGCCAACTCTTTAACTTCCTTCCGGTGAAAGTCTTAGGTGCAGGAACTGGTTCGTGGATCACCTACGAAATGTACGATGTGGTCGGAATTCGAAAGGAAAACCATGAAAAAACTGACAATCGGCATTGCCCTGCTTGTTGCCACCCTTGCTTCCGTGGGTCAGTTGCGGCACCCATCGAACCCACTCATCGTGAATGGAACGAGACTTCAAACCACCACGCGGGATTGGCCGTTCCCGCGCTGTCCGCCAACTTGTCCCCCTAGCCCGCCCCGATAACCTCCGCCCGGTGCGCAGTGTTGCTATACTCGCTCCAAGAAGCGCAGCGTACCGGATGGATCTTCTATCCATTGAACGCGTCCTCTGGGTGGCTTGCCTGGTGGCCCAAGTGCTCCTGATCGGAGCCATTTTTCAACGAAGAATCGCAAGACAGTACCGTTTCTTTCTGGTGTATCTGATAGTGGAGCTGTGCGCGGGCGTGGTGCTCTTGCAAATCCCCATGAACACAATCGCCTACGCCCACGCTTACAATTTCTATGAAATTGCCATCGTTGGCTTGCGCGCCGGAGCTGTTGCGGAGTTATTCGAGCGGGTTTCGGAGCATTTTCCCGTCATCGGCCGCATTCGCTTTGTTCTAGCGACTGTACTCGTGGCGCTTACCGGATTGGTTTCCATTACGGCAGTGCGGCCCGCCGGCGGCTTCTGGCAATATCCCCAGACCTTGGCTGTGTACATTTGCCAGTTCGAGACCACCGTCCTGTCCATCTCCCTGGTCCTCATGTGGTGGTTCCTCACGCGATTTATGAGTTTGACCCCAACCGTGCGCGGAAACGTTGCGCTTCACTGGAAAGTGCTGACGATTTACTTCTCCATAAGCGGGTTCGTCGCGTTGGCTGCGACGGTGTGGGGGCTGGCCAACACGAGCTTTTTGGACGTCGCGATGCTGGCCGCTAATCTGGCCTGCTTCATTGCGTGGATTCGAGGTTTTAGCCGGGTCGGCGAATTTCCGCCGCCACCTGTCCTTTCACCCGAGGAGGCCGCAGTCCGGCAGATGCTGCGGCAGACCATCCTACAGCGCGTCAAGAAAGCCGGGGGTGAGGACTTCCAGCGCTTGTAGGGAACTCAACGCCATCGAGCAGCAAAGGCGCGGCGTTCGGCGAAGCCGCCACAGCTCGCAGGCCAAACGCAACCGTCCCACGTGGTACCAGAAGAGCGCGCGATCCCACACTTCTTGGAAATTATTCCACTCCGGCTCCGAGGACGAGCAAGTTGCACGGTAGAGCTGGATGATTTTATGCAAGCGCCTTGAATCAGGGCCCTCCACCATTTTTTCAAGCAGATTTTCTTCGCGGCCTCTGCAAATTCGATGCAGGTTTTGGATATGGGAGCGAAGATCGTCCAGCGCCTCCAATTCATCCCGAAGCGTTTTCCCGGACGATTCTGATTCGATCATGTGAGCCTCGCCAACAAGGTTCTCAGTAAGCAATGTTCGATATCGGGGCCGAACAAGTGTAGCCGCGCCATCCCTCGGCTCGTAAGGACGTGGGCACTGGATGCGGGCAAGCGTCCGCTCCGGCTCCAATAATTCTATATTATCCATTGTTTAGCAACAAAAATACAAGTTGTTACTTTATGGTTTTTATTGCATTTAGTACTATCACCCCTTTAATTCCAGCTATAGTCGCGGCGGCCCAACGCTCGATTGCTTCTCTGCATTTCGCATCAGCCGGTGAAAGACGAGGAGGTTTTGCTGAACGGCCGAAGCGGCTTCTTGGTCGCCGCTCGCGAGAATGTCGTCCAGGATGCCGTGCCAGTGCTCGTTTTGTGCCAACCGTTCGCGGGGGGTGGCGACCTCCGCCTGGCTTTCGAGCCACTGCTGGATGGCCTGCGCAACTGCGGCCTGGTTGCTCAGCCTGCGTCGGCCTTGCTCTTCCTGGAAGCGCCAATAGAGTTCAGCCGGGAGAGAAATCGTAGATTTCTTGAGTTCAGTTGTGGCGGCGCCTTCTTGTGAACGTCCCATTAGGTCCCTACGCTAATACGGAATTACGGTGCCTGTCAACGCCCCAGCGTCATGAAAAGCCCTACACAAACTTACGGCTTGACAGCTTTACGGTTTGATGGCACACTTATATTTCTAAGCGTTATTACGGTTTTACGGTAATTGAAATCAGAACGCGAGAATCAATGTTTTGTGAGATCAATATCGCTCCGGCCGATCGCCGATTTCCGGAAGCGCCTCGGGTCACGACTCGTCTGGCAGCGTTAGGGACCTTCGAGGAAGCACAGCTCAAGTTGTTAGATTACGTTCGGGATCGCGTGCACAACGGCGAATTGACGGAGAGGGGATTTGCGCGGCAGATCGGCATCTCCCAACCTCATGCTCACAATGCGCTGAAGGGCGTCCGGACTCTCTCGCCCGAAGTGCTGGACGCGATATTAAGGTTCTTCCATCTGTCACTGTTGGATCTGCTCTCTCGACCCACTTCGCCCGGCGTAATCACCTGAAAACACGCCTGAATCCTATGAATCAACGAGGCCTTTTCTTGTACGCAGTGATCTCCTCGTAGGTCTCGAGGACCTGCGCGGCCGTACGCTCCCAACTGAACTTGCGGGCTTGTTCCAGCCCTCGTTCAATCAGCCCGCTCCTGAGTTCGTTATTCAGCAGCACTTCCTGCATACCGCGCGCTATATCGAACACGTTCTCCGGATTCACGATCAGCGCCGCATCTCCCACCACTTCCGGCAGCGAGCTGACATGCGAGCAAACCACCGGCGTCCCGCACGCCATAGCTTCCAGTGGTGGCAGGCCGAACCCTTCGTACAACGACGGAAACACGAAGGCGGAAGCGGCTTGGTAGAAGGCCCGCAATGTTTCAATGGGAACGAATCCAAGAAACCGCACGCTATCTTCCACGCGGCTTTGAATCACGGCATGCCGCAGCGCCGGATGCCGCGCGATCTCATCGCCGATAATAATCAGCCGGAGATCCCGGTAGCGCGTTTCCTCCCGCAGTTCGCCACGCAGCACCGCGAACGCTTCCACCAGCCGCGGAATGTTCTTCTGCGGATTGGTTCTTCCCACATAAAGCAGAAATGGATAGTGAATACGATAGCGATCCAGTACGCGCTGTATCTCGGCCGCGGACCGCGCTGAGTATTGGCTGAATGTCGGATCCGGCGCGTTGTGCACCACCTGAATGCGGCTGGCCGGGATTTGAAGCACCGCCTCCACATCACGGCGCGTGGCGCTGGACACTGCCAGCACGCGGTCCGCCCGCGCCAGGCCCCGCCTCAGATAATATAGCCGCAAATTACTTCGATAACCCTTCTGATTTGAAAACAGCAACGTGCTCATATCGTGGATGGTCACCAGATATGGCTTGGGCATCCACAAGGGAACAGCGTTCAAGGGAATGTGGAACACATCCGCCGCGAACCGGCTCAGATACACCGTAAAACCCAACTGCGTGAAACCCGCCCGGCCCTTCTTCTTGTAAACAGCCACTTCGAAATTAGAAGGTAGATCGTTAAATTCCGGAACCGCCGGCCCGGGGGTGATCAGCGTGTAGTGGTTCGCATGGTCCAGCCGGGCGAGCGAACGAACCAGGTTCCGGATGTAGGTGCCGATGCCGAAGTCCGCCACCCGGCGGGCATCCAGTACAATCCGAAGTGGCATGTTAGGGAGCCGCGACCGGAAGGGAGCGCTGCACCGGTGCTCCTACGCCGTCGCCCGCGCCAGCTTCCAACCATACAGCGGAAATCGTTCCACCAGCGCAGTCACGCGCCGCCGCACCGATGCAAATGTATCCGCGGAACTGATATTATCCAGCACCTCCGCGATCAGCCCCGCCACCTCGCGCATCTCCGTTTCCCGGAATCCGCGCGTGGTTACGGCCGGGCTGCCCAAACGGATGCCGCTCGGATTCAGCGGCGGATTCACATCGAACGGGATCGCGTTCTTGTTCGCGGTGATATAGGCTTCGTCCAGCGCCTTCTCCGCTTCCTTGCCGCGGATTCCCTTGGCAAATACATCCATCAGGATCAGATGCGAATCGGTTCCACCGGAAACAATGCGGAAGCCTTTCGCCGCCAGTACCTCGCCCAGCACCTGCGCGTTCCGGATCACTTGTTTTTGATAGGCCTTGAATTCCGGCGCCATTGCCTCCAGAAAACAGACGGCCTTGGCGGCGATGACGTGCACCAGCGGCCCCCCCTGCACTCCCGGGAACACCACTTTGTCGATAGCCGCCGCATATGCCGCTTTTGACAGAATCATGCCGGAGCGCGGGCCCCGCAGCGTCTTATGCGTGGTGGACGTAACAATATCGGCGTACTCGCAAGGATTCGGATACAATCCCGCGGCGACCAATCCCGAAAAGTGAGCCATGTCCACCAGGAACAGCGCCCCCACCGAATCCGCCACTTCGCGAAAACGCTGGAAATCGATAATCCGCGGATACGCGCTGCCGCCCGCGATCACCAGCTTGGGTTTGTGTTCCAGAGCCAGCTTGGCCAGTTCGTCATAGTCAATGCGCTCGTCCTCGCGCCGCACGCCGTAAGGAATCACGTGATAGGTCTTGCCCGAAAAATTCAGCGGATGCCCATGTGTCAAGTGCCCGCCATGCGCCAAATTCATTCCAAGGATGGTATCGCCGGGCTGCAGCACCGCGGAATACGCGGCCTGATTCGCTTGCGATCCGGAATGCGGCTGAACATTAGCGTGCTCGGCGCCAAACAGTTTCTTAGCCCGATCGCGAGCCAGATTCTCCACTACGTCCGTGTACTCGCACCCGCCGTAATAGCGCTTCCCCGGATAACCCTCCGCGTATTTATTCGTGAAGACGCTCCCGGTAGCCTGCAGCACAGCTTCGGAAGTGAAGTTCTCGCTGGCAATCAGCTCGAGCCACCCATGCTGGCGTTCCACCTCATGCTGAATCTGCTGATAAATTTCCGGATCAACCTCGGAAAGAGGACGGGACATGCGCTCCTGTTCGGTCATTGCCTTCTAGTTTAGCAATCGTGGCGCAGCATTTTCCCCCGATAAGGCGCGTCCCACGATTTGCTGCTCACACCAACCAATGGTGGTACTTTAAGATCCCCGCTTTTGGGGTTTCGCCAAGGAGCGCCTTCCTTCACACTGTGTAGCAGGAGTTGTTTCCACCGAAAGCCAACTGTCAAGGAGAAGAGAGAATAATGTCTAGGAAACTGGAAGGAAAGGCCGCACTCGTTACCGGCGGCTCTCGGGGCATCGGCCGAGCGATCGCGAAACGGCTCGCCGAGGATGGAGCGAACGTGGCCATCACGTACGCGAAGGACGCCAAGGCAGCTTCCGCCGTGGTCGACGCGATTGAGCGTGGCGGTGGAAAGGCTGTCGCGATCCAAGCGGACGCCGCTGACGCCCAGGCTGTCAAGCAGGCCGTCGAAAAGGCGGTGGTGGCCTTGGGCCGGCTCGACATACTGGTGAACAACGCGGGCACAGCCATTCCGAAGCCTTTCGAGGAGACTACCCTCGAAGAGTTGGATCGCTTGATCGACATCAATATCCGGGGAACATTTGTCACCACGCAGGCGGCGCTGAAGCACATGAATGATGGTGGCCGCATCGTCATGATCGGTTCGTGTGTGGGTGAGCGCAACATGACACCTGGGCTGGCGCCATACTCGGCGACCAAGGGCGCCGTCAAGATGTTCTCGCAAGGGTTGGCCAGAGAGGTCGGGAGCCGGCGCATCACGGTGAATAACGTACAGCCCGGGCCCATCGACACGGAGCTGAATCCGGCAGCCGGAGATTGGGCGACGCCACAGATCGCCAACACGGCGCTCGGGCGTTACGGGCGGGTGGACGAGGTTGCCGCTCTGGTGGCGTTCGTAGCTGGTCCAGAGGCCTCGTACATCACCGGCGCGAACCTGACCGTGGACGGCGGCACAAACGCCTAACGCAATCGTGCCGCAGGCACTCATGCCGACGCCCAAGTCGCTCTAAAAACCGGCCACCCCAAGCAAATCAATCCAGCCCCTGCGGATGCCAGGACAAACCAGCCCCAAGCGAACATGCCCCATCCCAGCGGATACCAGTAGCCACCAAAGCACCCTCCAATATGGATTGCGAGTGGCACGAGCAAGATCGAGCCACCCAGCTCCCACCGCGAAAGCCTGGATCGAAAAGTCGCGACACCCACCAGAATGCAGCCGGTACTAAAAGCAAGAATGATCAAACCCGGCGTATCGTGAAATTCCGGAATGGTCGCAACGAAACGAAAGGAGCCATCCGAGTAGTTGTACCAGTTGCCGTGCGTAATCGGCGAGGGGCTCCAATAGAGCGCGGCCACGGCGGAAAACCCCATCGCCGCCGCGATCAGCCCGTAATTGCGGTTCAGCGACCAACACAGACCAGCGGCTGCAGCCAGCCCTACAACGATCAATTCGCTGCGTTGCGACTCCAACTGCCGATACAAAGAAACGAATCCTCGGAAGTTCTCGGACCAGGCAATCTGGAGCATAGCCTGGAGCGCTGCGAAGCCCAGGAACGCTACAGCAACCGTCTGCGCGGCGCGGCGGACTGCAGGGCGCGCTCCAAAAACGCGTGCC
>JBEKJJ010000320.1:0-8160 GCA_050011295.1 Bryobacteraceae bacterium
TGTGCGCGGTGAATATAACTTGGGCGCCCGGGATTTTGTCCAACGCCGCGCGCACCCGATCCGAGAAAGCTTCGATGAACAACGGATGATTATAGAATGTCCGGAGCTTCTCAACTTCAGGCGCGCCCGGGCCCACTTCCGCGCGAGCCCTTTCGATGTCCTCCAGATATTGCCGGCACCCGGAGTACGAGCTGAACACCGAAGTGGCGAAAGCCAAAGCGCGGCGGACCCCGTCGGCTTGCATCTTCCGCAGCGTGTCGGCAGCGAAGGGATGCCAGTTGCGATTTCCCCAGTAGATTGGAAGATGGGGCCCGTTACGCTCAAGCTCGTCCCTGAGGCCCGCGATCAACTCGCGATTCTGCTCATTTATGGGACTCTTGCCGCCGAAGTGATAATAGTGTTCCGCGACTTCGAGCATGCGCTCGCGCGGAATATTGCGCCCGCGCAGCACGTTTTCCAGAAACGGCAGCACGTCATCCGCCTGCTCCGGCCCGCCGAACGAAAGAATCAGGAGCGCATCGTACTTTGGTGCAACCATGCACCTACATTATCGCCAGTATCCCTTCCGAAAACGCCAGGACCGCCCATGCTGCTCCCAATAGGGTCGCATCCAAACAGCGCGCCCGTGCGGCGGCCTGCGCCACGCACCCGGCGCCCACACCCACCGGCCACCACGCAGATCCCAAAATCCATCCCCCCACACATAGCCCGGGCCGGGCGCGTAGCCAACCGCACCAACGGCCATTGGCGCCGGCGGCGGAGGAACCTGATAAGCAACGTACGCCTGCGACGCGCACGCAGTCAGCGCGGAGGATGCAAGCATCACACCGGCGAGAACAGTTTGTTTCATAGTCATGAGAATGCCTCCTTACATCCGATTGGACTGCGGGGCTGTTTGCACTGGTTTCGCCTATGAACGGTAAGTAATATTACGTTGAATTCATGGAGCCGTGCATCTGGGGAGTGCGATGGGTTTACACTATCTCAACGGGCTAGGACTCAGAGAGAGTCCGCGTAGCTCGATTGGAGGAAATGCTTGAAGAAAGTAATTTTGATTTTTGGACTTAGCGGCGCTGATGGCAGCTACCGCATCGGCTGACCTTGTCAACTACAACACCACCGGCTCCACTCTGAGCTGCGACGGCGTCGGCGGCTGCATTCAGAACACAACCACGTCGGTAACGGTGGGCGGACTGGAGTTTACTTACAACGCAGGCTCTGGCGCGGGTGTCCTATCGCCGAGTATCATTAACCTGGGAAACATCGTTACTACCGGTACGGGAACGAGTGTGGATGTCACCGGACTGTTGCTTACGATCAATGTCAATTCCACGCCTCCAGGCGCGGCCGGGACGTTGCCGAATGGCGCCATTGGCGGCGATCTTTCCACGGACAACTCCGGCGCTACCATCTTGTTCTCCCCGAACAACACGACTACCGGTTTCGGGACCCTGCCAGGTGTGGTTATCAGCGGCGGTGGTGAATCTGTAACCTATCAGGTTCTGAATCCCACTCTGGGTTTGCAAGCTCCGACGGTCGGCAATCCGATCGGTGAGACGTCGATTCAAGGCGACGTCGTTGCAGTGACCGCAACTCCAGAGCCGACGATGTTTCTCTTTTTGCTGGGAACAGGTTTGGCAATGGTCGGCGCGGTTCGTTTTCGCACAGCTCGCTAGTTAGGGAAGCTGGATGGGCCGCGAATGAACGTAAATACTGAATTGTTTGCGTTAAATTCGAGGCCAGAGATTTACTGCGTGATGGCCACCTGCACGGCCGGGCTGCACACTCCCGCAAAAGGATTGTTCCCGCCGCACACTGCCACAGTAGCCGTTGCACCCGTCAGACCGTCCGGCAATTCGACGTTCACTTGTTGAACTCCTACTAAGCCAGGGGCCGGTCCACCGAACGCTGGTTGGAAAGACTTGCCGTTGACCTCAGCCGAAATCGTGCCGGTGCCCGACAGGCCCGTCGCGTAGATTTGCAGGATGCTGCCGGCCTGAGCGGGATGATTGGGACCATTCACCTCGCCGTCCTGGTTCAAGATTCCGCCTCCGAAAATGCCTGGATTGAATGCCGCTACGGGAACTTGCTGCGTAAGGCTGGACGCCCCGTCCACAACCACCAGCAACTGTGCGGACGTCACGCTACCCAGTCCGGTAGGAACCACTACGTTGATCTGCGTAGCGTTGTCGTACAGAACTTGCGCGGTCATTCCAGCAAACGTCACCACTACTTTCTTCCCCTCGAGATCGGTACCTAAAAGCGAGGCAATTGATCCGGGAACCGCAGGCCCAGCGGCAAAACTCGCCCCATTGACGACACTCGAAACAGTTGGAATCGCAGGAGCGGGCGGTGCCTGGGCCGTAACCACAAACGTGATGGGAATCGAAGCGGAGCCCGGCTGCGGCGCCGCATAGACCGTCAGGACCGCTTGATAAGTCCCGGGCGCGAGGTTTGCCGGTGACGCATCCACGCGAATGGTGGTGTTGTCGATGCCGTTGTCCGGATACAGTGTCAACCAGCCTGAGCCATTGGTGTAGCTGACCGTAGCGGTCCAAATTAAGTGGCCGCCGCCTCGGTTGTTCACTTCGGTGTAGCCGGACTGGATGTTCCCGCCGGATGGCGCCGTCAGGTTAATCGGCACTGTATTCACGAACAGCTGCGGATAGTAGGACGCGCCGCAATCGCCGATGATGGTGCAATCATCGGGCGGCGGCAGCGCCACAAATCGTGGAATGGGATCGTGCGCAGTGGCCTCCGTCACGGTAGAAACGGGAGCGAGTGAGACATTTTCTGTGGTTACAACCGCTGGGCCGCTGAAGCCGGCCAATCCCAGGTAAGTGGGGAACTGCGCGCTCTCCTGCACGTTTGGATTGGCATCCATCACTTCATACACGGCAAAGCCCGATCCATTATCGAGAGTTACTTGGTTCATTGAATCAAAGGCCACCGTTCCCGAACCGGGCGGTAACGGTGTAAACACCGGCGCTCCGCCGGCGCCGTTCGCATCCGTCCCTTGCACGCGAGCGAGGAGCAATGAGCCGGCGCCCCCGGGAGCATATTTCCCACCGGATGCCCGCACGCCCAAATCACCCGCCGCCGTTGGGGTAACAGCGTCCGATCCGGCAATCACGTCCGGTACGAACAATTGCGCCCCCGCGGGAAATCCCGAGTAGGTGATCAGGAAGCGGGTTCCCGTATCCGCGTTCAGGCTTTCCCAGGCACTCGGTGGATCGAATGCGTTGGCGAAGCCCTCCGTCAACCGCGTGGATGCGAAGGCTGCGTTCGATGTTAGAAAGCTCTCGAAACTGGCAAGGTTTCCAGGTAACGGCGATCCGTGCTGGGCGCACACCAATGCTGTGGAAAACCCCGCGTACAGACCGCGCACGGGTGTTCCCACGGTGAACATGTTGGTGGTAACCGAGATCAGGCTCGAATTGAACCCAAGAAACGCCTGGATCGGCGTGTTTGGGCTAAGATCCAACTGATTGGCAGCCGCGCGGATGTTCTGGACCTGCAAGGTTGCGGCCCCGGTTGACGACAATGCGAAGCTGATGCCGTTGTATATCAACTCATTGGGTCCACCGAGTATGGGGGAGATGTTAACGGGTTGGGGGCCGGAGCCGTTGTCGATGGTGAGAATCAAGCCCGCGAGCGTGCTGCCAATCAGCCGGTTCGTGATATTGACGTTCAGAAAAATGGAAAGATTGCCATTGACCATCGCGCCGGGCGCGCCTCCCGAGCAGTTGAGAGCGATATCGCCGGTTCGTTCGGCGATGCCTTCCCCCTTTACCACCGGCGGTTCAGCGCTTGTAGTGCAAGTTAGAACAGACGCCTTGGAAAAACCCAATATTGCGAAACTTAGTACGAAATATAGAAAAAACGGGCGGGACATGCAAACCTCTAATCAGATTTCGAGCGAACGCGGGTAGCTTCAGTGTACGCCTGATAGAATGGGATTACAAGTTGCGCGACGTGACTAACTCGCTTGTAGACACTTTCGGCCGCATCCACGACAATCTTCGCATCAGCATTACGGACCGGTGCAACGTCCGATGCTTTTACTGCATGCCAGAAGAGGGCGTGGGGTACATGCCGCACGCGGAAATCCTGACGTTCGAGGAAATCGAGCGGTTTGTGCGTGTGGCTGTCTCGCTGGGTGTCACAAAAGTTAGAGTGACCGGAGGTGAGCCGCTGGTGCGCAAGGGGCTTCCGGTGTTGATCCGCATGCTTTCTGCGATCCCTGGCATCCGGGATCTCGCGCTCACCACCAACGGCGTATTGTTGGCGAAACACGCCGAGGCTTTATACGAAGCCGGATTGCGGCGGCTCAACGTGCATCTGGACACGCTGGACCGCGACCGTTTTCTGCGCATCACGCGGCGCGACGAGCTGGATAAGGTTTTGGAGGGGCTGGATGTTGCGCGCCGGCTCGGATTCGGCCCCATCAAGATCAATGCGGTCGCGGTGAAGAATCTGGTGGAACCGGATATTGTTCCCCTCGCCCGCTTCGGCCGCGAGCACGGGATGGAAATCCGCTTCATCGAGTTTATGCCCTTGGACGCGCAAGGATTGTGGGCCCGCGGCAACGTCCTGACCGCCGATGAAATTATCGAGACCTTGTCACGCGAGGTTTCACCGCTGGTGGAGATTCCGGATCGCGATCCGCGCGCGCCGGCGACACAGTATCGGTACGCGGACGGCATCGGCAGCGTCGGATTCATCGCGTCAGTGAGCCGGCCGTTCTGCCTGAACTGCAATCGGATTCGTCTCACCAGCGACGGCAAGCTGCGGTATTGTTTATTTGCCATCGAAGAGACGGACGTCAAAGGTCTGTTGCGCTCAGGCGCCACAGACGAAGAGATAGCGGCTACCATCAGTGCGACGGTGCACAAGAAGTGGATGGGTCACGAGATCAATACGCCGCAATTTGTGGCCCCGCCGCGGCCGATGTATGCGATTGGCGGGTAAAGCCGGTTTCTGGTTTCTCGTTTCTGGTTTTTGGTTGGCGCCCGATTCCTTTGGCCATCATGAATGTCGACGTCTTTGACTTGATCGAGCAAGCGGTTCGCGCGGGCGGCGCGGATTCCGGGTTCGATCTGCTGGCTCAGAAGCTTCGCGAGGATAAGAATTATCCGCTGCTGTTCGAAGTCCGTGTCATCGAGCAGCGACACAAAATGGGGCTGCCGCCGCTTCGCATCGATGGTCTTGACGATATTCCTTCCCGACACCGTGATGCTTATGAAGACGCACTTGCTGAGGCGGCACGCGAGGTTGGGTCGCTGTTTCTCGCAGATGGCGACATTCCCCGGGCGTGGCCGTATTTTCGAGCCGTTGGCGAGCGGGAGCAGGTGTGTGCGGCGATCGAGAAGCTGGAATCCGCAGAGGATGCGGTCATTCAAATCGCGCTCGAAGAGCGCGTTCATCCGCGTAAAGGTTTCGAGCTGTTGCTGGGACGCTTCGGAATCTGCCGCGCCATCACTTATTTCGAGCAATATTCCGATCGGGACACGCGTGAGCAGTGCATTATTTTGCTGGTTCGTACTTTGCATCGTGAGCTGGTTGAAAGCCTCTGGCGGGCTATCAGCAAAAGGCAGGGCATGGCCCTGCCCCACAGCGTGCCTGAGCTCATTGCCGGCCGCGATTGGCTGTTCGGCGATCTCGATTATTACGTAGATACTTCGCACCTGGTCGCCGTGATCCGGTTTGCGCTTGACCTGGCTGACCCGCAAGCGCTACGCCTCGCGATTGAGCTATGCGAGTACGGCAAGCATCTCTCGGTGCAGTTCAAATATCGCGCGGATACGCCTTTCGAGGATGTCTATGTGGATCACGCTGCCTATCTGAGCGCGTTGGCGGGTGAAAACGTCGACGCCTGCATTGAACATTTTCTGGCGAAAGTGCGCGCCTGCGATCCGAGCCTAAATGGGACTGCGCCGGCGCAGGTGCTGGTAGCCCTGCTGACGCGCTTGAAGCGCTATCAAGAAGCCATCCAGATCTCGCTCGAATATCTGAGCCAAACCGGCAGCGAACAATTAGTGTGTCCCACAGTTCCGCAGCTCTGCCAATTAGCAGGCGATTACGCCCGGCTGAAACAGTTCGCCCGCGAGCGCGGCGATCTGCTGAGCTTTATGGCGGCTACTCTTCCTCGGCCGACAGCTTCGTAAGCACCGAAAAATCTTCGAGTGTGGTGGTATCGCCTTTCACTTCTCCATTGGTCGCGATCTCGCGCAACAGGCGCCGCATGATTTTTCCGCTGCGCGTTTTGGGAAGCGAATCGGTGAACCGGATATCGTCGGGCTTGGCGATGGGTCCGATCTCTTTGGCCACCCACTGGCGCAACTGGTTTTTCAGCTCCTCACTTGGCTTCTGGCCGGCTTTCAGCGTGACGAACGCGGAAACTGCTTGTCCCTTGATCTCGTCCGGACGGCCCACCACGGCGGCTTCCGCTACCACCGGATTCGCCACCAGCGCCGATTCGATCTCCATGGTGCTGAGCCGGTGGCCGGCCACGTTCAGTACATCGTCCACGCGGCCCATCAACCAGATGTACCCTTCCTGATCGATGCGGGCTCCATCACCAGCGAAATACATTCCTGGAATTTGCGACCAGTATTGCTCCTTGTACCTTTCCGGATCGCCATAAATGGTCCGCAACATAGATGGCCAGGGACGTTTGATCACCAGGAACCCGCCCGACCCAGCCGGAACAGATTGGCCTTCGCGATTCACGACGTCAACGATGATTCCAGGGAAAGGCCGAGTGGCTGAACCCGGCTTGGTTGCGATGGCGCCCGGGAGAGGCGTAATCAAAATCGCGCCAGTTTCGGTTTGCCACCAGGTGTCCACGATGGGACAGCGGCTGCGTCCGATTACTTCGCGATACCACATCCACGCTTCGGGATTGATCGGCTCTCCTACGCTGCCCAGCAACCGGAGGCTCTTCATTTCGTGTTTGCGCGGCCATTGCTCGCCCAGGCGCATGAACGCGCGAATGGCGGTGGGCGCCGTATAGAAAATGCTCACCTGATATTTTTCGACGATCCGCCAAAAGCGATCCGCCTCCGGCCACGTCGGCGCTCCTTCATACATCAGGGTGGTCGCGCCATTTTGGAGCGGGCCGTAGACAACGTAGCTATGGCCGGTCACCCATCCGATATCTGCTGTGCACCAAAAAGTATCTTCCTCTCGAAGATCGAAAACCCATTTCGATGTGATGTAAGTTCCGACTGCGTATCCACCTGTTGTGTGCAGGATGCCCTTGGGCTTTCCAGTGGTGCCGGAAGTGTAGAGCAGGTAAAGCGGATGCTCGGAATCCAGCGGCTCGGCCGGGCAATCGGTCGAAGCGGTTTCCATCAGCTCATGCCACCAGTGATCGCGGCCGGGCTCCATAGTGACCGCAGCGCCGGTGCGGCGATAAACCAGCACGCTTTTTACCGTGGGGCACTGCGGCATAGCGTGGTCGACCGCTTCCTTCAGCTTCACTTCCGCGCCGCGACGGTAGCTCGCGTCCTGCGTGATCACCGCGGACGCTCCGCAATCGTTGATGCGATCGATCAAAGCCTGCGACGAAAATCCGCCGAACACCACCGTGTGCGGCGCTCCGATCCGGGCGCATGCCAGCAGGGCGATGGGAAGTTCGGGAACCATGCCCATGTAAATGGCCACGCGGTCGCCCTTCTTCACGCCCAGCGACTTCAGCACGTTCGCGCATTTCGAAACTTCATGCAGCAGCTGCTGATAGGTGAGCGTTCGCGAATCGCCGGGCTCGCCTTCCCACAGGATGGCTGCCTTGTTCTTGCGCCATGTGGCTACGTGCCGGTCCAGGCAGTTATACGAAATGTTCAGTTGTCCGCCGACGAACCATTGAGCAAATGGCAGGTTCCAATCCAGCACTCGATCCCAGGTCTTGAACCAGCGAAGTTCCGCGGCGATGTTCGCCCAGAATTTCTCGGGCTGTTCCTCGGCTTCTTTGTAGATGCGCTGATATTCGTCCAGGCTCTTGACATGAGCCTTTTCCCGGAATTCCTCGGAGGGCTCGAATACACGCTGCTCCTTGAGCGCGCTATCGATATCTGCGTGCGATGACATAGGTCCAGCATATCGCCAGAGGCTTACGTCGCGCCGCGAGGGCGGTTGTCATCCTTGGGAAAAAACACG
>JBEKJJ010000321.1:0-13493 GCA_050011295.1 Bryobacteraceae bacterium
GTGCGAAGAGAAGCTCAAGACGAGCCGGCCAAGCCTCACGTTTTCAGGCGCGGTAGCCAAGTGGTAAGGCAGAGGTCTGCAAAACCTTTATTCACCGGTTCGACTCCGGTCCGCGCCTCCAAGAATCTAGTTCATTTTTCTATCACTTAGGCCGGGAAGGAGTCGAGGGCGCGGTCCGCAATCCCCCCCCGCCTCGAGTGACGGCATTCTCGGACTAACGCTTCTAGCGCGGGGTGGTGCCGAGGTCGTCGGAGTGTCCGGCTTCGAGCCGTGACCACTGGGCGGTGGGACGTCCATTGGTGCGGGTAACTTGCTTGCCTTTGAACCGTTGTGGCCAGCCCGCCGGCGAGTCCTCCCACGTCTCCTCGCGCCCGTAGACGGTCAAGTCGAGCAACCGATAGCTGTTATCCATCGCCTCGACGCCGCGTAACGTGGTCCAGTATGTCTCGAAGACCTTGGATCCTTGCCGCAGGTAGCAAACGATGTGCATCATGCCCACCCGGCGTCCAACCAAGAGAGTTTCAAGCGAGTCCTCGGCCGAGTACCAAGGCATCTCCCAGCCCATGAAGTCGCGGTACCGGGCGCTCTCTGCGTACGGGCCCTGGCAAAACGTGGCGTAGGTGACGTCGCGAGAGTGAATATAGGACAGCTCGCGGACCTGCGATGTAACCCAGGTGCACCCCTCGCACTGCTCCGGCGCAGGTTTTCCGGTGTGCCACATGAAGTAGTAAGCGAGGAGCTGTCGACGGCCCTCGAATGCATCCAAGAGTGTCACCGGCCCGCGTTCGCCAATGAGCGGCGTTGCGCCGTCCACCTCCACCATGGGGAGCTGCCGTCGGGCGGCCGCAATGGCGTCGCCTTCTTTTGTGTGCGCCTTCTCTCGAGTCCGCAATACGTCCAGCTCGGCGTGGAAGGTGCTCCGGTCGACTATTTTCGGCGCTCCAGGTTCATCCGTCATGAAGTCTGTCATCGTTCTTCTGCGTCGCGCTTTCGGGCGGCTTCTTGAGGGTCGGTTATTATGTCGACCCACTTCGGGTTAGGCGAGGTCTCGGCACCGTAGTTGTCGTGCCAGTTCCACCATTTGTATGGCGCGGTCTGGGGATAACCCCCTGGCGAGTCCTCCCAAGTTTCCTGACGGCCGAGCGGCGTGATGTCGAGGTAGCTCCAGGTGGTCCCCATGGCCTCGTCGCCGCGGCTGTTGACGAAGTATGTGCGGAACACCCGCTCGCCGTCGCGGAAGAAAACGTTATGGCCGTGCCATTCATTGACGCCGAAGTCCACGTCGAAGCTGTCGGTGATGGTGTACCAGGGCATCTCCCAGCCCATCCGCGCTTTCAGGCGCGCGATGTCCGCCTGCGGCGCGCGTGAGGCGTAGGCGAGGGTGGTGTTGCGGGCGTTCAGATGGGCCAGGTGGGCCACCTGATCGGCGCCCAGGGAGCAGCCGCGGCAGGCGTGCTCCGGCCAGCCGAACACTCCGGGCTCGAAGAAGGCGCGATAGAGGACCAACTGAGGGCGGCCCTCGAACAAATCGAGCAGGCTTACCTTGCCCTTGGGTCCATCGAACTCGTACTTTTTGTCCACAGCCAGCCAAGGCATCCGCCGGCGCTCGGCAGCCAGCGCGTCACGGGAGCGGGTCAAGGCTTTCTCCTTCACCAGCAGCTGCTGGCGCGCAGCCTCCCACTCTTGCTCGGATACAATCGGGGGTCTTGTTGTCATCTTATTTCTCCTTTATTTTCTGAAATAGACCACGAAGATTCGCTCTGAAAAACTTTCTGAACTTGCCGATGCAAACCGCCAGAATTCCACCGGTGGATCCGGCGCCGGCGACCATTACTGCTGTGCTTGCGATGCATACTGGGCACATATGTCACTCCTTTGAATTTGTATTCTTCTACTCTTTTGGGCGCGAACGCAATTGGGAACATACTTGTACCTAAACGTTCGACGGCGCTTCCGGAAGATGCACGCCGGCGCTCACATCCTTGCTGTATCGTTTGGCCCAACGGCACATACCCCGGAGTGGCGTGATGATGGTCCTTCCCAGCCTGGTCAACGAATACTCGAAGGCCCTGGCCCTGAATCTCGCCGCGCGCCGGGTGATCAATCCCGTAGATTCCAGATTGCGCAGAGTTCTGGTAAGCATGCGCTGAGAAACGTTTCCAACGTTGCGGCGCAACTCCCCGTGCCGGTGAGGCCTTTCTTTGAGAGAGAAGAGGATCTTCGGCGTCCACCTGCCGATAAAAATCGCTTCGTTCGATATAACCTGGTGCTTGTTGCTCACAAGATAAACTTAACCCTGAATGTTGAAATGCTGGGAGTGACAAGTGTGGCGGGATTCCAGAGCCAGCGCGCCGGACCAATATGGACGCGCTGATCACGGCCGCGGCGCGCGCACTGGCCGCCGGCGATCCACTCGGCGCCTTAAAACGGGTCTCCCTGCGCGACGACGCGCCCGCACTGGCGCTGCGCGGCATTGCGATGGCGCAGCTGGGCGATCTGGTCCGGGCCAAGGCTCTCTTGCGAAGCGCCGCTCGCGCTTTCAGTCCAAGAGAGGCTGTCGCTCGCGCGAGATGCCTGGTGGCCGAAGCTGAGATCGCGCTCGCCTCCCGCGATCTGAGCTGGCCGGTTAAGTCGCTCGATGCGGCTCGCGCGACACTCGAAGCGCATGGCGACCGGCTCAACGCCGCGCACGCGCGGTATCTCCAGGTGCGGCGCCTCCTGCTGATCAGCCGACTTGATGAGGCTGAGCACATGCTCGCGCAGCTCGACCCCACCTACCTTCCGCCCGCATTGAAGGCCGTCCACGAATTGGCAGCTGCCGGGATCGCGCTGCGGCGACTCAGAACCAAAGCAGCGCGCGACGCGCTGGCCCGCGCCAGGATGGCTGCGAGTCAGGCCGATATCCCAGCGCTCATGGCCGAGGTGGAAAATGCGTCCCTGGCGCTGAAAACGCCGGCCGCGCGCCTGATCTCGAACGGCACAGAGCGGGCCCTGCTACTGGAGGATGTCGAAGCGCTGCAGGCTTCTACGGCGCTGGTCGTGGATGCGTGCCGTTACGTCGTGCGCGCCGCGGGCAAGGCGGTGTCGTTCGCCGGCCGTCCGGTATTGTTCCACCTCGCACGCGCGCTGGGCGAAGCGTGGCCCGGAGACGTTCGGCGGGATGTTCTGCTGTCGCGCGCATTCGGAGCAAAACTCGCGGACGAATCGCACCGCGCGCGGCTGCGTGTCGAGATCGGGCGGCTGCGCAGAATGCTTCGGTCGGTCGCCACGGTAAGTGCGACCAAGCGCGGGTTTCTAATGACCCCGTGCCATGCACGTGAGGTCGTCGTGCTCGCACGGCCCGTCGAAGGTGAGCATGGCGCGGTGCTTGCGTTTCTCGCGGATGGTGAATCCTGGTCGAGCTCGGCCCTGGCGCTGGCATTGGGTACCAGCCAGCGCACCGTGCAGCGTGCGCTCGATTCGCTGGCGGCTGAAGGCAGAGTGCAGGCGTTCGGCCGCGCCCGGGCACGCCGTTGGATGACTCCGCCAGTGCCGGGATTCACGACGACATTATTACTTCCGGACGTTACTCCCCACTCCGCTGCCGAGTGATTAGTATGGAAGCATGCGTCGATCAGCCGCCAAAATCGTTCGCGAATACGGGCCCTTCCCTGGGGCCGAGAGAGTGCATGGCGTCACTTATGATGGCCGGCAAGTCTGGTTTGCGTCCGGAGACAAGCTGAACGCTTTCGATCCCTCGACCGGCAAGGCGCTCCGCTCGATCGATGTCCCCGCTCAGGCTGGAACGGCTTTCGACGGCAAGCACCTGTTTCAGATCGCGGAGGATCGTATCCGAAAGATCGATCCGGAAACCGGCCAGGTGCTGGCTACTATCCCGTCGCCCGGTGGCGGCCGCGACTCCGGGCTCGCCTGGGCCGAAGGCACGCTGTGGGTGGGCCAATATCGGGACCGCAAGATCCATCAGATCGATCCCGAGACCGGGGCCATTCTTCGCACCATCGAGTGCAGCCGCTTCGTCACCGGGGTCACCTGGGTGGATGGAGAGCTTTGGCACGGAACTTGGGAGGGTGACGAAAGCGATCTGAGGCGAATAGATCCTCGGACGGGTGAGGTGCTGGAGCAGCTGGATATGCCGGCCGGCGTCAACGTGTCAGGCTTGGAAAGCGATGGCCGCGATCAATTCTTTTGCGGCGGAGGACCTAGCGGGAAGGTGAGGGCTGTCCGGCGGCCGAGGTGAGGCTCCGAGGTCCGGATACGAAGTTAGCCTACATTATCAAGGTTCTTTGGCGGTGCTGAGAGAATCCGTGCGACTAATGATCCACGAACTCCCTGATCTTGTCCATCAATCTCCGGTAAACCACGGGTTTGGTCTCATAGGCGTCGAAGCCCACTACTATCGCCTTGCGCACGTCTTCGGCAAGTGAGTGAGCCGTAAGCGCGATGACGGGGATATGTGCGCATTTAGGAGTCGATCGGATCTGCTGCGTAGCCTCCCAACCATCCATGCCTGGCATTCCCAGATCCATCAGGATCAGGTCCGGAACGTGTTCCTGCGCCATGCTCACGCCGGCCTGACCATTCGCCGCACAAAGCACCTGATGGCCCTCCCGGCGCAGGAATCTTGTCACCAGTTCGAGGTTCGCTTCGTTGTCTTCAACCACCAATATCACAGGCATACGGTATCCTTTTCCAAAACGGGACCCGAGACAATCTCGGGCTGAGAGTCGACGGCCGCGCTTATCGGCATGAGACCTGTTGGGAGGCGCAAGGTAAACGTGGAACCTTGCCCCAGCGTGCTCTCGGCCGTGATGTCGCCGCCCATAAGACGGCTCAGCTTGCGGCTGATTGCCAAACCCAACCCGGTGCCCTCGTATTTCCGCGCGTGGGAGCCATCCACTTGCGTAAAGTCGCAAAATAGCTTGGTTAGGTCCTCGGGGGAAATACCAATACCAGTGTCAACGATGCGCACCGTGTACCAGCCTCCATCCGGGATCGCTTCCACCCGCACGCGTCCAGCTTGGGTAAATTTGCAAGCGTTTCCCACCAGGTTGAAGAGGCATTGCCCGATGCGCATTCTGTCGCCATAGAAGTTGGCCGGCTCGCATACCACTTGAAGGTCGACGCCATGCTTTGCGGCCAATGGTTCCACACTTGCGGCTACCTCCCGCACTAAAGCCGCGATATCGAAGCTGGCGGACTGTAGCTCCAGCTTGCCGGCCTCGATCTTCGACAGGTCCATCACGTCGCTGATGAGCGTCAACAAATGGGTGCCGGCAGTGCGGATCTTCTGCACATCCGCATCCCACTCATGAATTCCCCGATCCGCCATCTCGACCTCCAGGAGCTCCGTGAATCCGAGCACAGCATTGAGCGGCGTCCGCAATTCGTGGCTCATGGTGGCCAGAAATATGCTCTTAGCGCGGTTGGCCGCCTCGGCGAGTTCGCGGGCCTTGATCAGCTCCTCCTCATAGCGTTTTCTCTGGGTAATCTCTTCCGCAATTCCGACTTCGAATCCATTTCTCCAGCCCCTCCGGTGTACGTATCCGGTATTCGCCTTCCACGGGCTCTCCAAGCACCCGCCTTTCGACCCATTTCCGTGTTTGATCCCAATCATCAGGATGAACCGCTTGCTTCCAGGTGTTCGGGTTCCGATAGGCGCTGTCACAACTCCTGCCCCAAATCTGTTCAAAGGCGGGGCTGACGTAAAGCGTCTGGTCGGCTGAAGGAGTCAACACAAAAAACACTTCACGAATGTTTTCCGTGAGCTGGCGAAACTTCTCTTCACTGTCCCGCAAAACCTGCTCGGCCTGCTTGCGCTCAGTAATGTCCCGAAAGAACCAAACGCGTCCCAGATGCTGGCGACTCTCACTCCACAGATTCGTAGAATAGTGTTCGACTGTCCTGCCGTCCTTCAACTCAGTTTCGCAATGGTCGTTTGCATCCGGATCTTTGTAAAGCTCGCGAATCCGTTCTAAGAAGGTCTCGGGATCCTTTACCAGCTCAAGGGCTGGCGACAATGTTGTTTGCTCCGGCATCCCCACGGCCTGGGTACTTGGAGCATCGGCTACGATGGGGATCCGCCAAACATCCAGAAACATTTTGTTGTGCGACTCGATAATACTTTCGTTGTTTACGACAAGAATTCCGTCCGGAGACGCGTCTAGTATGGCGCGCATCAAAGAGTGTTGAAACTGGAGCGCGTGCTCGGCTCGCTTGCGATCGGTGATATCGCGGACTATACCGACGGCGTGCCATTCGCCGTCCAGGCGCATAGCTGATAGCGAAAGATCGATGGTTATCTCGCGGCCGTCCTTGCGGCGGGCTGACAGTTCAACCGTCTTGCCGATGGCGTTGCCCCGGCCGGTCCGTAAGAACTCGGGGAATGCCGCGCGATGCGCTTCGAGGTAACGTTCCGACACCAGCAGTTGGTGCAGGTTCTTGCCGATCGCTTCGTCACTTCGATAACCCAGGATCGCCTCTGCCGCCGGGTTCCAAACGGTGATTGCCCCGCTAGGATCCATCATGAGGATGGCATCCTGGGCTGAATCCGTGATGCCACGCAAGCGAGCTTCGCTCCGCCGCAGCGCTTCCTCGGCCCGCTTGCGTTCCGAGATGTCCCTTATAACGGACTGGATGTTGACACCCTCATCATCCAAATAGGAAGCGCCGGAAACCTCGACTTCCACCACCGTGCTGCCGCAAAGGAGCTGCAATTCGAGGTCGCGTAGCGGTAGTTGGTTAGAGATTATGCGGAGGCCCTCCTCCGCGGCGGCGCGAAACTCGGGCTTCACGAAGTCGATAAATCTGCGTCCGACCAGTTCCTCTGCACTGCTCACCTGAAGCAACTTCCGCGCCGCTTCGTTGGCCATGGTGATGACATCGTTGCGGCCCAACAGAATGGCGGCTGAAACCTCGAGCAGCTTCCGATAGTGTCTCTCAGCCTTCTCCGCCGCCCTTTTCGTGAGCTCCAGTTTCTGCACGGCGGCATCCAGCGCCTCGGTCCGATCGGCCACGGTACGTTCGATCGCCTGCCTGCGATTCAGCATGAATGAGAGATAGGTGATCGCGAAGGCGAGACCGATCAATTGAGCCACCAGGATGGACCAACTGCTCCAGCGTACCGGCGAGAACGCACCGGGTTGGGGGTAAGCAGCCATTTCCCAGGTGCGTCCTGCAACTGAAATCGCGCGGGTCTCCACGGGCCCCTTGGGAAGATCTCCGACGCTGTCAAAATTGGCGCCCTTGGGATAAAGCAATCTTTGTCCGCCGGGGGCATCCCGGTCGAATACCGCCAATCCGAAGCCGCTGAGCGGGGCAGTGTTGGACGGGTTACTCTCGACAACATCTTTCATGCGGAAGACACCGAGCACGAAGCCGGTCAACGCGTCGCGTCTCGCTGCCTTGGTGGATGGATCGGCGTGTCCGCGATAGCAGGGATGAAAGACCAGGAAACCGTACTGATTGCGTTGTTCCTGTACCAGGATGATCCGGCTGGTTGCCGCCGACTCTCCGCTAGCTGCCGCGCGCTGGAGTGCCTCGCGGCGAGTGGGATCGGAGGCAAGATCGAAGCCCAGGATGCTATCGTTCCCTGTGAGCGGCGCCAGAAAGAACACCGGAAAATACTCTGCCCGCTCCCCGGCTCTCACCAACTCCCCGCCGGGCAAACGATCGCTGATTTGGAACGAAGACAGACCGTCCCCACGGGCCGCCATTTCGTAAGCAAGCCGAAGGCGCCTCGGCACTCTCGGAACCCAGTCTAGCGCCTGGATGGTCTGATCGTGATCCAGGAGTTTGGCAGCGAAGCGCGCAAACTGCCGTCTATCTACATGCTCCGAGGCATCGAAGAATCCCTCGAGCGCAGGTATATTGTCGAGCGTCAGCCGGACGTTGATCTCCAGGGCATCGAAGCGTTCATGCGCTACGTCATGGAAGGCGGCCAGTGCGTTTTGATTTTCGAGGCGACGCAAGGCGAAGAAGATGCCCAGGCTCAGTAGTAGTGCAACAACAAGGGCCCAGCCCGTCAGCAGAAAACGTGTTCGCGATTGGATGACGGGGCGCATGTTCGAGGTTTCGTGTGCCGATCCGGCGCCACGTGTCAGGAGCCGATCCGGCGCGCCAGGGGATGATTCTCGTTTTCCCTTATCGGCTGCTATCGGCAGAATTTGAGCCGCTGGACGCCCGTTGATTCGTCAGAACGGGCTCGAACCTGACCTCCGCCGTGACACGGCGACGAGTAACGCCACTGGCGAGTCAATTGTGATCAAGGCTTGACGTTCAGGCCAGAGCTTTTCCGTACAGCACAAGTAATCGGCCCCATGCTTTCTCAGCCTGTGGCTCATTGTAGACCCTCGAATCCGGAGGACACCAGCCGTGCGCCGCGCCCGTGTACACTTCGATCTCCGCCGGCAGGTTCGCCTTCTCGAAAGTCTCTTTCAATACGTTCTTGTCGTCAGGCGCCCGTTCATCGTCATTGGCCGCGATCGCAATGAGGAATTGCGCCTTGCTTTTCGCGGCCTCCAGATGCGGACTGTTCGGCGTTTTGGTCACGAGTCCGCCGCCATGGAAGGAGGCCACCGCTCCGATGCGATCCGGTACAGCGGCCGCGGTCCGAAACGCGATTGGTCCGCCCATGCAGTAGCCCTGTGTGCCGATCTTCCGGTTCTTGGCAACCGAGGATTGCTGGTCCAACCAGCCTATGAACGCCTTGGCATCCGTCAACTGCGTCGTCTCGTTCAGACCCTGCGCGAGCGGCATCAGCTGCTGGATTGGAGTCGCAGCACCTGCGTCCGCGGTCGGAGCCTTCTTGACTCGGTAAAACGGATTTACCACCAGGACCGCGTAGCCCGATTCGGCGAGCCGTTTCCCCATCTGACGGAATGCCGGCCGCAGCCCGAAGATGTCCGGCCACATAAGAACGCCCGCGGCTGTGCCGCTCGCAGGATGCACGAAGTAGCAGTCCGCGGCGCCGTCCGGTGTCGCCACATTCACTTCCGATTCAGTAACCGCCGCCGCGTTCGCGACTTGCGGCAGCATCATGGCCATGCCGGCTCCTAACAGCATGCCGAATTGCTTGCGCGTCACCAGCCCGCGAGCCTCGAACTGTTCCCGGTCCTCGTCAAAATGGTCCTGATCACACATATCTCACTCCTTTATCCTGGTCGTGCGACAAACTGCACCGTACTGGATAGTTTATATCTCGAAGCACCGCTTCGGGTGGGTCTCAGAAACTTCACCCAGCCTTTGCACGCCGACCGCCTCTCCAACGTTATACTTGAGCGGAGGCACGATCATGATTCGCTTAACGATCCTCGCCCTTCTCGCCGCGATTATCCCCGCGGCCGCCCAGCAAAACACTTCAGCCGTTGTGGACGCGATGAAAACAGAACTCGCGCGCTCACAATTAACACTCAAATCGCAACCATTTCCGCCGTATTACATCAGCTACGAAATCACGCAAACGCACAGTGTGTGGATACGGGGCGACTTCGGGCAGTTGGAGAGCAGTTCGGATAGTCGACGGCGGCAATTGGACGTCGATTTGCGTGTCGGCGATTACACATTGGATAACACGCGCCAGGTTCGCGGCGAGTTCGGTTTCCCGCGATTCGGAGCCGCCACGGTGCCGGTCGACAACGATCCCGACGCAATCCGCGCGGTGCTATGGCATTTTACAGATCAACGTTACAAACAGGCCCTTGAGCAGTTCACGAAAGTCCGGACGAACGTTCAGGTGAAGGTTGCCCAGGACGATTCCTCGGCGGACTTTTCGCGTCAAGAGCCGGAACAATATTCCGATCCGATAGCGGATATCCACCTGAATCGCGCGCTGTGGGAAGACAAAGTACGAAAATATACGGCTCCTTTCTCAAAGTACACGAACATCTATGAAGCAAGTTCCTATCTCCAGGCTGCAGTCGAAACGCGCTGGTTCGTGAACACAGAGGGATCCGTTGTCCAGACTTCCGAGCCTGGTTTTCATCTGTTTGTGATGGCGACGACGAAGGCGCCGGATGGGATGGAACTGCCGCTTTACGAATCCTATTTCGCCTTTGATGAAAAAGATCTCCCCGACGACGCCACTGTGCTCAAAGCAGTGGATAAGATGATTCACAATCTTGAGGCGTTGCGCGTTGCACCCGTGGCCGACGCATATACCGGGCCGGCCATTCTGTCCGGCCGCGCAAGCGGCGTTTTCTTCCATGAGATTTTCGGGCATCGGGTGGAAGGTCAGCGGCAAAAGAATGCCGAAGATGCACAAACGTTCAAGGGAAAGATCGGCCAGCAGATTCTCTCCAAGGATTTTTCGGTGTACTTCGATCCCACGCTGCGCCACCTCGCCAACACCGATCTGGACGGTTACTACACGTACGATAATCAGGGCGTAAAGGCGCGCCGGGTTACGGTAGTTGAAAACGGCATCCTGAAAACGTTTCTAATGTCGCGAACGCCGGTGCAGGGCATCGCGCAGTCGAATGGGCACGGCCGTGGGCAAGTGGGACTTCCGCCGGTGGCCCGGCAATCGAACTTGGTAGTGCAGGTTGCGCCGTCCGCGGTGCAACCAAACCTGAAGAAGCTGCTGATCGCCGAGATTAAGAAGGAGGGATTGCCGTTTGGTTTGTATTTCGATCAGATCGAAGGCGGCTTCACTATCACCCAGCGCGTGATCCCAAACTCATTCAACGTGCTCCCGTTGATGGTGTATCGCATTTATCCGGACGGCCGTGAGGAACTGGTACGCGGCGCCGACCTGATCGGCACACCGCTGACCACCTTCAGCAAGATCGTCGCGGCCGACAAGAGCGTAGCCGTATTTAACGGTTTCTGCGGCGCCGAATCCGGAGGCGTACCCGTTTCTGCGTCGTCGCCGGGGATCTTCGTCTCGCAGATCGAAGTTCAGAAAAAAGCGAAATCTCAGGAACGTATCCCCTTGCTTCCCGCGCCATTTGAAGGGGGGAACTGAAATGCGAATCCCTGCGATCTTGGCATTGACCATCGCGTCCGCGCTGCTCCGGGCGGTGTACGCGCAACCAAATGACATCGTGATGAATGCAATGCGTGATGAAATGGCCCGCTCCATGAAACAACTCACGGTTGAGAACCTCGAAAAGCCGTATTTCATCTCTTATCGCGTGGTCGAAACGGATACGGTGAACGTCGGAGCGAGTTTTGGCGCTTTGAATCACAGCGGCACCTCCCGAGCGCGCCGCCTGACCGTGGAGGTACGTGTCGGCGATTACAAGTTGGATAACTCGCATTTCTTCACTTTCGACGTCGATATGGGAACGCAAATGCGGATTTTCAACGGCACCACGGAGCTGCCATTGGAGGACAATTACAAGGAGCTGCGCCGCCAGCTTTGGCTCGCCACAGACGCCACTTACAAGAAGGCTGTCGAGGATCTGTCGAAGAAGCGCGGTTTGCTGGAAGCGCAGAGCCGCGAGGACGAATCGGATGACTTCAGCAAAGAAGATCCCTCGGTCACCAGCTATGATTTACCGGTCGTGAAGGTGAACGCCGCGGATGGGGAAAGGGAGGCTCGCTCACTCTCGGCTCTGTTTCGCGAAATGCCCGGGATCTATACCTCTTCTGTCTCATTGAACTGCTTCAATACCTACACGCGGTATCTAACCAGCGAAGGCACGTCTTATACGCGCCGTGAACCCCGCGTCACCTTCACCGGGACCGCTGCCACGCAAGCCGCTGACGGGATGCCCCTGGAACAAACTACCTGGGCACAGGGACAGTCGCTGACCGAATTGCCCTCCGAGGAGGAATTGGCCACCCGTCTCAAGGCCATGGGGCGAGATCTTACGGAACTTCGCGCCGCGAATACGCTGGCAAATTACAGCGGACCGGTGATGGTGGAAGGCGAAGCGGCGCCGCAGTTGGTCCAGCGGGCGCTCCTCTTCAGCCTGGTCGCGACGAAGCGGACAGTTTCCGGGATGCCCGGCGCACAGCCCAATCCCAACCAAGCCGAAAATATCTTTCTGGATAAAATCGGCGCGCGCGTGTTGCCGGAGTTTCTCAGCCTGAGCGACAACCCGACGATCCACGAATATCAGGGTCAACACTTAGCGGGTTTCTCGAAAATGGACGAGGATGGCGTGCCCTCGCGCGAGGTCCACCTGGTCGAGAATGGAATTCTAAGAACGCTGTTGGCTTCCCGCGACCCGGTTCGTGGCGTGGACCGGTCCACCGGCAGCCGTCACGCCGGGCAGTCGGCCCCGAGCAACGTCATCATGACCGTGTCGAACGGTTTGAGCAACGACGAGTTGCATGCCAAGTTCATAGATCTGATCAAGCAGCGAAACCGGCCATTCGGCATTGTGGTGCGGCGGTTTAGAGGCGGCAACAACACGAGCCTCAACGCCCTCATGGCCTACAAGGTCTTTCCTGACGGGCACGAAGAGTTGATACGTGGAATCCAATTTTTTGGCTTGAACGCAGCGTCTTTCAAGGATATTGTGGCAGCGTCCCGCGATCTGAATTTTCTGACTATTCGCTATGTGCCGCAGCGAGGCCAGTTCTTCATTCCTAATGAGGGCGAGGAGCGCTTCACGCCGGTCTCGCTGGTTGTTCCGTCCCTCCTGTTTGAGGACGCCACTCTACGTAAGATTCGCGCCGCGGCGCCCAATCCACCCGTCTCGGGGCATCCGTTCTTCAATAAGTAGGACGTGCTCTTGCCGCACAGCCCGGCAACGATGCGTCAACGACAACACCGCTTCGAAGCCCACGGAACAATCTCGGCCGAGAATTCGTTATTAGTGTAGAGATTCCGTGATGAAAAGTCTCAAGATAATTCTCCTTCTGTGTTTGCTCTTTTGTCTTGCCGCAGGGATGGCGCAGCAATTTCCGTTGTGGGAGCGGCTGCTTCGCTACTACGGCGGCAAAACCGATGACACTCCGGTACCCTCCATGAAGATGGGTGATCACATGCAGATGTCGCTCAAAGGCAAGACGCAACCAGCGGATGAACAGCGCGCTCAGCGGATCGTCGCTGCCGCTTGTAGTGTGGTTGCACATTACTCCGACGTGAATACCGCGCTTCGAGACGGCTACAGGCCGTTTCATCCCACGGGCAAACTGGGCGAAGAGGTCCACTACACGAACTATCGCTACAACCGGCTGGAACAGCGCCAGGTGAACTACGATCATCCGGGATCGATCCTGTACAAACGTACGCCGGAGGGCATGCAGGCCGTGGGCGTCATGTACACTGCACCGCAAGATTCCACGCCGGAACATTTGAATGCAGTGGCTCCGCTAAGCGTCGCAACGTGGCACCGTCATGTGGACTTCTGCGGTGGACCGCGAAGTTTGCCTCCCGGAGAGCAATATGGGCCGCATGCGCAGTTTGGGCCGCAAGGGAGCATCCACACCGAAGAGGCATGCAAAGAGGCGCATGGACTATGGATTCCAGTGGTCTTCGGATGGATGACTCATGTCTACCCCAACGCGAAGTCCCCTAACGACGTGTGGGCCGGAATGGACAT
>JBEKJJ010000322.1:0-8083 GCA_050011295.1 Bryobacteraceae bacterium
CAAGTACAGCGAAAACAGATTTGCAGAAGCTGTCAGGGCATTCGAGCAATGCCTGAAGCTGGATCCCCGGAATGTGAAGGCGGAAGATAACCTGGGACTAAGCTTTGAGGGTTTGAATCAGACCGACAAAGCCGTGGCCGCCTACCAAACCGCGATCGATTGGCAGAAGGATGCGGCGGACAAGATCCCCGGACCATCGCTCGATCTGGGCAGTCTTCTGGTGGACGACAATCGCGCGAACGAAGCGCTGCCCTACCTGCTGGACGCCGCGCGGATCTCTCCGGACGATTTTCGGGTGCATCGGCAACTGGGAAAGGCCTACACACACCTGGATCAATTGGACAAGGCTCGAAGTGAGTTGGAGCGAGCGGTGGAGCTGGCCCCCGAAAACGCGGCAGTGCACTTCATGCTGGCGCAGGTTTACCGGAAACAGGGTTTGATGGACAAAGCCAGGATCGAGAGTGAGCGGTATGCCGCGCTGGCCGCCGCCAATCCGCCGGGCGAGAACTAAACATCGAGAATAAACCAGGAGGCAATTATGAAAGTCTGGCTAACCATATTAGTGGCCGCAGGTTGCTCAGCGTTGTCGGCAGTGGCGCAACAGAAACAATTCGTACAGGCCGAATTGCTCAAAACAATTAAGGCGAAAAGCGCTAAAGTGGGCGATCCGGTGAAAGCTCGCGCAGTCAGCGCCGTGCTTCTGCCCGGCGGAATCGCAATTCCGGAGGGGACAATACTCGAGGGCGAAGTGCGCGCGGCAGATACGAACTCCCTGAGCATTTCCTTCGACCAGGCGGAGCTAAGCGGCAAGAAGACGCCGCTCAGCCTTTCCATTCGCGCGGCCCTGATGCCGGGCGGTCCTCAAAAAAGCCTCGGGGGGAACGCTAGTGTGGATTCCGCCGCACCCAACGTTCATCCAATGAATGGCGGATCGGCGACCCCGGTGCCGGTCAAGACGCAAACGGCCACCCCCACTGCCCACCCCGATTCCGGGGGGGTAGCGCAACCCGGACGGCCCGTGGCTGCGCAAGCGGGCTCAGTGATCGGAATGCCCGACGTCACTCTTCAGGTGGATGATTCGCCGCAGCACGCATCGAAATTCGAATCGAGCGGCAAGGAGTTGCAGCTCAAGCAAGGACTGCAGTTCATGCTGGCTGTGGTAGGCCCTGCCGGCGAAAAAGATTAGTGCGCGGCTTCCTTATTCTTAATTACTTCACGCGCTCGCTCGGCCACGGCCTCCCGAGCGCTCTCCTCCAGCTTGCTGAAAGTCTGCATCTCGGTTTGCGCGTCCTGCCTGCGTCCGAGCGCGCGATACACCTTCGCCAGGAGAAAGTGAGTGCTGGGCTCAGCCGGATCGGCTTTCGCGGCCGCCTCAAGATCCGTGGCTGCCTCCGCGTTGCGGTTTAGCTTAACCAAGGCGCGCGCGCGATCCACCCTGGCGCCCGTCAGGCTGGGGCACATTGAAAGCGCGCGGTTCATGTCCCCGAGCGCCTCTTCCGGATTTCCGTTCTTCTCGAGGACGATGGATCCCATCTTCCAGGGCGCCAGACAGTTCGCCGGATCGACAGAGATCTCCGCCTGGAATTGCTCCGTGGCCAGGTCCCATTGCGAAAGACTGAAATAGGCGTCCCCCAGCTTATAGTGAGTGCCCGGCCGCTGCGGGGCCATCTCTACCGCCTTCTTCAGCTCCACCACGGCGCCGTCGTAATTGTTCATGGCCTCCATCATCTCTCCGGACAACTCGTGCGACAGTACCGAATGGGGATCGATGGCGTTCATCTTCGCGAGGTCCTGTTCCGCCAGCTTCATATGAAGCTTGGCCAGCAAATACCAGACTTCCTGGTTGTTCGGCTCGCGCCCGGCCAGTTGCCGCAAGTGAGTTTCGGCCGCTTCATAATCTCCCAACTTTGTCAAATCACGGATCAGGTACATCTTCGCGTTGCTATCGGCCGCATTGGCGCGGAGGGCCGCTTCCAGACGGACCCGCGCCTTGGCATACTCGCCCATCTCGAAAAGCGAAATGCCGAGCAGCGCCGAGGCCGACGGCATCGCCGGGCTGATTTTGAGTCCAGCTTCCAGAACGTTGGCCGCTTTCTGATAATCCCTCTGGCGGAAATACAGCGCGCCCAGATTATTGTAGGCTGGACCCAAGCGCGGCGCGATTTTCAGAATCTCTTCATATTTGGCGATAGCGGTAGCGATATCGCCCTGCGCCTGAGCACTCTTCGCCTGGCCGTAAAGTTCCTGCACGCGAGGATCGTCCCCGCTGGAACCGTTCTGGGCCGTCAATTCCGGGCATCCCGAAAGCAGAAACAGCAGGCAGGAAGTTGTCAAAAGCCGATGGAGCATTACTGATATTATGTTGCTATACTACTACGCCTCGCAGGTGTTGGATTGGTGCGTGACACAAGCTGAGCCGCGACCGGCAGGAAGCGCAAAGGGTGCGGCGCGCACCGCCAAACGGACCAGGAACTGGCCCGCGCCGCGCTCCGTTTTACGCGAGTTCCTTAGAAGCGCAAAGGGTGCGGCGCGCACCGCAAAAGGGATCAGGAACTGGCCCGCGGCGCGCTCCGTTTTGCGCGAGTTCCTTAGAAGCGCAAAGGGTGCGGCGCGCACCGCAAAAGGGATCAGGAACTGGCCCGCGGCGCGCTCCGTTTTGCGCGAGTTCCTTAGAAGCGCTACCACGAACACGAGAACTAGCGGCGCATGTTGTAGCGCTCCCTCCCGGTCGCGGCTCGGCTCGCGCATCCGCGTTGGATTGGTCCTCATCATTTTTCCCGTCCTCGCAATTCTCTCCCAGGCCGGCAGTACATCCGGAATTCAGTTCCTAGAGACGGCCGGCGCCGCCGGAATTCGCGCCGAGATGCGTTGCGGAGGCCCCGAGAAGCGCTGGATTCCGGAAGCCAACGGCAGCGGCGCCGCCTGGCTCGACTACGACAATGACGGCCTGATGGATCTGCTGATCGTGAATGGCTCCAGCATGGAGCAGTTGCGTCGCGTGGTAGGCGGCCAATTGCCCGCGCCGTCCAAGGGTGGCGTGTACCTGTTCCACAATCTGGGCAACGGAAAATTTGAAGATGTGACCGAGCGCGCCGGTTTATCGAATGCCTACTGGGGAACCGGCGCAAACGCCGCGGACTACAACAACGACGGCTACACGGACATCCTGATCACTACCATCGGCGTCGACCTGCTCTATAAGAACAACGGCAACGGAACGTTCTCCGAGGTGGGAGCCGCGGCAGGTTTGAGCCGCAACGTGGAATGGCATACCGGCAGCGCGTTTGGCGATTTCGACAACGACGGCTATCTGGATCTTTACGTAGCCGGCTATTCGGATATCCACTCCATTTCGCTCACCGAACCCGCGCCGGTCTGTCCTTACATGGGATTCTCTGCGTTCTGTGGACCCATTGGGCTCCCGGGGGGCCGTGGCGTGCTGTATCACAACAACGGCGACGGTACTTTCACCGATGTAACTCGGAAGGCGGGCCTGGGCGCCGTGAAGCCGACGCACGCTTTTACGGCCGTGTTCGACGATTTCAATCAGGACGGAAAGATCGATCTTTTCGTGGCCAATGACTCGGACCCGAATTTTCTATTCTTGAATCAGGGGAACGGCACGTTCAAGGAGGCGGCTCTCGAGCGCGGCGTGGCCGTGAGCGCTGACGGAAAAAGTCAATCCAACATGGGCGTGGCGGTGGGGGACTTCGACAACCGGGGTAGACTGGCCCTGCTGACCACAACTTTTTTCGACGACTATTTCCCGTTGTTCCGGCAGGACAAATCCGGTTTCTTCGACGAGATTTCATCAGCCGCGGGCATCGCGAAAGCTACCAGAACCTACCTGGGCTGGGCTTGCGGGTTTGCCGACTTCGATAATGACGGACAACGGGATCTCTGGCTGGCTAACGGCCACGTCTATCCGAAGTCGCCGCATTATTTTCAGCCCTTCACGGTGCTGCTCAATCAGGGCGGGGAATTCGCGCCGGTCTTTCACTATCCCGCCGTGCCGGACAATTCCTACCGGGGAGGCGCCGCGGGCGACTTCGATAACGATGGCCGCATGGATGTGGTGGTGTTGCCGATCTCGGGCCAGCCTTTGCTTCTCCAAAATAAGACGGCGAACTCCAACTCGTGGATCGGTCTCTCGCTGCATGGAACGCGCAGTAACCGGGATGCGATCGGAAGCAGCGTCGAGATCGGATATTGCGGGAAAACGCAGTTCGATACAGTTCGTAACGGCGGAAGTTATTTGTCGCGCGACGATCCGCGATTGCATTTTGGATTGGGCACCTGCGCGAAAGTGGATCGCGTGACCATCAAATGGCCATCCGGAATGGTACAAGTTGTGAACGATCCGCCGGTAAACCGGTACACCACCGTCGAAGAGCGGCGGTAATCGTGGCACGTTACCATGACGGATTGAAGCGGTCCGGCCAAGCATTTTTTATCTTATGCGCGTTTCTCCTAACTGCTTCGGAGACGCCCGGAAACTTCGTCGATATCACAGCCGCAAGCGGAGTCCGCTTCCAGCACGTCGCTTCGCATACGTCCAAGAAATACTTGCCGGAGACCATGGGCTCCGGCGTGGCGCTCTTCGACTATGACAACGATGGCCGCCTCGATATCTTCCTGGTAAATGGCGCGCCGCTCACCGATCCCACTCCAAAGGGATTCATCCCGCAGAAGACCGGACCCGCGCACTGGAACCGTCTGTTTCACCAAAAGAGCGACGGAACTTTTGAAGACGTGACGGAAAAGGCCGGCCTGAGTGGCGTGGGATACGGCATGGGCGTTGCGGTGGGCGATTTCGATAACGACGGCTACGAGGACCTCTACGTCACCGCATACGGCGGAAACAAGCTGTATCACAACAATGGCAACGGAACATTCAGTGACGTGACATCCGCGGCGGGAGTGGGTGGCAGCGGATGGTCTACCAGCGCGGCCTGGGTGGATCTCGATAATGACGGCCTCTTGGATCTAGTGGTGCTGCGATATCTGCAATGGGATTTCGACGATATCTGGTGCGGCGAACATCGCGAAGGTGCGCGCGCCTATTGTCATCCCGATACGTTCAAACCCGTCACGCCGCTGGTTTATCACAACGACGGGAACGGCCACTTCACAGAAGTTGGACAGAAGATCGGGCTGGCTCTACCGGGCAAAGGTCTCGGAATCGCGATCGCGGACTACGATCTGGATGGCCACATCGACATCTTCATCGCCAACGATTCCATGCCTGAGTTTTTGTTTCACAACAAAGGCAACGGGACCTTCGAAGAGAAAGGCCTGGCAGCGCAGGTGGCCGTGGATGAAGATGGCCGCACCTACGCCGGAATGGGCGTCGACTTTGCCGACTTCAACAATGACGGCCTGCCTGATCTGGTGGTGGATAATCTTGCAAACCAGATGTATGCCGTCTATCAAAATGCGGGCGATGGCACCTTTAACTACATCACCAAAACTTCCGGTATGGGCCGCATATCGATGCTGCATTCCGGATGGGGCCTGCGGCTGATGGACTATGACAATGATGGCTGGAAGGATCTACTGATCGCGCAGGGACATGATTTGGACACCATCGAGCTGACCAATCCCCAACTCCGGTATCGCGAGCCGATGCTGTTGGCGCGAAATACCGGCCATGGTTTCGTAGATGTTTCGGCTGCTTCGGGCAAAATCTTCCATGAAGCGTGGGTGGCTCGCGGCTTGGCGATTGGAGATATCGATAACGACGGCCGTGTCGACGCCGTGGTGTCAACCAATGACGGACCAGCCTATGTAATCCACAATGAAACCAACACGGACAATCACTGGCTGACGCTGAAGCTGATCGGTCACCAGAGTAACCGGGACGCGATTGGAGCGTTGGTGAAAATGGTAACGTCAACGGGCGCGCAGTACGCGACGGTCTCGACGGCGAGCAGTTATCTCTCGTCGAGCGACAAGCGGGTGCATTTCGGTTTGGGAAGCGATGCCGCTGCGCAAACCATCGAGATCCACTGGCCCAGCGGTGTCCGGCAAGTTTTGAAGGATGTACACGCCGGGCAGATTCTACAGGTGGATGAACCGGATCGGCCATAGTGTCTAAAGCGATCCTGGCTGCGATGTTGTTGGCTGTTGCAATGCCGGCGTGTGCCGCGGAGCCGCATTGTGCACAATGCCACGCGAAAGAAGTGTTGGGCTATCGGCAATCGGCGATGGCCCACTCTCTAAGCCAGGCCACTCCACAACCCGACGGATCCTTCGAGCACGCATTCTCAAAAACCAGATTCTCCATTCGATCGAGCTCCTCCGGCGTAATTCAACGATTCGAGCGCGGCGGCGCATCCTCGGAGCAGAAGATCGCATTTGTCATCGGCTCCGGCGTGCACGCCTACGGATACCTTGTCGAGGTTGGCGATCATCTGTTTCAATCTCCACTTTCTTATTACTCGAATCGGCACCAATGGGATGTCGCCCCGGGTTATGAAGAATCGCGAAGTCCGGACTTTTCCCGGCCGGTTACGCTGGAATGTTTGCTGTGCCATGCGGGCAAACCTCAACCGATTCCCGATACACTGAACCGGTACCAGACGCCGGCTTTCGCGGGCGAGAGCATTTCCTGCGAGCGCTGCCACGGCCCAGGTGAAGCGCACGAGAAGTTGCCACGTGCTGGATCGATCATCAATCCGGCCAAGCTCGCAGGCGCCGCGCGGGACAGCATCTGCGAGCAGTGCCATTTGGCTGGAGAAGTACGGATTCCAAATCCGGGCAAGAGCATAGCGGACTTTCAGCCGGGCCAACTCCTGGAAGATACCTACACCATCTACATCGCGGCGCAACCGGCCGGTGAAACACTTAAAGTCATTAGTCACTCGGAGCAACTGGCCCTCAGCGTCTGTGCCCAAAAGAGCGCCGGCAAGCTGTGGTGCGGTACGTGTCACAATCCTCATGAAATTCCGGCACAACCGGCCGCGTACTTCCGGGACCGCTGTCTAGGCTGCCACGGCGCGACGCTCGAAAAATCCCACGCCGCGCCGGGCCGCGATTGCGTGGCGTGTCACATGCCGCGCCTGCCCGCGCGCGACGGCGGACACACGGTGTTTACCGATCATCGAATCACCCGGCAGCCGAGGCAGGGGAGTGCTAACGCGGAACCGCCGGCAACTCTGGCCGCATGGCGTGAACCAGAGCCGCGCCTGCGTGATCGTAACTTCGCTCTCGCTCTGATAGCCGTTGGATTGCAGAACGAATCGTCACGGGAGGCGGTTCGCGGCTACCGCATGCTGATTCAGGATGAGAAGGACTATTCGGACGACCCGGCAGTGCTGACCAGCCTGGGAAGTGTGTTGCTTCGTGCAAAACAACCAGCCGAGGCTCTGCGGCGCTTCGAAAAGGTCCTACTGCTTCGACCGGCGTATGCTCCTTACGAAGTGAATGCCGCTTCGGCTCTGATTGCGGCCGGCAGGAAGGCCGAATCCGTCCCGCATCTCGAAAGAGCGCTCGATCTTGATCCGCTGCTGGAACCGGCGGTGGAATTGTTGCGCGGGGTCTACACGGACCTGGGCGAGGGCGCGAAAGCAGCCGAGCTAGTGGGGCGGTACAAGCGCGAGATGGGCTATCGATAGTCCCCGGCGTCACTAATTCTTCGAGAACTGTTTTCGAATTTTGGCGATGTCTTCATGGGAGGGAGGCCAGTTGGCGTCGCACGTATTGCAGTGGAACACCAACGCACCCGATTTCAGCGTTTCTTCGAATTCTTTGCGACCGAATGTAACTGTCTGGTTGTGGTCGTTGGGACATACAATTTCGAAATCAACGCGGTCGCTCATGAGTCTCCTGGCTCGCCGGCCGCATGACTAATCTCGGGCCGTCTTCGGTTAGACTGACGGCCCGGTCAATTCGTTACAGCAAACGGCGTTCGTGCCTCTCTGGACTTAGGCGTTCAACGTGCATATCCGCTTGCGCGAGGACAAATTCAGGAAAGAAGGGACAAACAAACTTATGAAAGATAGCACAAAGGACCAGCTTGAAGGCAAGCTGCACGAAACCAAAGGCAAGATCAAGGAGCAGGCCGGTAAGCTTACCAATAACC
>JBEKJJ010000323.1:0-8015 GCA_050011295.1 Bryobacteraceae bacterium
GCATGAGTAGCGTTCACCTGGATTTGGCAGGTCAGGGACCTACCCCACGCCCTGCACCACGCATGGCCAGGCGGCGGACTTCGAAATTGTCGTACTTGCCGGGCTTCGCGCCTGGCACTTCATAAATCATCCAGCCGGCGGATAGGCGGCGTAGGGTGCTGGGTGGCGTTCGGTGATTCGGATCCACGCGCAGCTTTTTTTCTTCGGATTCGAGCAGCTGGGCCACTTTGGGATCGGTGGGGCGAAATCCTAGCTTGCGGTAAAACCAGAAGGCGCCGGAGTCGATGGCTTCGGGGTTGTGGAGTCCGATTTGATACGGGTCCACTGCGAAATAATCTACGCCTAGGAGTTGGCGGAACAGATGAAGCAGGCGCGCGTAGAGCCAGGCCGTCTCGCCCTCGCGGAACGTGTAATAGAGATTGAAGCCGACCTCCATGCGATCGAACAGGGTGAGGCATTCGATGTAGCCGATGGGCACGGCGTTCTTGAAGAACATTCCAGCGTGATAGGTGCGCAAGGGTAGCCGGTGCTCCTTAGGAATGCCTGCGACGAACACTTCGACGCCGCGTCCCAGCTCGGCGTGGATGACGCTGGCGGGGTTTCCATAGGTAAAGCCGTGCAGCTCGCGATAGCGCATGGCGGAAGTTTCGCGCGCGAGGTCTAGAAACTGCTCGCCGCGGGCGCGGTTGAGTTTGCGGATGGCGAGCTTGGGTGATTCGAGCTCGGCTGCGAGCGATACATCGCCGCGCTTTAGCAATGGGCCATCATGGTAGAAGAACTTGCGCACGCCGGGGAAGTGAATGTTGGAACGGGTCATGGGGCCGTGGCCGAGGGTCCAGCGAATGGCGATCTTCGCGCCGGCGTAGAGTTCGGCGCGGTCTTCGGGAGAGATGGGAAATTCTTGGATGCGGGAAATCAGCCACTCGAGATCGGTGCCGCGGCCTTTTTTCGCGGCGCGAAACCAGTCCATGTAGGGGATGTTGGCTTCCACCAGCAGATCCTCGGCGAAGAATGGATGCAGGCGGCGCAGCAATGGGCCGAGGAGAGTGGGGTCGGTCGCGTCCCAATCGATATCGACGCGGGTGGGATGGTGCTGGGCGAGCCAGCGCGCGATGTCGTATGTAAAGATGGCGGAAAACGCAGTAGCGGAGATTCCGGAGACATCCGGTTCTTCGAAGGGTTCCAGATCTGCTTGGAGGCGGGAGATGCGTTCGTGGAACTCGGCCAGGAGCGTGACGGCCAGGCGGCGAATTTCTTCATTCGCGGGATAGGCGCGGAAGAAAAGCAGCGCCTCGTGGAATCGGATCAATGATTGCGCGTCGGGAAACCTGCGGTGGGCGAGCGCGGCGAGTAGCTTTGCGGTATGGGCTTGGGCGCCGGGATCGAATTGGCGTTTGGCGGCTTCGAGGCGGTCGAGCGTAGCAGAAACTTTCATCGGACGAGGACAGTTGTCAGCTCGCGTAGGACAGGCATGCGAGGATGTCTTCCTTGGTCAGGCGTGGGTAGTTCGCCAGAATCTCGTGCTCGGACTGGCCTGCAGCCAACAGTTCCAAGATGAGTTCGACGGCGATGCGCGTGCCTCGGATCACCGGCTTTCCAGCCAGGGTTTCGGGATCAGCGACGATGCGTTCGGGCCACGGCATCAGTTCATCATACTCCGCGGGAGATCCAGGCGCAGGTTGATTATTTGAGTTTGGGCAAGCCGGAGGCATGCCCCACGAAGGCTGAAACCGGTTCCGGTTCTAACCGTCTGTTACTATGACATCAAGTGCGCGTAAGAGTCTTGTTTTTCGGCATGTTGAGGGATATTACCGGCTGCGCTGAGGAGGCCATTGAGGTGGATCCGGGGGCCCGTGTCGATGCGATTTTTGAGCGCTACGCCGTCGAGTTTCCGCGTCTGGGGGAGCTTCGAGCGAGCATCGTGCTGGCTTCAAATCAGCAGTTTTGCGATCGATCGGAAATGGTGCGCGAGGGTGATGAGATTGCGTTTCTGCCTCCGGTGAGTGGCGGATCGGGACGCTATACCCAGCAGATTTTCGACGCCGGGCCGGGGCATTTTTTTGCTTTGACGCGGGAGGTGATCGATAGCGCGGGTATCCAAAAACAATTGCTGCAGGGCGTGGATGGCGCTGTCGTGAATTTCGAGGGCGTGGTGCGGAACAATACCAAGGGCCGTCCGACGGAATTTTTGGATTACGAGTGCTACGAGCCGATGGCGGTGAAAACGATGGCTGAGATCGGGCGCGAATTGGCCGCTACGCATGCTATCAGCCGGATTGCTATGATCCACCGGCTGGGACGGATGAACGTTGGCGAAACCAGCGTGGCGGTGATTGTCACTGCGCCGCATCGCAAGCCAGCATTTGAAGCCGCGCTCGAGGGAATCAACCGGCTGAAACGCACCGTTCCGATCTGGAAGAAGGAGCATTTTGCGGACGGAGAAATTTGGGTAGAAGGGGAGTGGGACGAATCCGTCCTCAAAAAGTGATCCGCCGCGCCGCGTGTTTCCTGGTTTTCGCGGTGTGTCTCAGCGCGCCTGGATGGGCGCAGGACCCGCCCACAACATTCAAGGTCAATGTTCGTCTGGTGCGGCTGCTCGCGACCGTGAAGGACGCGAACGGTCAATTGATCAGCTCGCTGAATAAGAGCGATTTCACGGTTTACGATAACGGCGTGCCGCAGGAGGTCGCAGTTTTCGACCGGCAGACGGCGCAACCGCTCTCGGTTGCGGCAATGGTGGATAGCAGCGCGTCTACGGGGATCGAATTGCGCTACGAGCTGGAATCCATGCGCAAGTTTTTCAAGACGCTGTTGTTCACGGGGAATCCGCTAGATACCGCCGCGCTCTACAGCTTCAACTGGGAGGTGACTCTGTTGGGCGGCTACACGCGGCGCTTCGCGAGGCTCGAAACGAGCTTGAAGCAGGTCCATTCCGAGGGCGGCACTTCCATGTACGATGCCATCTTTCTGGCATCGCGCAATCTGGAACTGCGCGATGGCCGGCACGTGATGGTAATCGTGACCGATGGAGGCGATACTACCAGTACGAAGAATTACCATCAGGCGTTACAGGCAGCGCAGATGGCTGATGTGGTGATTTATCCGGTGCTGGTGATGCCCATCACCAACGATGCCGGGCGCAATATCGGCGGAGAGAATGCGCTGACTACGCTTTCCGCGGGCACTGGTGGACGGATGTTCCGGCCTAGCGCGGCGGCCGAGTTGGATCGCGCATTCGCTGAAATTTTGCTCGAGCTGAGGACGCAATATCTGATCGGTTACTATCCGCGCGATGTCCCGCCTTCGAGCGACCGTTTTCACACTTTGAAAGTAGACGTGCGCGGCCGGAATTTGCGGGTGATCACCCGCAGCGGCTATTATGGGGAGTTCAATGAGTCCACCAAAGGAATGGGGCGGTAAGACTGGCGAAGCTATGAGCAAGGCGAAAACCAAGGCCCCGGAGCAGACTTTCGAAGAAGTGAAGTACCTGCGTTATTTGATCGACAACGAGATCCCCGTTCGCATCCGTTTGAGCAGCAATGAAGAGGTGGAGGGGCTGATTGAGTTCTATGACGCCAACTTCATCCGGCTGACACGCCATAACGCGCCGAATCTGTTTTTGTTCAAACACGATATTAAGTATTTGTACGAGGAGTGACGAACAAAGAGCGTCGGCATGAGTGCCGACGCGGCACGCACGAGTGCGTGCGCCACACCGGCATATGGCATCTTATCTGGAGACTAGCGCGGAGATCGCCCGGGAAGCTGGGGCGTTGCTCGCCACTTATTTTGAGCGGCGCATCGGGTTTGAACTGAAGGGCGAGTTCGATCTGGTGACGGAGGCTGACCGCGCTTCTGAACGACTGGTAGTGGAGCGGTTGCGATCGCATTTTCCAACGCACTCGATCGTGGCCGAAGAGGGCAGCTCGTATACCGGCTCATCCGACTATTGCTGGTACGTGGATCCGTTGGACGGCACCACGAATTTCGCGCATGGTTTCCCGATGTTCAACGTCACACTCGCGCTGGAGCAAGCGGGCGAGCTGATCGCGGGAGTGATTTTCGATCCCACGCGGAACGAGATGTTTTCGAGCGAGCGCGGAGGCGGCGCGTACTTGAACAATCAGCGCATCCACGTTTCGAAAGCGGCGCGGGTTGAGGACACGCTGGTGGCGACCGGTTTTCCGAGCCTGAAGCGGCACGAAAACGTCAACGTACATTTTTACTATCAACTCGCGATGGTGACGCACGGGGTGCGGCGCGCGGGATCGGCGGCGCTGGATCTGGCCTATGTGGCTAGCGGACGGCTGGATGGTTTTTGGGAATTTGGGCTAAACCCGTGGGACATGGCGGCGGGAATCCTGCTGATTGGGGAAGCGGGTGGGAAATGCTCGGACATGCGAGGTGGTCCAGTGAGGTTGCGCAATCCGCATTTGCTGGCGGATAACGGGCTGGTTCATGAGGGAATGCTGAAAGTTTTCGACGACGTGTTTCAGGGGATTTACCGGTATCCGATTCCGGTGATTAAATAGTTCTGCGCTAGGCCGCCTTAGACACGATGAATGGCTTTCATCGCGAGCGCTGGGTCGTGCTCAATGATAGTCAGGAGTGCGGCTGCCGGTCCTGTGGGGCGTCGGCGGGCCTGCTCCCAGTTCTGAAGTGTCTTCACGCTTACGCCGATCAATTGCGCGAACTCCGACTGCGAAAGGTTGGTTCGCTCGCGAATGCCCCGAATCCCGGAAGGACGAATTACAGTGCGCCGCGAAGCTTTTTGCCGGCCACGCAGGATTGCACCGGCTTCGCGTACGCTGCCCAGTAGTTCTTCAAACATCTGTTTTTTCACTTCCAAACTCCTTTTTGACGGCTTTGGCGAGCTGCGAGACTTGTTTCGGAGTCAGGTCCGCCGCAACGTTTTTTGGATACGCGTATAGCAGGAGGATCACGTCTTGCCTTACAGCCCAGAAATATAATGACTCGGGCTCCGCCGCTTTTTCCTCGCGATCCAACTGCAACACGGGCTTTTCGTATCCCACCGCCGCCCTTGATGAGAGCGCCGAGCTCTGGATTGACGGCGATCCGGGACTGAAATTCACGATACTCCTCTTCACTTAACAGAGCGACGATCTGCTTCGTAAAGACAGAAGTCTCAATCAACTCCACTTGTTGGTATTATCCGCCAATGGCGGATAGCAGTCAAGGCACTCGCCAGCTCGGCGCTGTCCAAGCCCCAGCCTCTTCAATCCCTCTCTTCGCCTTCGACGGGTTCGATGGGTTCTGCTGCTTCGGCCTGAGCAATGAGATCTTCGCCTGAGATTCGCGCTTCCAGAATCTCTTTGGCTTGTTCCAGGAACGAAGTTGGAACCATGAGACGCAGCCCAACCGCGCCGGTCCACGCTGAGGTCAGCTCGTTTTCTAAGTAGGCTGGGATGTCGGCACTGCGGAGCAAAGCGCGCCCGAGTTTGGCGTCTTCGGCGGACAGAAAGGTCTCTACCAGAACCAATTCTTCATCTGGTTGTTCCGCGTCCTGCGGTGATTCGGAATGCAGATCACGCGCGGCGACGTCGGCATCGTAGTAGTGTTGCGCGAGTTCGGTCAAGTCATTTCGGTCAATGGAAAGAAGTCCTTCGTCGGACAGTTCCGCATAGCGGCGCCTTAGCTGTTCAGGATCGATCTCCAAGCAACACCTCCGCTGGATGGTCGATTATCTCTCATCTGGCGCCCGCGCGCCGGCCGTTTTGATCTCTGCGAAAAAGTCAACCAAGTTGCCGTCCGGATCGCGGAAGTAAATGGAGCGGGTGCCCCAAGGCTGGGTGGTCGGCGCCTTCACCCAGGCCTTCACGAAACTCTTGAGCCTGACATACTCTTTGTCAACATCATCGACCTTGAACTCCAGGATCGCACTCCTATTGCTGGCCGGTTCCGCGGAATGAGGGATGTACTGTTCGTGAGCTTTTGCCGAAAAAATCGCCAGTACGCCAACGCCTGTCGGAAACTCCGCATACTCGGGGCTGGAAGTTTTCGGTGGAATGCGTAACGCCGCACGGTAAAACTCGACCAATCGCGCCACGTCGTTTGTAATCAGACAAGCGTTTATCAGCGTGGGTGACGCCGGGGCAGAATCGCCTCCGGGCGCTTGTGGGTTGCCTTTCAGGGCCGCCGTGACCAGCAGCAGGCTAACAAGAGATAACTTACAGAGACGTAGTGGCATGTAATCCTCCATTCTTTGACGACATGTCAAGACTATCCGGAGGGAACGATATTTTATTGGAAAAAACGGACAGCCGGCCGCTCCCGCAGGAACATCAGCACTACACCGGACAGGACCGCGGTTGAGACTAGCAATAAGACGCCGGCGACATATGTCCCGGTGCGGTCGGTCAGGAAACCGACCATGTAGGGGCCGGCGAACCCGCCGAGGTTGGCGATTAGGTTGATGAAGCCGAAGCTGGCGGCGGCCCAGCGCGCGCTGAGCAGACGCGTCGGCAAGGCCCAGAAGGGCGGGTAGAAGCTCATGATGCCGACCGCTGCAAGCGAGAAAGAGGCCATGACGATTACCGGGTGTCCTCCGAAGACTTGGCTCAGAGCGAAGCCGGCTGCGGCGGCGAATGCGGCGAAGGCTGCGTGCCACTTCCTCTCGCCCGTTTTGTCGGAATGCCAACCGGTGATCAGCATCGCGGGGATCGCGCACAGATTGGGAATCGCGGAGACCAGGCTCACTTGGAACGTGGACAAGCCGGGAAATTTCTGGACCATTTTCGGCAGCCAAATCACCAGGCCGTAGCCGCTGGTGTTGATCAGGAAATAGGAGAGCGCCAGCGCCAGCACCACCCACTGCCGCAGGGCTCCGAAGACGGACGTGGGATTATGCGCGGCGCCCTTATCGCGCAACTCACGCTGGAGCTCTGCGGTGATCCACTCGCGTTCGGCGGGCGCTAGCCAGCGGGCGTCTTTGGGCCAATCTGTTAAATAGAACAACGCCGCGATGCCGCCGAGCAGGGCCGGCAGGCCTTCGAGAATCAGCAGCCATCGCCAACCGCCCAGGCCCAGCCAGTGGATGCGTAGCAGGAAACCGGCGATCGGCGCACCCGCAGCGTTCGCAACAGGAATCGCCGCCATGAACATCGCGATGGCTTTGGCGCGTTCTTCCTGGCGAAACCAGTGCGTGAGATAAACCACCACGGCGGGGAAGAATCCGCCTTCGGCGAGGCCGAGCAGGAAGCGGATGATGTTGAACTCGGTGGCGCTGTGAATCAAACCGGTGAGCGTGGCGAGGATTCCCCAGCTCACCATGATGCCGGCGATCCATTTGCGCGCGCTCCAGGCTTGGGCCAGCATTGCGCCGGGAATTTCCAGCAGGCAGTAGCCGAAAAAGAAAATGCCGGCGCCAAATCCGAAGACTTCGTTCGAGAAGTTGAGCTCGCGGGTCATTTGAAGACCGGCGAAGCTGACGTTGACGCGATCGACGAAGGCGGTCACGTAAAGCAGGAACAGGAAGGGAAGCAGGCGGCGGGCGATCTTGCGTTGAGCGCTGGGCAAGGTCCAAGTATAGAGCTATTGGGTGACTAGAAAATCCTTGGCAGGCGCAAGCGCCTGCCCCACTTCGAACTGGATTTCGAACCAGAACATCGAGCCTACGCCGACTTTGCTGCGGAGCCCGATTCGTCCGCCCATGAGCTCCGCTAATTGACGCGCGATGGCGAGGCCCAGTCCGGTGCCGCCATAGCGGCGCGTGGTGGAGGCATCTGCTTGCGTGAACTTCTGGAACACGTATTCCTGTTGCTCCTCGGGAATGCCGATGCCGGTGTCCTCAACGGAAATGCGGACGCGGGCATCGGTTGCTCCGCGCTCCATGCATTCCACTGCGACGATCACATGGCCGCGCTCCGTGAATTTGATGGCGTTGCCGGCCAGGTTCAACAGGATCTGGCGGACGCGTCCGGGGTCGCCGATAACTTCGGTGGGTGTTCCGGGTTCGTAACGGAGCTGCAGCTCGATTCCCTTGGCTTTGGCGCGCG
>JBEKJJ010000324.1:0-9024 GCA_050011295.1 Bryobacteraceae bacterium
TGGCAGGGCGTGGCCCCATGACCGCTAATTTAAGATAAATTGGAAATCACCTGCCTTTCAAGACCTACGCGCCGCTTCGTGCCATATTCTCCTCGGATAGTGTGCTCCCAGGATCGCCTGGCCCTAGCCGACTTGTCGTTCCTAATCCAACCAGCAAACGGGTGGAGCGGCACGGGCGACCTCAGCGTCGCCGCCCACTCGCTCGAAGGCTAGCGAAAACCGGAGCACAAGGTTAGTTTGGCGACTGAAACCGGTAATGTGTATACTTGGCAATGGAAGTACACATCATGCGCACGAACATCGTGATCGACGATAAGTTGATGCGGGACACGCTCCGGGCAACGGGCCTAAAGACCAAACGCGAGGCCGTTGAGGAGGGGCTGCGGAGTCTGCTGAGACTAAAACGACAGGCAGCGATCCGCAAACTCCGCGGAAAGCTGAACTGGCAGGGTGATTTGGACGCGATGAGGAGAGACAGTTGATCCTCGTCGATTCCAGCGTCTGGGTGGATTACTTCAAAGGGACGATCACGGCGCAGACTGCGAGACTCGACGGTCTGCTTGGCAATGAGCCGTTGGCCATCGGTGACTTGATTCTGACTGAGGTCCTGCAAGGCTTCCATGACGACCGGGATTTCAATCACGCCCGGAGAATGCTGACTGCGCTGACGGTGGTGGAGTTGGGCGGACAGCACATTGCCATTCAAGCGGCGAAGAATTTTCGCAACCTGCGCAGGAAGGGCGTAACGGTCCGCAAGACCATCGATACGGTGATTGCAACCCGCTGCATCGAGCGCGGGTATGAGCTGTTGCACAACGACCGGGATTTCGATCCGTTCGCCAAGCACCTCGGTTTGCGGGTAGTCGCCTGATACCCAGGCCATCGGGACAAATCTGGTTTGGGATAAGCTGGTTTGGAGAATCGGATAAGATGCCGACTTCCCATTACAAATCCGTTGATAGAAAATAAACGCTTAGGCAACTTCTCAATCGGATTGACCCAGAAGCCTCGGCGACGTACGGGCCGGGCAGGAAGCGTTGCCGAAGTTGGTCACCGCCGACAGTCGTTCGAACATGCTAATGGAAATGGCGCGTGACCAACTGAGAATGCCCTCTCAATAGATGGTTGTTCTGCCTTCCACCAGACTTCCATTGAGCGCACCGATAGCCTGAATGGCCTCCGACTGGGAACCCATAGCCACAAACCCAAAACCCCTAGGACGTCCTGTTTGCCTGTCTTTTACGATGTGGACGTCAACGGGATTCAAACCGTGGTTATGAAAAAGGGTGCGGAGGGTCGTTTCTGTCGCTGAGGGCGGAAGTCCTGCGACATGCAAGCGCTCGGTGACGTCCATACGAGGGGTCCTGTTGCCCCTCTTTCTATCGAACTGCGCTGCGAGGCTGTGAGCTTCGCTAATCACCAGTCGCCTCCCCTTTAGCTTTAGCTCCCGCGAATCCACTGCCTCCATTGCGTCTTTTCCGTCAATCATCTCGACAATTGCAAACCAACGACTTGAGTTGCCTGATGCTCGGGGCGGCACTACTACTTCCGCGACGCCGAGCCCTGCATCGGCAAAAGCAGAACGCAGCTCTTCGGCACTCGCCGCAGGTGGAATATTGCCGACGTACAGCCGCCTCGATACTTCAATCTCTGTGGCGCCGACGGCCGCCTCTGCTTCGCGAAGCGTCTTAAGCTCAATGGCATCTGACATTTCCAAATAAGTCTCTGGAGTACCGATCTTCTCCTCCGCACGGAGCTTTAAGTACCCCACAAGTTCCCAAGCGTTCTTGGCTGACGTCATGCGAGAGAACTGGCCAGTGAGTCCTTTACTGGTAATCCTATCCGCAACTCGCCTTGCGAGCTCTAGATCGGACAGGAACGTGTCCTCCGCGCAAGCAGCTAAATACTCTGGGTTCGCCATAAGTTGCAAGTGAACCAGGCCAGATGCAGTGATCCTCACCAGATCACTGTCGTCGATCACATCTACGCGTTGATGCTCCGCAACAACGCATCCCTCTCGAATGAGGTACATCAGATCACCTCGGACTCGGTTCGCGTCGTGCCCGAGCTGGGCCAGATCGCGCAACAGGGTATCAACGAGATGAAATCCAGCAACTCCAGCCGGGCCTTGGACCGTTTGCCGTCGTTCCAGCCAGTGAAGAATCGCAAGTCTCACGAAGTGATCAGGGAGAGCGTCGTCAGGGCTGCACTGAACGAGGTTCTTGACGTGCGCCTTGTCGCCATCGTAATAGCGTCGCTGCATCCGAAGTAGAACCCGCGCAACTACCGATAGCGGAAGCACATAGTTTCCCTCAAAGAAGCGGATCTTGTAGATTTCATCTTCGCCAATATGTCCACTCATGCAGAAATCTAAGAAAATCTCGAGTGCTCGACGCACATCCCTGCCTGCGAGTCCCGTCATTATCCGCCGTACGAATCGGTCATGCGCAAACAAGGACTTCAAAATGCTGGCCAAGTATAACCCCTGATCTGCCGCTGGGTATGACACATGCATTCCATTCGGCAAGACGTACGAGAGCTTCGGCGCGGTGCTCGCCATCGCTCCCATCTCGTTTAACGCGAGGCGAACGCGCTCCTGGAGGACTTGGATAAAGGGGGGTGGCTCGATTCTGAACGTCAGAGCTTTTATAGCCGTATCCAACGGTGGCTCGTTTCGATGGCGGTCGAAGGTCACGTCGCGGAGCGGAAGTATAACAAGGCATCTGAATTCAGTTCGCACCCACTGAGCAACTTGAAACATTGTCAGTTGTTCGTCGCGGGTGCGCTTGTCGCAGTTGTCCAGTACGATAACTAGCAGCTTCCCAGGTCCGGCGCATATATAGCTCGCAAGACTCTTTGCAAGAATCAAATCGTCACGCTGTAGCTTAAGAAGTTCATCGGTTAACCGAGTCTTGTATTCGATCGAATTAGAATCAAGTAGCTTAAGGGCACCGCGCCGAAGGGCGTTTAGCTCCGGCCGGAAGATTTTCTGCAGCGTGTCCAAGTCATCGACATCCTCGGACGCGATCGCTCTTTTCAGTTCATTCGTAATCTCCTTCGCGATCCACGCATAGGCTACCTCGGTTGAGAGTGGTGCATTGTTCAAATTGACACGGACCCAGACAGATCGACGACGCAATTCTTCAGGCAGTGCGACTAAGCTAACGTAGTCGATAAACGTCGACTTCCCGGAGCCGACACTGCCGACAAGAAGAAGGACCTGATTCTCAAGGTTTCGACGCTCGCGAAATGCAGAACTTAACTCAGAGGGCCTGCTAGAGTCTTCCAGCGTAGGCAATCGCGCTACGCTAGGCATCACGGCACTCCGAATCAGTCGGTCAATTGGCTCAACATATCTTTGTCGGCGTAAGGAGGGAACGTAGGCCTCGCGGACGATCAATGCCCGCTCCTCGGGTGTCCTCGGGTTGAAAATATGACCATAGTCGCCGGCGATAGTGGCACCAAACGTGTTGGGAGGGAGTTCTTCATTCTGGAACCCCGGGCCGCCAACGAAACTGACAGCCCGGCGATATTGCGGCTTTCGGAAACGCCGTCGAATGTCATCTGCGTGTTTCTGAAGAATCGCTCGACGACATGTATCAATCAGCTGTGCGTACAGGGAACTACCCGCGGAAATGTCGCTGTGCTTGAGCTTGATATCTGGATCCGCGGTATCTACAAGTGCTGACTGGATCTCATGACCATTGCAGGCGAGGACTCGCATGCAGGGATTGACGCCGGAAGGAAAAAGCGCATTTAGTTCGTTGCCATAAAGACGTGCTTCGGTCAGTCCTTGATCAATGGATTCATCAGGGGCCTTTGCTTCTATCACCAGAACCGGTAGCCCGGCGAGAACCACCATGTAATCGGGGTAATACAGCTTTTTGCTTGTGCCTTTTCCAATCTCCAGCCGCCGAATGCTCAACTTGGTTAGAATGTCTGCGGCAAGGAGCCCGGCCCCGTTGGGCACGCTGGTCGTAAGCACCGGCCACAGCAACTTTTGCTCAACGTCGCTCTCGGTTCTAAGCTCCGCTATTGAACAGAACATGATGATTCGCCACCCGACCGGGTCAATCTAGTGTACATCGCCACGCGCGAAGGAGATCGTTACGGCGATGCTTCAGACAGCGTCGAACGATAAACGGCGAACCCGACAGGCGAGGCTCATTAAGCTCTATTGTTGGAATCCGCGGTCGGATGCGCGTAACCATGAGGAACGATAAACGCGCCAGTGTCCGCTGATGCGCTGCGCGGAAAAAGCGCAACCGCAGCATTTCCGATTTCTGTTGACAAACCTTCGCATCAACAAATCGGGCAGGAACGGCGCTCTGGGAAGCTCTGACGCTACCGTTAAGTTAGCGCCTATAGGGCACGGCCCTGCCCCACATCTAGTGTTGAGAAATTCCCGGCACCACCCGAACCGCCGCCGAGGGAATCCTAATGTTCATCAGCTCCGCCCGCTCCTCTAGATCATTGAGAAATACCAGCGCGGTGCGTTCGCCCGAGGTTCCCTCAATCATGCCATTGGAATCAGGCTCTACGTTTGTCAGTGACAACACGGCGCCGGCCGGAAGTTCGGTTAGCCTGTGGCGGCTTTCTTCAATAACCACTGCGCGAACTGCATTCTTTATTCGGTACACTCTCATGGGCGTCCTCCAGATGCCTTTCGTGAGTCTGTCACGGTTATCGGCACGTCATGAAAGAGACGCCATAGTGTCCTAAAATGTGTCACTGGGGAGATTACCTGCCTCTCAAGAGCTAGATAGCCGGTCAATCCTCGGCCGCAGGATTTCCATCCAGAAACTGATCCAGGTTGTACGCCGCACTGATCAGCGCCAGATGCGTCAGCGCCTGAGGAAAATTTCCGAGCGCCTCGCCACGATGGCCGAGTTGTTCCGCATACAAACCCAAGTGATTCGCGTAGCCCAACATTTGTTCAAACAGAAGGCGCGCGTCCTGCAACCGGCCTGGATCAGTGCGGCCCGCGCGCGTCAAGGCTTCCACCAGCCAGAAGCTGCAAAGGTTGAACGTTCCTTCCGTGCCTTGCAATCCGTCCGAAGTTTCCTTCACGTCGTAGCGAAAAACCAATCCATCGGACACCAGGCCTCCGTCGCGAGGTGGTCGGTTAATCGCGTCAATGGTCTGAAGCATTCTCGGATCGTTGGGACCGGTGAAGAAAACCAGCGGCATTCGAAGGCAGGATGCGTCGAGCGCGGTGCCATCATAGCGCTGCACAAAGGCGTGCTGCTTTTTGTTCCAGCCGCGCCGCATCACAGTTTCATAGATCTTGTCGCGCGTTCTCATCCAAAGCCGCCAGTCCGCCGGAAACGCACGCTTGCTGGCCAACCGTAGCGCGCGATCCAAAGCCACCCAGCACATCACTTTGGAGTACACGAAGTTACTCGGCCGGCCGCGCACTTCCCAGATGGAGTGATCCTGGTCTTGCCAATGTTCGCAGACCCAATTGGTAAGCCTGCGGAGATAAACCCACAGATCGTAGGAAATCGGGGCGCCGTGTTTATTGAAGAGATACATGGAGTCCAACAGCTCGCCGTTGATGTCCAGCTGCAGTTGTTCGGCAGCGGCATTTCCGATCCGGACGGGCCGCGACCCCTTGTAGCCTTCCAGATCCAGAGTTTCTTCCGGAAGCTCATGGCGCCCATCGATACCGTAAACCACCTGCAGCGATCCACCTCGATCCATTTCGTGGCAGCGCGCATCCAGAAACGAGACAAACTGCATTGCCTCCTCTCGAAAACCGATGCGCAGCAGACTGTACACCGTGAAAGCGGCGTCGCGGACCCAGGTATAACGATAATCCCAGTTGCGAGACCCACCCGGGCTTTCCGGAAGACTACAGGTTGGCGCCGCGATGATGGCCCCGGTGGGTTCATACGTCAGCAGCTTCAAGACCAGCGCGGAGCGTTGCACCATTTCACGCCAGCGGCCGTGATAGGTGCATTTCGAAATCCAATTACGCCAATACTCGATCGTCTGGCGAAACACCTGGTCACATTCCTGTTCCAGCCAAACCATCTTCTCTTCGCCGCCTTTGGGCGCCAGGCCCTGCAACTGAAAGCTGGTGTTCTGGCCCTCCTGCAACGTGAATTCGGCCATCACGCCTTTTCCCAAGCGCCGCAGGGCAACTCCCGAACCCAATCCCAGGTGCAAATCGCGCGAATGGAACTTTGCGCCACCTTGCAATATTTCCGTCCGATGCTGGTCCCGCGCGTAGTTAAAAGCAGGCTGGCATTCCATGCGGAATTGCATGCTTCCGCGCATTACTTTAACGGTCCGAATCAACCCTTCAAAACCAGCCGTTGAGTGCGATCCGGCAACCGGCATGTAGTCAATGATCTCCCCCACACCTTCGGCGGCAAGAAATCGTGTTACCAGGACGTTGGTATCCGGCCAATAGAACTGTTTGCGGGATACTTCGCCGGCGCTTGACCAAACGGTGACCGGGCAGATTCGAAAGTAGCCACCCTTCTTAGCATCCAGAATAGATGCGAAGACGCTCGGTGAGTCAAAGCGTGGAAAACAGAACCAGTCTACGGATCCATCCCTTGCCACCAGAGCCGCAGTACGCAGGTTCCCGATGACACCATGGTCCTCAATCGGTTGGTATTGCACCTAATCAGTCTGACTCTTGCGCCATCCCACTGTTTCAGAGAAGCTATTCGCCCCCAGACTCAAATAAAGCTCAAACAAGATCCGGCCGTACCGATAAGGCTCCTATGGACCGGCGACGGGAGCCTCGCATCCGTGCGTATGAAACTGTCAGCTTGACAGTACTGGGGGATGCTGGGTACACCACGCCCGCCAATGCCATCCAGCTCTCAGCCCATGGGATGAGGCTGGTACTCGACCGGCCGATCCCGGTGAACGCAGCTGTCAAGGTTGTCTGTGACGATTGGCTGGGGCTCGGCGAGGTCTCTTACTGCAGCGAGGAACGCGGCCACTACGTGGTCGGTGTGCACCTCGATCAAGCGCTGGTGGGCCTGGAAGAGTTGACCGAGCGCAATCGAGATTTGTCCACCGAAGAATCCCTACCCGCCCTGCATGAAGTGGAGCAGCTTCTCTCGTAGCTTCGCCGCTGTGTTATTATCCGGCGCTACCACTAAGATAGTGTCGTCGCCCGCGAGCGTGCCCACCACTTCCGGCAAATCCTCGTTATCCAGAGCCACGGCCAGCGCGTTCGCATTCCCCGGCGACGTACGCAGCACAATTAAATTCTGCGCCACTCTTGCATCGCGCAGAAACTCTCCGGCCATGGTTGCCAGATCCGGCCCGCTCACCGAGTGCGTGACCTGGCGGTAACCCTCCGGCGTCTTCAGCAGGCCGAGTTCCCGGATATCGCGCGATAGAGTCACCTGTGTGGTCTGGATTTGGAAGCTTTCGCTGAGCTCGCGCGCCAGATCTTCCTGAGTGAGGATTCGCTTGTTACGAATCAGTTTCAAGATTTGCCCCTGGCGGAAAGTCTTGTTCACGATTGCCATTCACCGAGCCGCGCTTCGGCCTGATCCAGTGCGTCCGAAACCGCCGCCGGGCCAGTTCCGCCCGGAAGTTCGCGCGATTTCATGCCCTCTGCCGGATTTAGCAGGCGCGCCATTTCGGGCGTGAATTCCGGCGCGAACGCAGTCAAAGCCGAGGGCGTCCAATCGGAGGGCTTCTTGCCTTGCTTGACGCTTTCGAGCACCAGCTGGCCTACCAATTGATGCGCTCGATGAAAGGGAGTGCCAGCGCGGGCCAGCTCTTCGGCAAGATCGGTAGCCACCACCCAGCTCTCCTCAGCCGCAGCCCAAGGCCGCGCCGGATTCAGCCGCGAGGATTGAATCACCGCCTCCATCATTTCAAGCGAGCCCAGCAACTGCGCGGCTGCATCGAAGATTGGCTCCTTGTCTTCCTGCATGTCGCGGTTGTAAGTCATCGGAAGACCCTTCACCGTGACGAACAACGAGGTCAAATCGCCCAACACGCGCCCGCTTTTTCCGCGGATCAATTCGAGCGAGTCCGGATTCTTCTTTTGCGGCATCAAGCTGGATCCGCTGGTTACGCCGTCGCCCAGCTCCAGCCATCCAAACTCATCGCTGGAATAAAGGATCCAATCTTCGGCCAGACGGCTCAAATGCAGCATGGTGACAGAGGCCACGTAGAGGAAATCGAGCGCGAAATCACGGTCGGCCGAGACATCCATGCTATTGCGCGTGACCTCCGCAAAACCGAGATCGCGCGCGATGGCGTCGCGGTCGAAAGGAAATCCGCTGCCGGCGAGCGCCCCCGATCCGAGCGGCATCACATTCACGCGACCACGTGCCTGCAGGAACCTCTCGCGATCCCGCGCGAACATTTCGAAGTAGGCCAGCAAATAGTGCGGCCACAGCACAGCCTGTGCGCGCCGCAGGTGCGTGTACCCGGGAACCAGCGCGTCTGGATATTTGCGAGCCATGGCAAGCAGCGCGCCCATCGTCAGCGCGAGCTGCCGCAGGATGGAATCGATCTCATCGCGCAGCCAAAGCCGGATATCCAGCGACACTTGCTCATTGCGGCTGCGCCCGGTGTGGATCTTGTCCGCGAGCGCACCCACGCGGTCTTTTAACTTGCGAATGACCAGCGTGTGGACGTCTTCGTCCGGCGCTCCGTCCGGTGTCCCGTCAAAAAATCCCGGCTGCTGCGCTTCCGCGCGGATCTGTTCGAACGCCATCACCAGCGTGGAACACTCCTCAGCCGTCACGATGCCGACTTGTTCCAGCGCCCGCGCGAAAGCCTGTGACCCGCGGCAATCGGCATCCAGCAGCCGCTTATCGAAATGGAGCGATCCGGAGAACCGCTCGAAGATCTCCGACGGTCCCGTCTCAAATCTCCCGCCCCAAAGTTTCATGTGAGACGTGGCGCACGCACTCGTGCGTGCCGTGTTCGCACTCTTGCGAACACCTGTGTCGGTTTGGAAGCCAGGCGTTCACACGAGTGTGAACGCGGCACGCACGAGTGCGTGCGCCACTTATTTGCGTGCATTCGCGGCCA
>JBEKJJ010000325.1:0-7932 GCA_050011295.1 Bryobacteraceae bacterium
GCCGGATCTCTCTCGAAATGAATATCGCCATCCGGCCCCTGGAAGTAATCCTCGACGGTCGGCTCAAGCTTTTGTGGCTTGGACTTCAGCCGTTTCAATACGAGGCCGCCGTTCTCCACCACGATTCGATAAATTGGGTCGATCTCGTCACTTACATAGGAACCGGCATAGCCGGCCAGTTGGTTGGGCGCGGGCTTTGACTCCGCGACCAAATCAAAGACGTCAGGCTTCTCATTTCCTGGCGCCTGGATACTCATCCGCTGCGGCGTCCCGGCCGCTGCGTCCGCAAAAGTGAACACAACCGGGTAGACGACGAGCTGGAAACGATTCTGGGAAAGCGGCGACAATTCGAGCCGATCGTTTTCGGGGGAAGCCAAAAACAGCTTTCCGTCTTCGACTATAATCCGGGTCGCGTGTTCGTCGTCCTTCTTCCAGTACAGGCCGGCGTATTCGGTGAGGCGCTGCGCTGGCACCGCAACGTTTTGAGTAGAGTCCGGGCGAGCCGTCGCCGGTTCCTTAAATTGGCCGGCCAGATAGATGTCGGCGACCTTTCGGGTCAACTCGCTTGGATTGATCTCACCCTTGTTGCAAAGACAGGCGACGGAAAAGTGCTGGTCAGGAAAACGAAGCAGGTCAGCCCGATATCCGGCATCTGCGCCGCCGTGATCGATTGTGCGGAGGCCCCGATATTTGCCGTGCACCAGGCCGAATGCATAGTCCAATTCTTTCCCGCTATTGAGCTTCCCGCGCTGCAACTGTTGGGCCACCAGCTCGGGACCACCGACACGAGGATGGTAGAAGTTTTCATCCCAATGCGCGAGATCTTCTACCGTAGTCAGCAAGCTGGTAGCACCCACGGTATCGAAATTCGTTACGCTCAGCCGGTAGCCATTCCCACCTTCGCCATCTACATAGCCGTAGGCGATATGTTTCACAATTTCCGCGTGGTCATCGCGGAAGTGCGTACTTTCCATATCGAGAGGCTTGAAGATGCGATTAGTCGTGAATTCGCGAAACGATTGACCGCTAACTCGCTTCACGATTTGCGCGAGCAGCGTGTATCCGGTGTTGCAATAAATGTGCTTCTCACCTGGCTTGAAGTTGAGCTCTTTCTGACGCGACATCAACTCCAGAACGTCATCGTCCGTGATGAGGTCGAGGGAGTAACGCCAGCCGGCCAGGCCAAGTAAACTCCATTGGTCGCGGAGACCGCTGGTGTGGTAGATCAGGTGCCTGATGGTGATGGGCGTGCCGAAGTCCGGCAGTTCCGTTATGTACTTGCGAACATCGTCGTCGAGCGAAAGCTTTCGTTCTTGGGCCAGCAATAGGATAGCCGCCGCGGTGAACTGCTTGGAGATGGACGCAACGTGAAATACGGTTTCTGGACTAATCGGAATGTCGTGATCCAGATCCGCCATTCCGTAACCGCGCTTGTAAATGATCTGCCCATCTTTGATCACCGATAGCGCACAGCCGGGAGAGACAGTGGAGTCCCACTTCGCGAAGACCTTGTCCACCTGCTCATGCAGGCCTCGCGAGACGGTGGTATCGCCGGCCGGCGCGGCGTCCGGCGCAACGGCCGAGCCAATTGCAAGGAATAGAAAAATGGCGGCTCGAATCACCTTGACCTCCCTTAGCAGAGCTTGAACCATTGACAGAACTTGAAAAATCCTTCGGGCGGAATTCAGTATACACCGCTATAGGCACAGAGGACCCTACTGCTCAGACGCATCGCGGGTTCTTCGCTGCGTACAAGTCCGAAGGCGCCTTCAGGTCCCCACGTTGACGCACAAGGATTTGGGATTGAGCGGCGCAGGCGCTTTCGAAGGGAGGCGGTTTACCGCACCCGCGGTTCGGTAACATGCTAAATACGATGACCAGCGTGAAAATCTCACTCGGCGAACTGGCTAACCGGCTCGGCTCGGAACTAAAAGGCGACGGCGCGATCGTTATCACCGGGGTTGCGGGTATGGAGCAGGCCGGTCCGAGCGAGCTCACCTTCCTGGCCAACCCGAAGTACGCGCCTAAGGTGAAACATTGCCGTGCAGCAGCGATTTTGGTCTCCGAGGCATTACCGCAAGCCTCGCCCGCCAGCCTGGTTTCGGCGAACCCGTATCAGGATTTCGCTCGCGCGCTGGCGCTGTTTTATCAGCCTCCGCGTCCGCCCGCGGGCATTCATCCACAGGCGTCCATAGCATCCACGGCGCGAATCGGCGAGGGCGCGTCCATCGGAGCGTTCGCGGTGGTGGGCGAACACGTCTCCATCGGCCGCAACGCGGTTCTGCATCCGCACGTGGTTGTTTATGAAGGCGCCCAGATTGGCGACGATTTCTACGCTCACGCGCAATGCGTGGTGCGCGAGTATTGCCGCATCGGAAACCGCGTGATTTTGCAAAACGGAGTGGTGGTGGGCGGCGACGGATTTGGCTTCGCCAAGACGCGGGAGGGGACGCACTTCAAGATTGTGCAATCCGGCATCACGGTGATTGAGGACGACGTGGAGATTCAAACACTTTCTTCGATCGATCGCGCTACGGTGGGCGAGACACGCGTGAAGCGCGGTGCCAAGATCGACAGCCTGGTGCAGGTGGGTCACGCTTCGGTGGTGGGCGAGGACAACATCATCTGCGCGCAAACCGGACTGGCCGGCAGCTCCATCCTCGGCAAGGACGTGCTGCTGGCCGGACAAGTGGGCATCTCGGGACACCTCACCATCCACGACCACGCCATCGTTTACGCGCAGAGCGGCATCGGCGGCGACGTGAAAGAGGGCGCTGTGGTTTCCGGCTCACCGGCTTTCGACAGCCGCGACTGGCTGCGCGCGATCACGGCTTTTCCGAAACTGCCCGAGTTGCTGAAGACAGTGAGACAATTAGAGAAGCGGCTGGCGTTGCTCGAAGGCGCCCCGGCCTCTTCCGAATGATCGACGACCCCACTCGTAACGGCCGCCGCCCGGTGGCCTATCTCAACGAGACTTTTCTCGAGAGCCCCGACGCCCGCGGCTTGCGGATTCTCTCGGAATATCTGGAGCCTCTCTCGCATTTTCGCGACGAGAAGATTCAGGACACGATTGTGTTCTTCGGCTCCGCCCGGATCACTGAAGATGGCCCGCTGGGCCAGTATTATAGCGATGCCCGAACCCTGGCGCGGTTGATCACCGAGTGGTCCAGCGGTATCGAATCCCCGATTCACCGCTTCGTGATTTGTTCCGGAGGCGGTCCGGGCATTATGGAAGCGGCCAATCGCGGCGCGAAAGATGCGGGCGGCAAGACCATCGGATTGAATATCGGATTGCCTTTCGAGCAACAACCCAATCCGTATATCACGCCCGATCTGTCCTTCGAGTTCCACTACTTCTTCATGCGCAAGTTCTGGTTCGCCTATCTCGCGCGAGCCCTGGTGATCTTCCCCGGCGGTTTCGGCACGCTGGACGAACTTTTCGAAATCATGACGCTGGCTCAGACGCACAAGTTGGAAAGCAAAATCGTGATTGTGCTGTATGGTTCCAAATTTTGGAAGGAAGTGCTGAATTTCGAGGCGCTGGTGAAGCACAATACCATTTCCCCGGAGGATCTGAAGCTGTTTCAGTACGCCGACGACCCGTCGGAGGCTCTGCTGATTCTGGAAGAGAAGTTGACGAAGTATTTTCTGGAGCCGGAGAAACCGTTACCCGAATCGGTTCCGGAAACCCCGCAGATCGCAAAATCGCGAGTGTGACTCTTCTAGAGTTGTGACCAGCAAGATCAAAACTGTCTGGAAGCGGCTGGGCAAGCTGGACAAAGCTTTCCTGATCCTGCTGCTGGTCTATATCATTTTACTGCCCGCGGTTCCGGCCAACAGATTTGTTGGGTTCCTGCAGTTCATCCTTTTCGTGCTGGGCGCATGGATTGTTATCCGGCTTACGCGCATTGGGCTGCGCAAGGCCATCTGGAGGCTGCGAAATCGGATTCTGGTTACCTATGTACTGATCGCGGTTGTTCCCATTTTGCTGATTCTCACGTTGGCCGGCTTGGGCACCTACATGTTGGCGGGACAGGTGGCCGTGTATCTGGCTCGGTCCGAATTGGACCGCCGGGTGGCTTCCATGCAGGCCATTGTGGATGCGATGGTACACACCAATCCGGTGATTCGGGTGGAGAGCTTGCGCCGCACCGGCGAGATCTATAGCGAACGCTTCCCCAATCTCTTTTTACTGATCGACGACACCACTGACCAGCGTGGGACCCTTCTGTATTGGCCGGCGAATCCCGCCATCACAACGGCGCCCCGAATAGAAAAGAACGGCAGCGGTGTGGCCTTGCTGGATAGCCATTACTACGCCTGGGCGCAAGCGGAGGCCAACGGAATGCGGTTTATCGCCGCCACGCCCCTCACGCGGCGCTACCTGAGCGAAATGGTTGCGGGGTTGGGCGACGTGTATTTCCTGCAGGTCTCCACCGAGCCGGCGGCCGGCAAGCAGAGCAAAGGCACCGGATCTCAGGTGACCACCACTTGGCTTCCTTCCGGACGCGAGGCGCCTGGGGCAGCCCTGCCTGCGGCGGTGAATCGCTTCGATCTGGATGTCCGGTGGGTTTCATTCGTACCCGTGAAGCATTGGCTGGAGCGCGAAGTGGACGACGCTGCGCTGCTGCTGGTGCACACGCGCTACTCCGCGATTCTCAACATCATCCTGAGCAACAAAGTGGACGATTTTCAGGGCGTGGTTCCGATCGCGTTGCTGGTGGTTTCGATCGCGTTTCTGGTGGTGGAATTGATTGCGCTGATTATCGGCGTGTCATTGACGCGCACGGTTACAGGCGCCGTGCACTCGCTGTATGAAGGAACGCAGCGCGTAATGAAAGGGGATTTCTCGCATCGCATCACGGTTTCAGGACGCGACCAACTGGCCGATCTCAGCAAATCGTTCAACAGCATGACCGAGAATCTGGAGAAGCTGCTGATTGTGGCCAAGGAGAAGGAGCGCCTGCAGGCCGAACTGGCGCTGGCGCTGGAAGTGCAGGAGCAGCTTTATCCCAAGACTGCTCCGGTCTTCAAGACCATTCGCGTCACCGGAATGTGCCAGCCGGCGCGCATGGTTTCAGGCGATTATTACGATTATCAAAGGATCTCCGCCAACCGGCTGGCGTTCGCCATAGGCGATGTGGCCGGGAAAGGAATATCGGCGGCGCTGCTGATGGCCGGGATTCAATCCGCGATGCGCATGGAATTACGAGCGTCGCTGGAGTCGTCGCCCTCCTACGGCGCGACCAACGGCCACCGGCTTTCCACCGCGCGCCTGGTCTCGGAATTGAACCAACAACTCCACGCCACCACTTCGCCCGAGAAGTTCGCGACGTTCTGTATCGCGCTTTACGACGATGAGACCGGCATGCTGACCTACACCAACGCCGGCCACCTGCCGCCCATCCTGATTCACAACGGCAGTTCCACGCTTCTGGATATCAATGGAACGGTGGTGGGGGCTTTTCCATCTTCGAAATACGACGAGAGCAAAGTAGAGCTTCACGCAGGTGATCTGTTAGTGTGCTACACCGACGGCATTACGGAGCCGGAGAACGAGTACGGAGAAATGTTCGGCGAGGAGCGGTTGATTGAGTTGGTGAGCAAGCACGCGGAGCGCGATGACCATCGGGTGATCGAAGTGGTGATGGACGCTGTCAGGCAGTGGACCGGGGCGCCCGAGTTGTCCGATGATATGACGGTGCTATTGGCGAGGAAGCAGTAAGAATGAGAAGATGTTCCGCTAGGGGTGCGGCGGGGGCGGTTTCTTGGCGAAGTAATCCACCCCCATCGCCGAAAGCGCTTTCATAGTCCCCCAAGGAATCAGGAAGCCGAACACGGGACACAACAGAACCATAGGAACTACCCAAATCGGGGGGCGCGCTGCATCGAAGTAGAAGCTGCCGTCAGCGAGTACAAAATACGCCACCTGGCCATCTTGCCAAAACAAGTCCCTTGCCCAAGGCCCATCGACTTGTATCATTTGATTTGCCGAGGGGGAATCGCCGCCGCTCTTCGCTAGAGCAGCCTTCACTTCTGAACTGTTGAGCAGGGCCGAGAATACCAGATGCTGATGGGACGAGGCGACCATCTCCTCCCGCAGGACTTCCCCGATTACACCACCTGCAAGTATCCCAACCAAACAGAGGGAAATGGCTACTTTCCTAGGTCTCTCGCGATAATTCAAAGTCTGCGATTGCGAGGCATTCTCCTTGAAATCAACAGGCACGGCACAGTATGCAACGGTTCAGGAACGGCTTCAAGTGTAATTTTATAACTTTTGCCGGCGCGGACGCTCGGCGCCGCGTGCTCTACTATCAGAGGAGCATGCCGGGGACAGCTAACTCATTGACTCTGGAGCTTCTGGCCTGGATCTCCCGGCGTCCGCGGACGTATGCGGAGACCATGGAGGCTTGGCGGAGCACTTGTCCACGGCATTCGGTTTGGGAGGATGCGTGGGTGGACGGCCTGATCGAAGTGGTAGAGGGTGGAGAGACCATGGATCAGAGCCAGGTGGCTCTTACGGGCCGCGGACGAGGGATGTTACGGGTGCGTTGCGGTATCACTGTTGAAGCCTGACACCACGATTCGCGGTTGCTCGCCTCGCGTGTCGGCATGCTGCACCTCAGTCCGGATGGTGCGCCGTTCCCCGGGCATCAGCGAGATGTAGTTATCGCTGTAGAGCGCGGGCAAAATACGATCACCGCTATGCTCGCGGATTGCCTTGAGCCTGACCATAAGCGCGGGCGTTTTGGAGTTGTTGAACAACTCGGTAGTGAGCCGCCAATGATCGCCTTGCCGCTCCGCCGATGTGGAAACATTGAGCGCGGCCTTTCCCAGATCCCTTAGCGCCCGATAATCGCCATCCTGAAGCCCACGCCAGTAGAAATTCTCCGAGACGATATCGGCGCCGCGTTTTAGTTCCATTCGCAGGAAGTGCACGGCCGTCATTCCGGACGGGTACGCCATTTTAATGGGAGATACAGTACTGTCTTCCAAGCTGTCCACACTGGCAGTCTGCTGCCATTGGAGTGAACCGTCCATGTTCAAAACCGCAACGTGAGCAGAGAGGCCACGCGCCTCGCCTCCGTTGTAATTCACCACTTCGATGGTCTCGGTCAGCGGATTCCATTGGATATGCAGCGGCTCCGACGCTTTCTTGGCGCCGAAATATGCGGCGGTCGGCTCAAGATAATAGTCGTACGTCTGCCAGACCAAGGAGGGCCACGCAGGGTGACTCATCCAGATGAGCAGACCCATGCGATTGCGGCTCTGCGCTTCAAACATGGCGCGATAGCCCTCGTAGTTGACGAACTGCGCGAGCGCCAACCAGTCCGCCGCGGTGTCGGCGCCGCCATAACTGTTACGGATGCGCTCCAGGAAGGATTTTCCGCCCTGCGCGCCATTCCCGCAAAAATCATGCAATCCCCACATGCGTCCTTGCGGCCACATTCCCGCTTCGGGCATCATCAGCGCCAGGCTGTCCAAAGTGACAATGTTCGGCATCCCCATTTCGCTGTGGAACTTGGCCGGCGCGCGCTGGAAGTAAACTTTGGTGGGCATGGCCTGGTAGGGACCATGTCCGCTGACAACATCGTCGGCCGAACTGGATATATAGTGCAGCCCGGGATGCAGTTCGGCAAGCGCCGCTCGTATTCCGTCGTCCAACGGCTTCGGAGGGTAGCCTTCATTGCGTCCGCAATACAATCCGATGGACGGATGATTGCGAATTCTTCGAACGTAATCTCTCGCGACGCGCAGGAACATATCGTTGTCATCCGGATCCGGACCATCCCAGGGATTGGCCAGCCAGAAATCCTGCCAGACGACCATGCCGTTGCGATCGCACGCGTCGTAAAACTCGTCGTCGCCAATCTGGCCCACCCAGTCGCGAATCATGTTGAAGTTCATGTCGCGGTGGTAGCGGATGGC